>DATFAY010000104.1:0-11719 GCA_035254085.1 Piscinibacter sp.
GGCTCGACGTGCTCGATCACGCCCTCGTCGCCGGCGGTCTGCCAGCGCACGCGGTCGCCCACCACGCAGTCGCTCTTCTTGCCGCGCGGATGGCAGATGAGCCGCCGGCCTTCGGGTGTCTCGACGACGTAGTGCCGGCCATAGCCTGCGACGACGAGGCCGAGGTCCAGGCCGTCGTCGGGCCCCAGCGCCTTGCTCAAGATGGCCTCGCCGATGATGCCCGCCGCGCGGCGGGCGCCCTGCCACGCGGCGGCGGCTCAGGCAACAAAGGCGGCCAGCGCGTTCACCTTCGCCGCGCAGATGAAGTCGTTGATCGACACGCCGCCCACCGAGTGCGTGTTGAAGCGCAGCACGCAGCGGTTGTAGCCGAAGGAGGCGTCCGGATGATGGTCCTCGGTGTGGCAGATCCACGCGACGGCGTTGATGAAGGCCATGGTCTCGAGGAAATCCTTGAAGGTGAAGGTCTTCTCGATCGCGCCTTGATTGAGATGCCAGCCGTTCACTTCGTGGAGGTGGCTGTCGATCTCGGCCTGGCTCATCGGCGATGCGCCTTCCAGGGCCTGGCACTGGCGGTGAAGCAAGTTCGTCATGAGGTCACCCCGCTTGAGGAGTTGGCGACTGGGGCAGGGCGGCCAGGCGTTCGCTGGCCGGCGGATGCGAGTAGTAGAAGCGAACGTACAGCGGATCGGGCGTGAGCGTGGACGCGTTGTCCTGGTGCAGCTTGAGCAGGGCCGCCGCCAGCTCGCGCCCGTCGGCCTTGGCGCAGGCATAGGCGTCGGCCTCGAATTCGTGCTTGCGGGAAAAGCGCGCCAGCAGCGGCTGCACGAAGAAGCCGAACACCGGAACCACGAGCGCCAACAGGATCAGCGCCACCGCGTTGTTCGAGCTCTGCATCGATGGCTGCACCCCGAAGGCAAGATAGAACCAAGCCTGCGTCGACACCCAGCCGAGCAGCGCCAGGCCGGCCAGGCTCAGCGCGAACATCAGCACCATGCCTTTTTGCACGTGCTTGAGCTTGAAGTGGCCGAGCTCGTGGGCGAGCACCGCCTCGAGTTCGGGCGGTGTGAGCTGGCGCACCAGCGTGTCGTAGAAGACCACGCGCTTGGAGGCGCCGATGCCGGTGAAGTAGGCGTTCGAGTGCGCGGAGCGCTTGCTGCCGTCCATCACGAACAGGCCCTTCAGCGCGAAGCCGCAGCGGCTCATCAGCGCGCGCACGCGCGCATCCAGCGTCTCGTCGGCCAGGGGCTCGAACTTGTTGTACAGCGGCGCGATCACCAGCGGATAGACGACCTGCATCAGCAGCGCGTAGCCGGCCCAGGCGAACCAGGCCCACAGCCACCACAGCGTGCCGGCGACGCTCATCAGCCAGAACACCAGCGCCAGGATGGGCACGCCCAGGGCCAGGCCGATGGCGGTGTTGCGCAGCAGGTCCAGCACGAACAGCCGGGGCGTGATGCGGTTGTAGCCGAAGCGCTGCTCCAGCCGGAAGGTGGCGTAGGCCTCGAAGGGCAGGTCCAGCAGGGCGCCGATCAGCGAAAAGGCGATCACCAGCGCCACCTCGTAGGCGAGGGTGCCCCAGCGCGGTTGCACCGCCTCGCGCACGGCGCCGTTGAGCGCGTCCAGCCCGCCCAGCAGCGTCCACCCCACGAGCACCACCGTGCCGAACGCCATGGTCAGCAGGCCGAAGCGCAGCTTGGCGACGGTGTAGTCGGCGGCCTTGCGGTGCGCCTCGAGCGTGACCCGCTCGGCAAAGGGCGCCGGAACCGCGTCGCGGTGCGTCGATACGTGGCGGATCTGGCGCGTCGCCAGCCACAGCTTGACCAGCAGCGATGCCAGCAGCGCGGCCACGAACACCAGGGACAACAGCGACGGACTCATGGCCCGCAGTGTAGGGCCGCCCGGCCTGCGAGAATGCCCGCAAGGAGATAACCGCGATGCCCGAGAACATGCTTGCCGCCAGTGATCAGAACCTGGTCTGGATCGACCTGGAGATGACCGGCCTCTACCCCGACCGCGACCGCATCATCGAGATCGCGGTGGTCGTGACCGACCCGCAGCTTGCGATGCGCGTGGAAGGGCCGGTGTTCGCGGTGCATCAGAGCGACGCCACGCTGGACGCGATGGACGCGTGGAACAAGGGCACGCACGGCAAGAGCGGGCTCACCGAGCGCGTGAAGGCCTCCACCGTCGACGAGGCGCAGGCCGAGGCTCAGGTCATCGAGTTCCTCAAGCGCCATGTGCCTTCGGGCAAGTCGCCGATGTGCGGCAACAGCATCTGCCAGGACCGGCGCTTCCTCGCCAACTACATGCCCAAGCTGGAAGCCTTCTTCCACTACCGCAACCTGGACGTGAGCACGCTCAAGGAGCTGGCGCGGCGCTGGAAGCCGGAGATCATGGCCGGCTTCAAGAAGGCGCAGGCGCACACCGCGCTCGCCGACATCCACGAGTCGATCGACGAACTCGTGTACTACCGCGAGCACCTGCTCGGCAAGTGACCGGTGCGGCCTCAGGCCCCGGGCCGGCGCGGTGCGTCCACGGTCGTGCGCTGGCGCAGCGCGCGCAGCATCGCGGCGGCCTCGGCCGGCGCGCGAGCGGGCACCTTGCGGTATTGCGACCCGTCGCTGCGGCGCTCCAGCAGCTTCATGTTGACGAGCTCGCGGCGCAGGGTGCAGTGGTCGCCGAACAGGTGCCAGGCGTTGAGCAGCTCGTTGACCTCGCGCTCGCTGTAGCGGCGGCGCGTGTCGAAGCGCATCCACAGGCCCCACAGCATCAGCCGCTGCACGCTGTACTTGATCGGCCAGCGCGTGAGGCGACCCTTTGCGTCGTAGTGGCGAAGGGCCTTGACCGCGGTGTCGCTGAGCTCGCACGGCGCCTCGGCCGCCGGGGCCTGTGCGCCGGCGCGCGCCACCGGGCCTTCGGCCGGCACCGCCCGCAGGCTCTGGAAATTGCGATGGCCGGCGGCGCGCGCCAGCATGTTGAGCAACTGCAGATGCCCGGGTGGGCGAGGCTCCTTGTCGAGGCAGTCGCTCAGCTGGCGCCCCAGCGCCTTGGCGAAGGAAGAAATGTCGTCCGCGTGGAGCGGAATGGTCTGACGAGGCATGAACGGTCTCCGTTGCTCATGCGCCAACCTCGCAACGAGGCACTGGGGGTTGCCGTCTTCCAGCCGGGCGCATCACAAGGGTGACCTGGCGGGCCGAGGAGATGGGCAGGTTTAGCTCGCACCGGAGTGCGCGGCAACGCCTGGGTGAACTGCCGACCGGGCGGCGAGTGTAGCGCTGCTGACCCGCCCTCGGGGATCTGCCATTCATGCAGGAAAACCCGCATGAGGTACAATTCGCGATTCGCCGGCTTACGGGTCGGCGTTTCGTTCATCCCCTCTGACCTCTTTCGAGCCTTCCCGCGGACCCATTCATGGCCGTGCGGCTGGGTCTTGATCTCCCGTTGCGGGCAATGGTTGGCGGCGATGCCGTCGCTTTGACTGTTCCCCCGAACGCTCTCCCGGCGACCTGACCGAGCGAGCCCTCCATGGGCTGGCGGGTGTCCTTTTGCGCGCCGAAGAAGCGGCGCCGGGGCACCGTTTCATCGAAAGAGAATCATGAGTTTCCAAACCCTGGGCCTGCACGACGCCCTCATCAAGGCCGTCGCCGACTCCGGCTACGACAATGCCACCGAAGTCCAGGCGCAGGCGATCCCGCCGGCGCTGGAGGGCCATGACCTGATGGTCTCGGCCAGCACGGGCAGCGGCAAGACCGCCTCGTTCATCCTGCCCGCGCTGCAGCGCGTCCTCGCCGCGCGCGGCGACAACACCAAGCGCCGCGAGAAGGGCGTGGTCTACGGCCCGCGCATCCTCGTGCTCACGCCCACGCGCGAGCTCGCCATCCAGGTGGCCAAGGCCGCCGACACCTACGGCCGCCATGTCCAGGGCCTGCGCGTGGCCACGGTGGTCGGCGGCGTGCCGTACCCGGCGCAGATCAAGGCACTGCGCGGTCCGCTGGACATCCTCATCTCCACCCCGGGCCGACTGCTGGATCACCTGCAGACCGGCAAGGCGGTGCTCGACCATGTCGAGGTGCTCGTGCTCGACGAGGCCGACCGCATGCTCGACATGGGCTTCATCGACGACATCCAGACCATCGCCGACCACGTGCCCGCCGAGCGCCAGACGCTGATGTACAGCGCCACCTTCGCCGGCCACGTCGGCCGCCTCGCGCAGAACCTGCTGCGCGACGCGCGCCGCATCGACGTCGCCTCGCACACCGACACACACGAGAACATCGAGCAGCGCCTGCACTGGGCCGACAACCCCACGCACAAGAACGCGCTGCTCGACCACATCCTCACCGAGCGCACCATGGAGCAGGCGGTGGTCTTCACGAGCACGCAGCGCGATGCCGACTGGCTGGCCGATCGCCTCGCGGACATGGGTCACCAGGTGGCCTCGCTGCACGGCGGCATGCCGCAGGGCCGGCGCAACCGCGTGCTGCAGGGCCTGCGCACCAAGCACCTGCGCGTGCTGGTGGCCACCGACGTCGCCGCGCGGGGCATCGACGTGCCCACGATCAGCCACGTCATCAACTACGGCCTGCCGATGAAGGCGGAGGACTACGTGCACCGCATCGGCCGCACCGGCCGCGCCGGGCGCAACGGCCTGGCGGTGACGCTGGCCGAGCGCATGGACGCGGGCATGATCCGCCGCATCCAGCACTTCACGACGCAGAACATCCCGGTGGCGACCGTGGCGGGCCTGGAGCCCAAGTCGCCCGAGCCCAAGATGTTCGCCCCGCGCCCCGAAGGCAAGTTCGCCGGCAAGGGCTTCGGCCGCGGCAACGACGGCGCCAAGCGCTTCGGCGGCAAGCCCTTCGCGCCGCGGCGCGACGACGGCTTCGCGCCGCGGCGCGACCATGGCGCCCCCGCGCATCGGGACGCCAGCCCGTTCGAACGACGCGACAGCGCGCCGCAGCACGCCTTCGATCGCAAGGCGGGCGGCGACGCCTTCGCCCCCCGCCGCGACGCCGGCAAGCCCGCCCCTCGTCCCGCAGGCAAGCCCGGCTTCAAGCCGCAGCGCCCCCGCAGCGGCGGCTTCAGCCGCTGAACAGGCAGCCGCGACAGCGCGAAGAAAAAGGCCCGCACCAGCGGGCCTTTTTCGTTGGCGTCACACCGCAAGCGCAGCGCAGCGCCCCTCAAGCCACGCCCCAGGGTCCGGCTCCGCCGGCCCGATGGGCGGCGCCCCTCGGGGGCAGGAGCGCAGCGACTGGGGGGCCGTGTTACGGCCGGATCGCGATCTCGTTCTTGACCGTCTTCACGCCGTTCACGTTGCGCGCGATGCTTTCAGCGGTCGCGCGCTCCTTCTCGTTCTTGGCGAAGCCCGACAGCATCACGGTGCCGTTCAGCGTCTCGACCTTGATGGCGCCGGCGTCGACATCCTTGTTGTCGACCATGCGGGCCTTGACCTGCGTCGTGATGGTGGCGTCGTCGACATAGGAGCCGACGGTCTCCTGTCCACGCACCACGGAGCAACCCGGCAGGACGACGAGGGCGGCGGCGGAAAGGACGGCTGCAGCGGCAGCGGCGAGCGTGGAACGTGCAAGCATGGTGGTTCTCCTGTTGGATGGTTGGAAAAGTGACTCGTAAACGGGCGGTCGACCACGGCTGATCCAGCCCCACCACCCGAGGGGCCGAGCCGAACAAGGCTCATTCCTCGAGCAGGTCCTTCATGTCCTCGGCATGCTCTTCCTCGTCGACGAGGATGGTCTCGAGCAGCCGCCGCGTGGTCGGGTCCTTGTCGCCGATCAGCTGGATCATCTGGCGATAGGTCTCGACGGCCACGCGCTCGGCCACGAGGTTGGCGCGCACCATGGCGCGCAGGTCATCGGATGCGTCGTACTCCGCGTGGCTGCGCGCGAGCAGCGTGTCGGGCGAGAAATCGGGTTCGCCGCCGAGCTGCACGATGCGTTCGGCGATGCGGTCGGCGTGTCCGGCCTCGGCATTCGCGTGCTCGAGGAATTCCTCCGCCACGCGCGGCGAATCCATGCCGTGCGCGGTGAAGTAGTGGCGCTTGTAGCGCAGCACGCAGACCAACTCGGTGGCGAGCGCGCCGTTGAGCAGCCGCACCACGTCGTCACGCCAGGGCCCGTAGCTGGGCGTGACGGCACCCTCGTCGAGGCTGCGACGCGCGGCGTCGATGGCATCGTCGTTCAGGACCAGGCGCTGCGGGCTCGCATTCATGCAGGATTCCTTCGCAAGGGGGTCGTTCAGCGCTTTCGAGTCGCGCCGATGCCCAGCAAGGCCAGCGCGATGAGCACGATGAACACGACCAGACAGAGGACGAACAGGAACTTCGCGATGCTGGCCGCGCCGGCGGCGATGCCGGTGAAGCCGAACACGCCTGCGACGATGGCGATGAGCGCAAAGATCAGGGCCCACTTCAGCATGGCGAATCCTTCCGTGACGGGCCGCAGGCAGGCGCCAGGCGCCTCGCGGCCGATGAGGCAACTCTAGGGTCGCCGGCCCGCGCGATCCATCGGAGCGCCACGCCTCGGCATGTAGGACGGCGCCGCATCAACCGGGCATGGCAGGCTCGGGCTCGCGCGAAGGCTCGGCTGCCATGGCGTCGCCCGAGGCCTGGGGCGATGCCGGGGCGGCGGCGTCCTCGTGATTGCGCGAGAACGCGGTCATCGCGTCGACCCACGACTCGATCGGCATCTCGGAAACGAGATGCGAAATCACCTGCGAAGCCAGCCCGCCGAAGATCGCAGGCTTGACGACCCAGCGCCACGGGCGCCAGCGAACCGCGGCAGCACCGGCGGCAAACGCCAGCGCGAGCACCGCGACCGGATGGCGCCGCACGAGCGGACCGAGCGTGTCGTGAGCGACGCTCTCGGCGAGCGTGGCGGCACCGTGCAGCGGGTGGTGCGACCACCATGCGGCGATCGCATCGGCCACCACGCCCACCACCGGCAACGAGCGCAGGCGATCGAGGAAGGCGGGACGCTGCCCCTGCGCCTCGGCCGCCGCGGCGCGCCGGCGTGCCTCGTGCCGGCCGTCGCCGTGCAGCATCCACTGCCGCATGCGCTCGCGCGACTGCGCCAGGCGCTGGGCGGCCGATGGCTGACTGCCTTTGCCATCGTCGCCTGCCTCCTCGGAGTCGGAGGCGTCGCCGCGCGGGCCGGCGCTCATGGCGCGGTGACGCTGCGCAGCATCGCCGCGTCAGCCGAGAGTTGCTCTCGGATGGTCTTGAAGCCGTGCTCGGCCATCGGGGCGCGCGCGGCGAAGTGCGCCCACAGCGCCAGCCCGAGGAACACCGCGGGCACGACGATCAATGCCCAGGGCGCGTTCATCGAGTCGACCGGGATGGCCGCCCACAGCAGCAGCGCCACGCCGATCATCACCGCGGCGACGACGATGCCCACGAGCGACAGTGCGTGCAAGGCGGCGCGCTTCTTCCATTGCGTCGCGACGGCGCCGACCTCCTCGGCCACCAATTCCGAATAGGCCTCGACGTGGTCGGCGAGCAGTTGAGGCTCCGACACCAGCAGGCGAAACAGGGGATGGATCATGGCAGCCACCGGCGAGCAGGTGAAAGAAGGGGTTCACCGCGCCGCGGTGAACCCTCGGGACGACAAGGCCGAACGTGCTCAGTCGCGATTGCGCGCGAGCAGGCTCACGAGCGCCATCAGCGCCGCGCCGGCCGCGGCCGCGATCAGGATGGACTTGACCGGCTCGTCCTTGATGTAGCCCACGGTCATGTCCGAGGCGCGCAGCGCGCGCTCCTTGATCTGCTCGGAGCTCTCGCGCATGGCGTCGGCGCTGCGGCGGGCCAGTTCCTCGGCCTTGGCCGCAACGCGGTTGAGCACCGGGGTCGCCTGGTCCTTCACGTCCTGGACCTTGTCGGACAGCGAATCGAGCGCCTCGTTGGTGGCGCGCTGCGTCGTCTTGATCATGGTGTCCGCGCTCTGCCCGGCCTGGTCGGCGAGGTTGTTGGCGGATTGGAACGGCTTGTTGGTGGCGATCATCGGAAGGTCCTTTCGGTGGAGGAAGTGAGGGCGCGGCGAACGGCAGTGGCGCGGACGTCACTACGGTTTCTTGATCAGGCCGAAGAGGAAGCTCGCCACTGCGAGGATGGCGAACAGCACGAACAGGATCTTCGCGATGCCGGCGGCGCTGGCGGCGATGCCGCCGAAGCCGAACAACGCAGCGACGAGCGCGATGACGAAGAAGACGACGGCGTAGTGCAGCATGTCTCTCGCTCCTTTTGTCGGGTCTTGTGCGGGACACCGGGCGCCGCTGGGCGCCGGGGTGCCGTGCGATGAGAGAAGCTTAGGGACGCGCGAAGGCGCGAGCCATGAGAGGCCGACGGGTCGCGTTGTCGGCAAGACGAGCGCGATCGTGTAGGACGGCACCGACGCGGGGCCGGCATGTGGGCCGACCCGGCCTGGGTCGGATGCTCAGGTGGCCAGCGGCAGGCTGGCGCGGATCACGGTGCCGCGCCCGGGCGTCGACTCGAGCCAGAACTTGCCGCCTTCGGCCTCGACCCGGTAGCGCATGCCCAGCAGGCCGTGCGCCGACGGGCGGCGCTCGCCTGGATCGAAGCCGACGCCGTCGTCGCGCACGCACACTTGGGCCGTGCCGGCGTCGCCGCACAGCGTCACCTCCACGCGGCGCGCTTGTGCGTACTTGGCGATGTTGGTGAAAGCCTCCTGCACCAGTCGATAGGCGGTGAGGTCGCCGGAGGGCCGCAGCTTGACCGGCTCGAGCCGGCAGTCGACCTCGATGCCGGTGCGTTCGCCGAACTCGCGTGCCTGGATCTCCAGCGCCGCGATCAGCCCGAGGTTGGCGAGCGACGAAGGGCGCAGGTCCTCGATGATGCGGCGCTTCAACGCGATGCCGTTGTTGAGGATCTCGTTGAGATGGTTGAGGCGCTCGACGGCCTCGGGGGCGTTCTGCCCGAGCCTGGACTTGATGCGCGCGGCGTCCAGCTTGGCCGCGGTCAGCAGCGCGCCCAGCTCGTCGTGCAGCTCGCGCGCCAGCCGGCTGCGCTCGTCCTCGCGCGCGGTCTGCAGGTGGTGGGCGAGCTCGGTGAGCTGCTGGGCCAGGTCGGTGAGCTGCGCCGTGCGGCGAACGACCTCGCGCTCGAGTTGATCGCGCTCCGCCTCGATCGCTTCCTGGCGCTCGCGCCGGTGTGCCTCGAGCGCGGCAGTCTGGCGCAGGTACATGGCCAGCGCGAGCAGGCTGATCGCGCTCATCGCGGCCACACCGATGCGGTTGAGCAGCAGCGTGTCGTAGACGTCCTTGCGGCCGGCCGCGTCCTTGCGCGTCTCCTCGGCCAGCAGCTGGTTGGCGACGCCGCGGATCTCGTCCATCTGCTCCTTGCCGATGTCCGTGAGCAGGACCGTGCGCCACGCTTCGGTCTTGCCTTCGTCGTACAGGTGCATGCTGGCGTCGAGCTCGGAGAGCTTGCGCTGCACCAGGACCTGCAGCCGCTGCATGGCCTGGGCCTGCGCCGGCGCCGCGGCGTAATAGCCGCGCAGCCATTGCAGCGAATGGTCGATGTCGGCCGACGCGTGGCGGTACGGGTCGAGGTACTCGCGCCGACCGGTCAGCAGGTAGCCGCGCTCGCCGGTCTCGGCGTCGACGATGCGCCGCGACAGGTTCATCAGGTGGTCGCGCGCCGTGGCCATGGTGCCCAGCCCGGTCATGGCGCGCGTGGACTGGTAGTAGGCTGCCTCGCTGATGAAGATCATGGCGAGCGCCGCCAGCGCCGCCAACGGGAAGACGAACGGGCTGCGCTTCAAACGCAACAGGATGTCGAGGGATTTGTCTTGCATCTACACTGGCTTTTCCGCCATGGGGAGTCGAACGCCATGATCCGAGTTGCCATCGTCGATGACCATGCCATTGTGCGCGCGGGGCTGCGCCAGTACTTCGCCGATCAGGTCGACCTGAAGGTGACGGGCGAGGCCGCGAACGGGCGCGAAGCGCTCGACCTCGTCCGCAAGGGCGACGTCGACGTGCTGTTGATGGACCTGTCGATGCCCGACCAGAGCGGCGTCGATGCGCTGGCGGCGATCAAGGCGCGCGCGCCCGAACTGCCGGTGCTCATCCTCTCGGGCTTTCCGGAGGAGCACTACGCGACGACGCTGCTGCGCCAGGGCGCGAGCGGCTATCTCAACAAGGAATGCGATCCCGAAGAGATCGTGAAGGCGATCCGCACCGTGCACCGCGGGCGCAAGTACATCACGCCGGGCGTGGCCGAGCTGCTGGCCGACGGCCTGTCGGGCGCGGGCGACAAGCCGCCTCATGAGCAGCTCTCGGAGCGCGAGTTCCAGGTCTTCCTGCGCCTGGCCAAGGGCGAGACGATCGGCCATATGGCCGACAGCATGTCCTTGAGCGTGAAGACGGTCAGCACGTATCGCACCCGCGTGATGGAAAAGATGAAGCTCGCGTCGAACAGCGACTTGACGTACTACGCGCTGAAGAACGGCCTGATCCAGTAGGCCCGATCGCGCTGGAAGCGCCGACGCTCGGCCGTGCCCGAAGCTAGGACTGCAGCTGCCCGAAGCCGCTGGTGCTGTCTTCGCCGGACGCCAGGCGCGCGCAGTAGCTGATCAGGCCGTCGATCTCGTTGGACTTGTCGAACACCTTGTCGGCCCCCAGCTGCAGGCACTTGCGGCGCATGTCGGGCGTCGCGTAGTTGCTGAGCACCACCAGCTTGCGCGCGGCAGCCGCCTGGCGCGCCGTTTGCAGCACGCCCAGGCCCGAGCCGCTCTTGAGGAAGATGTCGATGATGACGAGGTCGCACGCGTTGTCGGGCTTGCCCAGCCACTGCGCGGCGCTGGTTTCGTCCTCGGCCGTGCCGATGACCTCGACGGGCACCATCTCCTCCAGCGTCGCGATCAGGTTCTCGCGGATGACCGGGCTGTCCTCAACGATGTAGGTTCTCAAGTGCGCCATGACTGCGTCGATCGGGAAGGGCATGGAACTCCACAGGGGCCGCGGCGCCCGACCGGCGTGCCAAGGGCGCGGACACGCGGGAGAGGAAGCGGACGACACTGAGCTTTGTTTCCAGTGTGTCGCAAGGTCAATGGCTCTTCCATCGGTCGAAGGCGTGCGAACGCGTCAGGCATATCCTACACAGCGACGCGGCCAGACCCAACCCGGCGTGACCCGGGACCAACGCGGCAGCAACCCCGTGTATCAAAAAGCGTAGGAGAAGAACTACGCCCCGTCGCGGCGGCGTCTGCTTCGCCGACCCCTGCCTCGCTATCGATACTCCCTTCAGTGTTGTTCAGACCAGGGAGTCACCATGCGCAGCGTTTTGATCCTGTTTCTGGCGCTCGGTCCGCCGCTCATCGCGGCTGCGTGGACCTGGTTCCAGATGCGGCGAGCGACTCGGGAGATCGATTCGCTCGGCAACTTCGAAGGCATGCATTTCGAGGGCATGCCCGTCGAAGAGTGAAGCGCTTCGCGCTTCTTCCGACCCGATTGCCAATACCTCACTTCCACTGAAAGGAGTACCCCATGACCACGACTCAACCCCTCAAGCTGTCGGTGATCGTCGCAGCCATGATGGCGCTCGCCGGCGGCGCCTTCGCGGCCGACAAGATGAGCAAGGACGACTTCAAGGCGGCCAAGGACAAGATCGAGGCCGACTACAAGGCGGCCAAGGACGCCTGCAAGGACCAGAAGGGCAATGCCAAGGACGTCTGCGAGAAAGAGGCCA
>DATFAY010000105.1:0-7479 GCA_035254085.1 Piscinibacter sp.
CCGAGAGCCAGGTGCATCGCGAACTGGCCTCCGGCCTGTCCTGCCCGGTCGGGTTCAAGAACGGCACCGACGGCAACATCCGCATCGCGGTGGACGCAATCAAGGCCGCCGCCTGTCCGCACCATTTCCTCGCGGTGACCAAGGCCGGCCACTCGGCGATTGTCTCCACCGCCGGCAACGAGGACTGCCACGTGATCCTGCGCGGCGGCAAGCAACCCAATTACGATGCCGCCAGCGTGGACGCGGCTTGTCGCGAACTGGGTACGGCAGGCCTGGCGCCGCGCGTGATGATCGACTGCTCGCACGCCAACAGCAGCAAGCAGTTCAAGAAGCAGATCGACGTGGCGCAGGACGTCGCCAACCAACTGGCCGCCGGCGACCAGCGCATTTTCGGCCTGATGGTGGAATCGCACCTGAAAGAAGGCCGGCAGGAACTGGACGGCTGCGAACTGGAATATGGCAAATCCATCACCGACCCCTGCCTCGGCTGGCCGGACAGCCTGGCGCTACTGGAAACGCTGGCGGAAGGGGTGCGCGCACGGCGCAAGGTCTACGAGGAAAAGGAAGAGGATTAAGCAATTCCGCCGCAGCACCCTCCTGCCCGCGACGGACTCCGCCAAAATTCACACAAAACCCGCGCATGCGCCGTATAATGCCCCCTCATTTTCAGTCACTTAGCACAACTACAAGATGAGCATCAAATCCGACAAGTGGATACGCCGGATGGCGGAACAGCACGGCATGATAGCCCCGTTCGAGCCGGGCCAGGTCAAGGAAGCCAACGGCCACAAGCTGGTGTCGTACGGGACCTCGAGTTACGGTTACGATATCCGCTGCTCCAGCGAATTCAAGCTGTTCACCAACCTGAACAGCACCATCGTCGACCCCAAGAATTTCGACCCGAATTCGTTTGTCGAAGTGGATGCAGACTATTGCATCATTCCGCCGAACTCGTTCGCGCTGGCGCGCACGGTGGAATATTTCCGCATCCCGCGTAACGTGCTGACCATCTGCCTCGGCAAGTCCACCTACGCGCGTTGCGGCATCATCGTCAACGTGACGCCGTTCGAACCGGAGTGGGAAGGCTACGTGACCCTGGAATTCAGCAACACGACGCCGTTGCCGGCCAAGATCTACGCCAATGAAGGCTGCGCGCAGGTGCTGTTCTTCGAGGCCGACGCCGACGACGTGTGCGAGACTTCCTACAAGGACAGGGGCGGCAAATATCAGGGGCAGCACGGCGTGACGCTGCCCAAGATCTGACACGCATGCAAACTCGTATAGACACCATCGTCTGGCGCGGCCCCAAGGGCGAGATCATCGCCTGCACCGAAAAAAACAAGGTGATGCGCGAGAACCTGGAAGAAATCCGCCAGATGGCACAGGACGCGCTGGAAGACGCCGTGCTCATGGGCTGCGACGAACAACAGGTGCGCAACGTGCTGGCCGACCTGATGCAGGGCCTGGTCAACCCTTATCCCCATCGCGAGTAGCGCGCTTTTGCGTTGCCCGACTCTTTTCCACCTCCTCTTTTGTGTGAGGAATAGCCATGAAATTCCGCTTTCCCGTCGTCATCATTGACGAGGACTTCCGTTCCGAGAACGCCTCCGGCTTGGGCATCCGCGCGCTGGCCAAGGCCATCGAGGAAGAAGGCTTCGAGGTGCTGGGCGTGACCAGTTTCGTCGACATGTCCTCGTTCGCCCAGCAGCAGAGCCGCGCGTCGGCCTTCATCCTGTCCATCGACGACGAGGAGATAGTCGAGGAATCGCAGGAAGCACTGGAACGGCTGCGCGCCTTCGTCGACGAGATCCGCTACCGCAACGAGGAAATCCCGATTTTCCTGCACGGCGAGACGCGCACTTCGCGCCATATCCCGAACGAAATCCTGCGCGAGTTGAACGGCTTTATCCACATGTACGAGGACACGCCGGAATTCATCGCGCGCTACATCGTGCGCGAAGCGCGCACCTACCTCGACTCGCTGCCGCCGCCGTTCTTCCGCGCGCTGACGCATTACGCTGCCGACGGCTCCTATTCCTGGCACTGCCCCGGCCACTCCGGCGGCGTGGCGTTCCTGAAGTCGCCGGTGGGCCAGATGTTCCACCAGTTCTTCGGCGAGAACATGCTGCGCGCCGACGTTTGCAATGCCGTCGAGGAACTCGGTCAGCTGCTCGACCACACCGGGCCGGTGGCGGCGAGCGAGCGCAACGCGGCGCGCATCTTCAACGCCGACCACTGCTTCTTCGTCACCAACGGCACCAGCACCTCCAACAAGATGGTGTGGCACCACGCCGTGGCGCCGGGCGACGTGGTGGTGGTGGACCGCAATTGCCACAAGTCGATCCTGCACTCGATCATCATGACCGGTGCGGTGCCGGTGTTCCTCACGCCGACGCGCAATCACTACGGCATCATCGGCCCGATCCCGCAAAGCGAGTTCTCCATCGAGACGATCCAGCGCAAGATCGCCGCCAATCCGCTGCTGGCCGGCGTCGACCCGCTGAAGGTCAAGCCGCGCATCCTCACGATCACGCAGAGCACCTACGACGGCGTGCTCTACAACACCGAGACGATCAAGCACTCGCTCGACGGCTACATCGACACGCTGCACTTCGACGAGGCATGGCTGCCGCACGCCGCCTTCCACAGCTTCTACGGCGAGTACCACTCGATGGGCCGGCAGCGCCCGCGCCCCAAGGACCAGCTCGTCTTTGCCACCCAGTCGACGCACAAGCTGCTGGCCGGCTTGAGCCAGGCCTCGCAAGTGCTCGTGCAGGACGGCCAGAACCGAAAGCTCGACCGGCCCCTGTTCAACGAGGCCTACCTGATGCACACCTCGACCAGCCCGCAGTACGCGATCATCGCGTCGTGCGACGTGGCCGCGGCGATGATGGAAGCCCCGGGCGGGCCCGCGCTGGTCGAAGAAAGCATCCTCGAGTCGCTCGACTTCCGGCGTGCGATGCGCAAGGTCGACAAGGAGTTCGGCCGCGACTGGTGGTTCAAGGTGTGGGGCCCCGACAAGCTCGCGCCCGAAGGCATCGGCAAGAGCGGCGACTGGGTGCTCAAGGCGGGCGAGAAGTGGCACGGCTTCGGCGACCTCGCCGAGGGCTTCAACCTGCTCGACCCGATCAAGAGCACCATCATCACCCCGGGGCTCGACGTGTCCGGGAAGTTCGCCAAGACGGGCATCCCCGCCAGCATCGTCACCAAGTACCTGGCCGAACACGGCGTGGTGGTCGAGAAGACCGGCCTGTACTCGTTCTTCATCATGTTCACCATCGGCATCACCAAGGGCCGCTGGAACACCCTGCTGACGGCGCTGCAGCAGTTCAAGGACGACTACGACCGCAATGCGCTCATGGGCCGCGTCCTGCCGGAGTTCGTCGCGGCCTTCCCGCGCTACGAGCGCATGGGCCTGCGCGACCTGTGCCAGAGCATCCACGCCATGTACGCCAAGGGCGACATCGCCCGCCTGACGACCGAGATGTACTTGTCGGACCTGCACCCCGCGATGCGACCGACCGATGCCTACGCGTACATCGCCCACCGCAAGACCGACCGGGTGCCGATCGACAAGCTCGAAGGCCGCATCACGACCTCGCTGCTCACGCCGTACCCGCCGGGCATTCCGCTGCTCATTCCCGGCGAGCGTTTCAACCGCAAGATCGTCGACTTCCTGCGCTTCACCCGCCAGTTCAACGCGGCCTTTCCCGGCTTCGACACCGACGTGCACGGCCTGGTGGAAGACGAGGGCGAGACGGGCCGTTCCTACTTCGTCGACTGCGTGCGCGACGACTGAACGAGCGCCCCAGGCGACGGCGGGGCTGCGACGTCCCCGGGGGCGACGGGCACGACCGCCGCTGCTAAAGTGCACCGGCTGCACAACAAGAATCAGGGCGGATGCAAAGCGTTCGGTCGGATCGGATGATCTACCTCGGCGTCGTCGCGCCGCTGGTGCTGGCCGTCGCCGCGTTGCTCGCGCTGTGCATCCTGGGCTTCGGCGTGCTGTCGGCCGCGCGTGCCTATGTCGGCGGCGAAAGCCTGTGGTCCAAGGCGCGGGCCAGCGCCGTCGCCCAGTTGCGCGCCCATGTGCAAACGGGCAACGATGCGGACTATCGCCGCTTCAAGGAGGCGCTGGCAGTGCCGCTTGGCGACCGCGCGGCGCGTCTCGAGCTCGACAAGGTCCGCCCCGACATGCGGGTGGTCGAGCAAGGCTTCCTGGCGGGCGAAAACGCGCCCGAGGACATTCCGGGCCTGATCCGGCTGTACCGCTACTTCCGTCATGTGGACTTCATGGAGGAGGCGGTGTCGGCGTGGACCGAAGGCGACCGGCTGATCGAGGAACTCCAGGCGCTCGGCCTGCGCATTCACCTGCATGTGCAGCGCGGCGATCCACCGGCCACGCTGGCGCTGCTGCTGGCCGACCTGGACGTGCTCGATGGCCGGCTGGTGAACGTGGAGAAGTACTTCTCGGCCACGCTGGGGCGCGCGTCGCGCAAGACCGGCGAGTGGCTCGTGGTGGGCACGACGACGTTGGCGGCCCTGCTGGTGCTGGGCGGCGCGTGGTTCGTGCGCCGAACCCTTCGCCAGCAGCTCGCCGACCGCCAACTGCTGATCGAGGCGAACCAGCGCTGGGAACTGGCCGCCGACGCGGCCGGCTTCGGTCTCTTCGACTGGCGCATCGGCGAGGACCGCTTCGAGCTCGATGCGCGCGCCGCCGCGCTGTACGGGCTGGGCGACGGCAGCGCCGGGGCGCGCCTGCATCGCCGAGAACTGCGCGCCCTGACGCACCCGGACGACCAGGGATTTGCGCGCAGCCGCGTCGACGAAGCGGTTGCGCGCAACGGGCTGCTGCGCACGCGTTATCGCATCGTGACGCCGCAGGGTGAATTGCGGCACGTCGAGTCGATCGGGCGCGTGAGCGAATGGCATCTGCCGGAGCGTGCCCACATGGTCGGCATCTTGCGCGACGTCGGTGCCGAGGTTGCGCAGGCGCGGCTGATGCTCGAGAAGGAAGCCGCCGAGCGGGCGGCTCGCCTGCGTCTCGAATTCCTTTCGCGACTGAGCCACGAGCTGCGCACGCCGCTCAACGCGGTGCTGGGTGTCGCGCAGCTGCTGCGCATCGATCCGCTGGAGCCTCTCACCGAGAGCCAGAACCGGCGGGTGCAGATGCTGCTCGACAGCGGCACGCAACTGCTGCGGCTGGTCGAGGACGTGCTCGACATCACGCGCATGGACAGCGGCCAGATGCAGATCGACAACGTCCCCACGGACGTGCTCGGCGCCGTGCGAAGCGCCCTGGACATCGTGGAGCCCGAGCGCGCCTCGTTCGGCGTGCGGGTCGAGGACCGCATGCCCCACAAGACGATGGCCGTGAAGGCAGAGCCGCAGCGGCTGCGGCAGGTCTTCGTCAACTTGCTCAGCAACGCCTGCAAGTACAACCGGCCGGGCGGAGCGGTGACGCTCGCCTACCGGGAGGACGACCGCAGCGTGTCGGTGGACATCCGCGACCAGGGGCCCGGCATGACGGCGCAGCAGGTGGCGGCCTTGTTCGAGCCGTTCCGCCGCGTCACGCAGGCGCCGCAAGTGAGCGGCAGCGGGCTGGGGCTGGTCGTGAGCAAGTTGCTGCTCGAGCAGATGCACGGGAGCGTGTCGGTGCAAAGCGAGCCCGGCCAGGGTTCGTGCTTTACGGTGACGCTGCAGCGCGCGTGATGGGGCGCTGCGCGGCGCATGCTCGCGCGATCAGGCGATGTGAGAGATCAGCACACCCGGTGCGGGCTGCACCTGGCCCTCGGCCGCTTCGCTGCCAGGCGCGGGGCCCGGGCCGACGGCGGGCGTGCGACGCACCGCCAGCCCGACCGACAGCATGTCCATCACCAGCAGGTGCAGGATGCGCGAGATCATCGAGACGAAGCTGGAACTGTCCTCGCTGTGGTCGACGGCGATGCACACGGTGGACTTGCGTGCCAGCGGCGACTGGCTCGCGGTGATGGCGATGACCGCAGCGCCGCGCTCGAGCGCCTGCGCCGCGGCGCGCGTGAGCTCCGGCGGCTGGCCCGAGCTCGAGATGAAGACGGCGAGGTCGTTCGGCCCGAGCAATTCGGCCGCCATGGTGTGCATGGAGGCGTCGGTGTGCGCGACGGACGGGATGCGGAAGCGAAACAGCTTGTGCTGCGCGTCCAGCGCCACCACCGCGGAGTTGCCCATCGCATAGAACTCCACGCGCCGCGCCTCGCGCAGCAGGGCGATCGCCTTGTCGACCGCCTCCACGTTGAGCGACTCGCGAAACTGCACGATGGCGGAGATGGTGTTGTCGAGCACCTTGGCGCACAGGTCGGCGATGCCGTCCTGGCGGCGCACCTGGGTGCGCTGCACCGGGAGCGTCCCGGTGAGACCCGAGCCGAGCTTGAGCTTGAAGTCCGCCAGGCCCTGGAAGCCCAGCGAGCGGCAGAAGCGGATGACCGTCGGCTGGCTGACCTCGGCGCCCTGCGCGATCACCGCGATCGGGTCGTTCAGCACGGTGCGCGGGTTGTCGAGCACGAAGTTGGCCACGCGCCGCTCGGCGGGCGAGAGCCCCTCGGACGCGCTGCGCACGCGGTCCAGCAAGGGGTTGCCGCCGTCGTGATCGGGCACGTGGTCGGCCAGCAGTGACGACACGCCGAGGAACGAGGGGTTCTCCGCCGTCAGCACATAGGTCGGAATCCGGGCGACATAGCCGCTGAAGCGGCCCTTGGCCTCGAAGCGCTCGCGAAACGGCGACAGGGCGAAGAGTTCGCCCAGCCGCGGCACGATGCCCCCGCCGACGTAGATGCCGCCGCGCGCGCCGAGCGTGAGCGCGAGGTCCGAGGCCATGGTCCCGAGCATCCCGCAGAAGCATTCGATCGTCTCGCTGCAGGCGGGATTCAGGTTGTGCAGCGCGCGCTGCACGATGTCGGCGGCGCCCAGGTTGGGTTCCGCGTCGGGCCGGTCGTGGGTGAGCGCCTGATAGATCAGCTCGATGCCGGGCCCCGAGATGAGCCGCTCCGCCGACACGCGGTGCATGGTCTTCCATGCGTACTGCAGCACGCGCAGCTCGCGCTCGTCGGTCGGCGCGAAGCTCACGTGGCCGCCTTCGGTGGCAAGCACCGTCCAACGATCTCCGGTGGGGATGAGGCCGGAGACACCCAGGCCCGTGCCCGGGCCGAGCAGGCCGATCACGCCGTTGGCCTGCGGCTCGCCGCCGCCGATCTGGACGCGGCCTTCGGGGCCGACCCGCGGCAGCGCCATCGCCAGCGCGGTGAAGTTGTTGACGACCAGCAGCGTGCCGAGCTTGAGCTCGCGCTGCGCCTCCTGGATGGAGAAGGCCCAGTCGCGGTTGGTCATGCGCACCCAGTCGCCTTCGATCGGGTTGGCGATCGCGACCGCGCCGTGCCGCGGCACGATGCCGGCCAGCGTGTGCAGGTAGGCCTTCACCACCTCGACGAAGCCGCTGTAGTCGGC
>DATFAY010000106.1:0-14382 GCA_035254085.1 Piscinibacter sp.
GGCGGTCTCCACCGCCTCGGAAGGCTCCAAACCGATGAATCGGATCTGCAGGGGCTGTTTCATGAAGGACTCCAATCGAAGGTTCAAGGCCCGGGAAAGCCCACCGTCTGCGCCAGCGTGACGCGCTGGGTGGCGCGAAGCCTCAGGGCCGGCGCCAGTCGGCGCCTGTCGACGAGCCCGCGCACCACCGTGCCCAGGCCGTGGGCCGCGCACGCCAGGTAGACGTTCTGCGCGATGCAGCCGCTGGCGACTCCCGCCAGGAACTCGCGATCGGAGGCTGCGGCCTGGGCCATGCGCGAGAAGTCGGCCACGTACACCAGGTTCAGCGGCGCGCCGGCGACGAAGTCCTGCGACCCCGTCAAGCCGCGCAGGTCATCGGCGGTCACCAGCATGAGGCGGTGCGCGCGGGCGTCGTAGCGGAAGCTGCCTTCTGGCAGCACAACGTAGATGTCGATCTCCTGCCCGTTGTGGGCGGAGGGGGCGGTGCGCCCGCCGGTGTCCGGGCGATTGACGCCGAAGGCGCACCAGAGCAAGGAAGACAGCATCTCCAGCGGCAAAGCATCCGCCAGGAAGGACCGCGTGCTGCGGCGTTGCTGCAAGGCCTCTTCCAGCGACGCGCCGGGCCCGAGGCGCACGGCGGCAAGCGCGACCATGTCGGTCGCCTGATCGAGCGGGACGGTGGGCATGAGGTCTTCTCGGCGCCGGCCACGGGCCGCTCATTCCACAATGGACCAGGATCGCGTGTCGTCCTTGCGATCGCGCAAGGACTTCGCATCGACCCCCCAATTCGAACCGGCCGCGGCGGAGCGCCGCGCGCATCCATCAGGGCGCTGCGGGCGAATCCGGGCCTGCCTTGACCAGGACGCGCTGCAGCACACGCTCCTCGAGCGCGGCGAAGCGTGCGTGCCCGCGCGAGCGCGGCCGCGGCAAGTCGATGCGCTCGTCGAGCGTGACGCGGTGGTCTTCGACCAGCACGACGCGGTCGGCCAGCGCGACGGCCTCGGACACGTCGTGCGTGACCAGCAGCACCGTGAAGCCGTGCTCGCGCCACAACGACTCGATGAGTTGCTGCATCTCGATGCGGGTCAGCGCGTCGAGGGCGCCCAGTGGCTCGTCGAGCAGCAGCAGGCCAGGCGCATGCACGAGCGCACGCGCCAGGGCCACTCGCTGGCGCTGCCCGCCCGACAGCGCCGCCGGCCAATCGCCGGCGCGGTCGGCCAAGCCGACCTGGGCCAGCGCCGCGCCGGCACGCGATCGCGAATCCGCGCCTCGCAAGCCGAGCGCGACGTTGTCGAGCACGCGCTTCCAGGGCAACAGCCGCGCCTCCTGGAACATGATGCGGATGTGGTCGTCGCCCTGCACCAGCGGCATCCGGTCGGCGTGCAGCGTGCCGGCATCCGGGCGATCCAAGCCCGCCAGCATCCGCAGCAGGGTGCTCTTGCCGCAGCCGCTGCGCCCGACCACCGCGACGAACTCGCCCGGTGCAATCCGCAGGTCGATGCCTTCGAGCACGCGGCGCGTGCCGAAGGCCTTGGACACCCCCCGCAGCTCCAGCGCGCAGCCGCGGCGGCTCGGGGTCTCCACGGCAGATGCGCGCCCATCCGCGCGCGCAGCGCCGGGCGACCGGTGCAACGTGACGGCAGCGCCGTCGAGTTCGCTCAGGAACATGGTTCTCCTTCTTGCGGCTTCATGCGGTCCGCTCGCCGTAGCCGGGATGCCAGCGCAGCCACCAGCGCTCCAGGCCCTTCGCGAGCACGTCGGCGAGCTTGCCGAGCGCGGCGTAGAGCAGGATGCCCACGACCACGACATCGGTCTGCAAGAACTCGCGCGCGTTCATCGTGAGGTAGCCGATGCCCGCTTGCGCCGAGATCGTCTCGGCCACGATGAGCAGCACCCACATGAGGCCGAGCGAGAAGCGCAGGCCGACCAGCACCGACGGCAGCGCGCCGGGCAGGATGACGTGGCGCCACAGGGCGACGCGCGACAGGCCCTGGCTGCGCGCCATCTCGAGCAGCCCCGCGTCGATGCCTCGGATGCCGTGGAAGGTGTTGAGGTAGACCGGAAAGAACACGCCGACCGCGACCAGGAACACCTTGGCGCTCTCGTCGATGCCGAACCACAGGATCACGAGCGGGATCAGCGCCAGCGCCGGGATGTTGCGCATCATCTGCAGCGAGGTGTCGAGCAGCGTCTCGGCGATGCGCAGGCTGCCGGTCAAGAGGCCGAGCACCAAGCCGAGGCCGCCGCCCAGCGCCAGGCCCGCCAGCGCGCGTGCCGCGCTGACCGCGACGTGGTGCCACAGCTCGCCCGAGCGCAGCAGCTGCGCGAAGGCGCTCGCCACCGCCAGCGGCTCGGGCAGCACGCGGGTGGAAAGCCACCCTTGTCTCGATGCGAGCTCCCAGCCGGCCAGTGTCGCGACCGGCACGAGCCAGGGCAGGCCGCGTTGCAGCCACGACGCCATGCGCGGCGCCGGGGTCGGCGCGGACATCGTCTCGGTCGCCATGGCTCAGCTTTCCGACACGCGCGCCGGCGCGAAGCTGTTCGCGACGATCTCGCCGAAGGGACCGCTCAGCGTGCGCTGGGGCGGCACGTGCTGCAGCTCGAGCGGCAGCAGGGGGAACACCAGCTCGGCCACGCGGTGCGCTTCTTCCAGATGCGGGTAGCCCGAGAGCACGAAGTACTTCAGCCCGAGCGCCGCGTACTCGCGGATGCGCTCGGCGACCTGCTGCGGGTTGCCGACCAGCGCCGTGCCCGCGCCGCCGCGCACCAGGCCGACGCCGGCCCACAGGTTGGGCGCCACCTCGAGCCCCTCGCGCACGTTGGCCGGATTGAAGCGGCCGCGGTGCAGCGCGGCCATGCGGCGCTGTCCCTCGGAATCCAGCTGCGCGAACTTGCGCTGCGCCGCGGCGACCGTGTCCGAGTCGAGGTGCGACACGAGCCTGGCCGCGGCGCGCCAGGCTTCGTCCTCGGTCTCGCGCACGATGACATGCAGCCGGATGCCGAATTCCAGTTCGCGTCCATGGCGCGCGGCGCGCTCGCGAATGTCGGCGACCTTCTGCGCCACCGCGGCCGGCGGCTCGCCCCAGGTGAGGTAGGTATCGACCTGCTCGGCCGCGAGCGCATGCGCGTCGCTGGACGAACCGCCGAAGAACACCGGCGGCGTGGGCCGGCTGACGGGCGGATAAAGCAGCTTGCCGCCCTTGACGCGCAAGTGGTCGCCGTCGAAGTCCAGCGCCTGGCCATCGTGGCTGCGCGCGAGCAATTCGCGCCAGATGGACAGGAACTCGCGCGACAGCGCGTAGCGTTCGGCATGCGGCAGGAAGAGCCCGTCGCCCTCGAGCTCCTCAGCGTCGCCGCCGGTGACGAGATTGACCAGCAATCGCCCGCCCGACAGACGGTCGAGCGTCGCGGCCATGCGCGCGGACTGCGCGGGCTGCACCAACCCCGGCCGCAGCGCGACCAGGAACTTGAGGCGACGGGTCGCGTCGATCAGGCTCGCGGCCAGAATCCACGAGTCCTCGCAGGAACGCCCGGTGGGCAGCAGCACGCCTTCGTAGCCGAGGCTGTCGGCCGCGATCGCGACCTGCTTGAAGTAGTCGAAGCTGCCCGCGCGCGCGCCGCGGGTCGTGCCGAGATAGCGCGCGTCGCCGTGGGTGGGAATGAACCAGAGGATCTTCATCGTGGCCTCCTACTTCAGCGCGACAGCGGCGCGCGGCAGGGCATCCGACACCCGGATAGCCCTGGGGATGAGCTTCAGCGCGAAGAAGACGTCGGCGATCTTCTGCTGTTCGGCGGCGACCGCGGGTGCGATCGGCCGGATGCCGTAGGCGAAGCGGCTGGCGGCGAGTTGCGCAACACCGACGTCCAGCCCGATCTGCGGGCCGAGGAACGCGGCAACATCATTGGGATGGGCCTCGGCCCATCGATCGACCTTGGCGAGCTCGTCGACGATCGCCTGGATCACCTGCGCTCGCTTGTCCGCATAGCCGCGCGAGGCGAGATAGAACTGGTGGTTCGAGACGAGTCCGCGGCCGTCGGCCAGCACGCGCGCGCCGAGTTGCTTCTCGGCCGCGGCCAGGAACGGGTCCCAGATCGCCCACGCATCCACCGAGCCCCGCTCGAACGCGGCGCGTGCGTCGGCCGGCGGCAGGAACACGACCTGCACCTCGGCATAGTCGACGCCGGCCTTTTCGAGCGCCTTCACGAGCAGGTAGTGCACGTTGCTGCCCTTGTTGAGCGCGACCTTCCTGCCCTTCAGGTCCGCAACCCGCCTGATCGGCGAGTCCTTGGCAACCACGATCGCCTCGCCCTGCGGCGCCGGCGGCTGGTTGGCAACGTAGACCAGGTCGGCTCCCGCCGCCTGCGCGAAGATCGGCGGCGCCTCGCCGACGGTGCCGAAGTCGATCGAGCCGACGTTGAGCCCCTCGAGCAGTTGCGGGCCGGCGGGGAACTCGGTCCATTTGACGTCGATGCCTTGCGGCGCGAGTCGCTTCTCGAGATCTCCGCGCGCCTTCAGCAAGGTCAGCGTGCCGTACTTCTGGTAGCCGATGTGCAGCGGCTCGCGCGAGCCGGCCTGCGCCTGGGCCGCAGCGAACGCGGCGCCCAGGCCCAGCGCCGCGGCCAGTCGCAGCGCCTGTCGGCGCGGGGAGTGGGAGGTCGGTTTCATCATCTTCCTTGGACAAAAGACACCCCGACACCGGCGCCGGGCCGGCGTCGGGGTGTTGAAAGGCCCGCGAGGGACCGGAGACAAGCAGTGATCGAGCGGCGCGAGGGACTCAGGCGCTACATCGGGCCAGAGCCGATGTCGGCAGCAGGGTCCGCAATGCGCGGTCCAGCCGCTCTTGCAAGCTCGCGTCGGCCAGGTAACCGCCCGACGGCAGCGGCGCGAACTGGGCCTCCGTCGCATACACGCCATCGAGGATGTGGCGTGCACCCAGCGCCGCGAGCACCGGCTTCAACGCGTAGTCCAGCGCCAGGAAGTGGACGAGGCTTCCGCCGGTGGCCAACGGCAGCACCGTCTTGCCGCGCAGCGCATCGGGCGGCAGCAGATCGAGGAAGAGCTTGAGCAGCCCGCTGTACGCGGCCTTGTAGATCGGCGTGGCCACCAGGACCAGGTCGGCCTCGGCGATGCGCTCGATGGCCCACCGAATCGGCGCCCCCGACGCATCGCCGTGGAGCAGTGCGGCGCACGGCAGATCGCGCACGGCGATGAGATCGATGGTGGCCTCGGCGGCTTGCACTCTGTCCTGGGCCAGTTGCAGCAGGCAGCGCGACCGCGATCGCGTGGAGGGACTGCCCAGGAGGCTGACGATGTTCATGACGGCTCGCGTGACGAAGAAGAGCCGTCACCTTAGGGCGCTCGCCGCGCGGCGCCAACGAACGAATGCAGGTTTGCTTATGCGCTCAGTCGTCAACGGCGTGTCGATGCCGACATGCGAGCGCCTGGCCGATTGCTGCGCCCGCATTGATCGCCCTCAAATGAACCCGGCGATTCGGCCGCCTGTTCGACCGGGCGGCCCCGACGCGCGCAAGATGGCGCGACGATCGGGCTGTCATTTCATTCACCAGGAGATGTCGATGTCCCACGCATGCCTTCGCTCCCTCTTCCTGTCCATCGCCGCGTCGGGCCTGCTGCTCGGCTGCCAGATGGCGCCGCGAACCGAGCTCGCGGCGCCGATGGCGTCGACGGCACAGATCACCGCGGTGACGCCCGACACGACGCAGGCGCTGCGCGCCGGCGATCACGTCAGGCTCGAGGTCAAGGTCGGCCATGCGGTGGCGGCGGATTCCGGCACGCTCACGCTCATCGCGCTGAGCGCCGACAACACGACCGTCGCGCGCGACGACAAGGTGGTTCCCAAGGGCCAGGGCGACACCACCCTGACGGCCGAATTCACCGTGCCGAACACCACGGTGATCCGGGTGTTCACGTCGCTGGTCGTGAAGGGACAGGAGTCGACCTCGGCGGTGGACGGGCGCGCCTTCGAGGTGCGCGCCCGCTAGGGCCGAAGCGGCCTAGCGGCCTAGTGCCAGTTGCCGATGCGCAGGTCGTGCGGCGCCGGCCGGCCCTTGCCCGTCTCGACCAGGTCGCGCAGGCTCAGCAGGAACGTCGCCCACTTGGTGCTGCAGTGGGCCATGAACTCGACTTCCTCGCGCCACTTGCGGTGGCCGAACATGACGATCGTGTAGTCGTCCTGCCGGGACAGCGCGAACTCGATGTCCGTGCCGACCCACTCGGCAGGCCCCGCCTTGACCCGCCAGCGCACCTTGTCCTCGGGCGCGAGCTCGAGCACCTCCATCTCGAATCCGCCGATCTCGTCGCCGGTCTCGGTGTGGAAACGAAAGCTGATGGTGCCGCCGACCTTCGATTGGCCGGAGGTCGCGGTGGTCCACCAGCCCGCCAGGCCGTCGATGCTCGACAGCGCGGCATAGACCTTGGACGCGGGAGCCTTGATGCCGACCCTGTGAACGATATCCACCATGATGTTCTCCTGTTGCGTGGGTTGATGCGAATGGCCTGACTTCGATGACGAGGCGCCGGATGACGGCGCCGTCGAAGCCAATCTATGCGCGGCACGGCGCGAGCGGGAGTAACAAGATCGTCGCGAATCCGGTGGACGCGTTGGCGCGGGCGCCGGCTCAGGCCGCGCGCGGATCGAAGCTCACGCGGATGCGTTGCTCCAGCGATCGCGCCTCGGCGTCACGGCCGTTCATCCGCAATGCGCGCAGCAACAGCAGGTGGGCGCGACGGGTCTGCCTGCCGCTGACGTTCATCTGCGCCCAGGACAGGGCACGTTTCGCGTCGTCGCCGACACCGAGGTAGAACTCGGCGGCGTGGTCGGCGAAGGCCAGCGGGTGCTTCGCCAGCAGGGCGTCGAAGCGCTGGCGCGCAAGCCCGATTTCGCGTCGCGCGGCATGCGGCTGGCCGATGCGCGAATGCATGGCGCTCAACAAGGCAAGCGCCTGCGGCTCCCCGGACGCCTCGGCCACGGGCTCCAGCAGCGCGGCCGCGCCGGACGCGTCGCCGCGGGCCGCGAGCAATTCAGCCAGATGCACGCGTGCAGCGACGAACTGCGGCACCAGCCGCAGGGCCTCGCGGTACAAGCCTTCGCCGCGGGTGGGATCGCCGCCTTGCTCGGCCCACATCTGAGCCCGCGCGAAGCACAGCGCAGCTTCTGGAAACGGCGACGTGGTGTCCAGGTCCTGCAGCGCGGCGGCGTACATCGTGTCGGCCTCTTCCAGGCGGCCCGCCGCCGCCTCGCCGCGCGCCAGGGCAAAGCGGGTGGCAAAGCCCGGCCGCGCCGCCTGCCGCGCCCGCAACCAGGGCAGCGCCTGCTCGGCACGGCCGGTTGCGACCCAGATGCTCGCGCGCTGCGACTGCACCTGCTGGTCGCCGGCACCTGCCCTCGCCGCTGCATCGAGATCCTCGAGCGCCTGGGCGAAGCGGTGCGCCGCGGCGCGCGCCTTCGCGCGCTGGAGCAGTTGCCGGACGCTCGCCGGTCCCCGCTCGGTCAGTTCCGCCACGCGATCCAGCGCCGCGTAGTCGGCGGCGAACTGCATGCGCAGCAGCACGAGGTCGATCGAGGCGGGCTCGCCTGCGTTCTGTCGGATCAAGGCATCGAGGTTGGCCAGCGCGATCTTGCTGTCGGTCGCCCCCGCCGGCGCAGCGAGAAAAGGGAAGTCCACGGTGGAGTGCTGGCGGTCATCGTGTGCGACGCCGTCGTCGACCCGGTCGGGGGTGCCGCGAATGAGCAGCGAGCGAAACACGCCGTTCACGTTGTGGTTGGGGGTGCGCCCGCCGCAGTCGGCGATGGGTTCGCCGAAGGCCGAGCGTTCGACGGCGAGGTAGGCGTCGCAGCGCGTTTGCCGGCTGTCGACCCAGAGGCGGTCGTCGGCCAGCAGCCGCGCGAGCCGCCGGTAGCGCTCGGGCGCCGGCTTCGCCATGTCGGCCAGCCATTGATTGCCCGGGATCCCGTCGAAGCTGTCGTACAGCGCGAGGTTGCGCGCGATCTCCGTTTCGAAGGCCGCCCAGCCCTGGCGATCGGCGCGGTTGTAGGCCTCCTTGAGCTGGTCGGCGATGTCGTCTTCGGCGAGCGTTCCCAGCAGGGCGTTGCCGGTCAGCGCGCGGCCCATGCGGTCGATGGGCGCGCCTGTCGGCGGCGCGCCGTCATCTGCCGGCGCGGGTTGGCGCCGCTCGGTGGTGGCCCACACCGCGAGCATCGGCCCGCCGCCGCTCACCACGGCCAGGTCCACCGAGATGACCAGCGCCGAGGTCTTCCACCCCGCCAGGAAATTCATTGCCGGCCCGCCGTTGGTCTGCGTCCAGCGCTCGCGAATGAGGGCGAGCGTCTCGTCGTCGAAGCGATGGAAGCCGGAAGCATCCTTCGGCGCCTTGCCCTGCCGAATGGCATCGCCGGCCGCGTTGAGCGCGGCGCGCGTGCCGCGGACGTTGTTGAAGTACGGATCGTCACGCACGCCCGCGAACACGCGCATGCGCTTGCGCAATCCATCGAGCCCCCGCGGATCGCCGACATCGCCTTGCACGCGGTCCGCATGGTCGGCCCAGCATTGCGCGATGCCGGCGCGGTCGAAGCGACAGCCGACGGTCATGCTCGCTGTCGTGCGCCCGAACGCGGGTCCGCTGTCGACGTGGAAGACGTACTGGATCTGGTCGGAGAACCGCTGGCCGACGATGTCCATCACCAGGTTGAGCCGCCGGCCGTCGGCGGAGGTCCAGGCGTACAGGTCGCCGATGTCCGCCGCCGGATCGGCGATGACGGTGGGCGTGTCCAGGTGATCGGCGGCGCGGCTGCTGGTGGCGGTGGCCAGCAGCAAGCACGCCGACAGCCATCGGATGAGCGTCTTGCGTGAAGTCATGGGCGTCAGGGCCTTTCGATCCATCGAGGGTGTGGCGGCGCGGACTGGCCGGTGCCTGCCGTGTTCAAGGTCCTGCAGCGTAGGCAGGAGGGGCGACGGCGACTTTGCAAAACCTGCTGCGCGCGCGACGCTAAGATGCCGCGCCATGTCGACGTCGACTGTCGCGCCCGAGGCTGCACGCACCTACCGCACGGTGCGCCATGCGAGCGGCCTGAGGATCTCGCGCTGCCAGTGCCGCGCGGGTGTTCACGATCGTCCGGTCGATGAAGAGCACAGCCAGTTCTCGATCACGCTGGTGGAGCGCGGCTCGTTCACGTACCACACCCACGCCGGCAGTGTGCAGTTGCGCCCCGGCTGGCTGATGCTCGGCAATGCAGGCCAGGGCTATGCCTGTTCGCACGAACACAGCGACGGCTCGGGTGACGACTGCGCGACCTTGTCGCTGTCCGCGCAAGTGCTGGACGATGCCCGCTCGGCACTCGCCGCGGCGAGCGCGCCCACCCGGTTCGAGCGCGCGGGGCTGCCGCCCTCGCCGCGCGTCGCGGCGGTGATGCAGTCCTTGGCGGAGCAAGGCGACGAGGGCTTTGCGCTCGAGGAGGCGACGTTCGAAGTCGTGGCCGCGATCGAGCGCGCCATGCGTGACGGCGCGGCTCCGGGGCCCGCGGCGGCGCAGGATGAGCGCGCGCGCGCCGCCGCAGATTGCATCGAAGCACGGGCCACGGATGAACTGTCGCTGGACGAGGTTGCGCGTGCGGCCGGGCTGAGCGCCTTCCACCTGCTGCGCGTGTTTCGGCGGTCCATCGGTGTCACGCCGCACCAGTACCTCATGCGCGTGCGGCTGCTTCGGGCGATGGCGCTGCTGCGCGACACCGCGCTGCCCATCACGGCCGTGGCCTTTGACGCGGGTTGGGCCGATCTCGCCAACTTCAATCGAGCCTTCCGCCGCGAACTGGGCTGCACGCCGGGCGCCTACCGCCGCGGCGCGATGACGCCGCTGCGCCGCCGGACCGATTAGCCCCGCGCGGCGCGATCGAACATCCGGGCGGACGCTCCTGTAACACCTGCCAGTTGTGGGGAGATAGGCGGCCTGCTGCAATGCCTTGGCCGACAGACGAGCAAGGGAAGGCAAGACCGGCATGAGCGAGCGAGGATCGGTGCAGTGAGCGACCCGGTCGACAGCGGTCCCACATTTCTGCTGAACCAGCCCGCACGGGCGAGCGTGCGGCGCCGCGCGTTGGCGGTCATGCTCGTGTCGAGCCTCGTGTTCTGCGGCCTGGCTCCCTTCGCCACCGTGAAGCTCGCGCCGGTGACGGCGTTCATCCCGATCTACGAGACCGCCCTCGTCATCACGGACCTGATCACCGCGGTGCTGTTGTTCGGGCAATACCGGATCCTGCGGTCCCCGGCGCTGCTGGCACTGGGCAGCGGCTACCTGTTCACGGCACTGATGACCGTCGGCCACGCGATGAGCTTTCCGGGCCTGTTCGCGCCGGGTGGCCTGCTCGGCGCCGGCCCGCAGAGCACGGCCTGGATCTACATGTTCTGGCACAGCGGCTTTCCGCTGTTCGTGCTCGCTTACGCGCAATTGAAGGGAAAGGGCGACGAGCGGCCGGCGCCGCCTGCGCGCGGCGCGGCGGCTCGAGCCATGGCGGTGACCGGGCCGGCGCTGGCCGTCGTGCTCGGCGGCGGCCTGCTCGCGTTGGCCACGGCGGGACAGTCGCTGCTGCCCGCGATCATGTCGGGCAACCACTACACGCCGGCGATGCTGGGCACCGTTGCCAGCGTGTGGCTGTTCAGCCTGATCGCGCTGGTGGCGCTTTGGCGGCGGCCGCCCCACTCGGTGCTCGACCTGTGGCTGATGGTGGTGCTCGCGGCGTGGCTGTTCGACATCGCGTTGTCGGCGATGCTCAACGCGGGCCGCTACGACCTGGGGTTCTACGCCGGGCGCGTCTACGGGCTGCTCGCGTGCAGCCTGGTGCTGCTGGAGCTGTTGCTCGAGAACGGCATGCTGTACGCCAGGCTGGTGCAGTCGCACGAGGGCGAGCGCCGCAAGTCCATCGAGCTGCGTGCGGCGCGCGACGCGGCGCAGGCGGCCAACGAAGCCAAGAGCCTCTTCCTCGCCAGCATGAGCCACGAGATCCGCACGCCGATGAACGCGATCATCGGCCTCACGCATCTGGTGCTCGGCACGCGGCTGGACGGCCAGCAGCGCGAATACCTCACGCAGGTGCGCACGTCGTCGAAGGCCCTGCTGTCCCTGCTCAACGACATCCTCGACTACTCGAAGATCGAAGCCGGCAAGGTCGTGCTCGAAGCAGAGGAGTTCAGTCCGGAAGAGACCGTCGAGAGCGTGGGCCAGTTGTTCGCGGCCAAGCTCGAGGAGAGCGGGCTGGAGCTTTTCTTCGAGATCGACAAGCGCATTCCGCAGCGCCTGGTGGGCGATTCCTTGCGGCTCACCCAGGTGCTCAACAACCTCGTCGGCAACGCGATCAAGTTCACACCGCGGGGCGAAGTCGTGATCGGTGTCGAACTGCTGTCGCGCAGCGAAAGCCAGGTGCAGCTTCGCTTCACCGTTCGCGACACCGGCATCGGGCTGACACCGGAGCAGTCCGGGCGGCTTTTCCAGGCCTTCGAGCAGGCGGACCGCAGCGTCGCCCGCAAGTACGGCGGGACGGGCCTCCGCCTCGCGATCTGCAAGCGCCTGGTCGAGCTGATGGGCGGCAGCATCTCGGCGCGCAGCACGCCCGGCGGCGGCAGCACCTTCGCCTTCAGTGCCACGTTCGGCGTCGCGAGCGCGGGCGTCGAGCGCATCGACCTGCTGCGCATCCGCGGCATGCGCGCGCTGGTGATCGACGCCCAGCCCACGGCGCGCCTCATCCTGCAGCAGATCCTGCAGAGCTGGCGCTTCCAGGTGGCCACCGCCTCGTTCGCCGACGATGCACTGCACCGGCTGCGCCGCGCCGACCCGAACCTGCCGTTCGAACTGCTGGTGGTGGACTGGAAGACCGCCGGACTGGACTTCGTGCGCGAAGCGCGTCGCATCGTCGCCGAGCGCAACGGCACCACGCTCATGGTGCTTGCCATGGCGACATTGCACAACCGCGAGGGCGTGCTCGAGGCGCTGGAAAACCTGCCCGCGGCGGCGGCGCTTCTCAAGCCGGTCACGCCGTCGCGGATGTTCGACGCCATTGCCCGTCTGCAGCGCGGCGAGGCAGGGCCCGCGCCGAGCGCGGCCGGCGAGAAGGTCGACCTCGCCGAATCGATGGCGCCCCTTCGCGGCGCACGCGTGCTGCTGGTCGAGGACAACCTGGTCAATCAGCAGGTGGCCAGCGCATTCCTCGCGCTGGCCGGCTTGCAGGTGACCATTGCCAACAACGGCCTGGAGGCCGTGGACTGGGTGAAGAAGGCGCCTTTCGACGTCGTGCTGATGGACATGCAGATGCCCGACATGGACGGCATGCAGGCCACGCGCGTGATCCGGCTCCTGCCGCAGGGCGCGCCGTTGCCGATCATCGCGATGACCGCTGCCGCGATGGAAGAAGACAAGCAGGAATGCCTGGCCGCCGGCATGAACGCGCACGTCTCCAAGCCGATCGATCCCAAGCAGCTGGTCCGCGTGCTGCGGGCGTGGGTGAAGTCGCCAAGCGACGAAATGCAGGCCCGATCGTCGACGCCGCCGGGCTGACGGGTCCGGACGCGACGATCGACCTCATCCGCGCCAAGGGCTGCGGGCCACCGATGCGGTGGCGAAGATCGTCGGGCTCTTCCTCGACGCCTGATGCGAGCGCCGCTGCCCCGGGCTCAGGCACGCGGGCGCGGATTGGTCGAGCCTTCGCCGAGATCGAGCGCCGGACGCCGCGCCTCCCAGACTTCCGCTGCGATGCGATAGGTCGCCAGCGTGCGGCCATACCAGGTATCGAGGCCCAAGGACTCCATGCCCAGACGCCGCATCACCGCTGCCGACGCGACGTTGTCCGGATCGCAAACGGCATACAGGTGCGGCGCCTTCAGCTCGTCGAACGCAAAGGCCGCCATCGTGCGCGCGGCCTCGGTGGCCAGGCCCTGGTGCCAGCGGTCCCGGCGCAGGCGCCACCCGATCTCGAGCGGACACGACGGGTCCGGCACGGGCGAATCGCCGCGCCGCAGGTTCTGGATGCAGCCGGCGCCGACCAGCTCGCCGGTGGCGAGCTCGATGAAGCTCCACCACGAGTAGCCGAACTCGGCCCATCGCGCTTGCACCCGCTCGATCATGGCGCGCGTCTGCTCGACGGTTTCCGGCTGGCCCGTGACGTAGCGCATGACCTGCGGGTCCGCATTCAATGCATGCAGGCCGGGCAGGTGTTCAGGCGCACAAGGCTCCAGCCGCAGGCGCCGGGTCGTCAGCACTTTCTTGCGATCGCCGTTCGCCGTCATCGCGAAGGACCTCCAGGCAAAGCTGAAACTCTGCGAAGAATAACCAGGATGCCGGGAAGTTTCACGGGTGGCGCCGCTACAGCACGCCGCGCAGCCGCTCGTACCCGCTTCGACTGACGGGAATCCGCTTGCCGCTTCGCAGTCGCAAGGCGTATGCATCGGACTCGGTTCGCTCGACCGACTCGATCTGGCCGATGTTGACGACGAAGCTTCGGTGCACGCGGACGAACTGCCGCGGATCGAGCTGCGCCTCCAGTTCGGAGATGCGCTGCGGCTTCAGGTGATCCCGCCCCTGATGGTGAAAGGCCACCTGGTCGGCCTGCGCCTGGATGTAGTCGACCTCCTCCAGCGGCAGCACCCGCCACTGCGCCGCGTCGCGCACCAGCACGCGCCTCAACGGCTCGGCGCCGATCAAGCGCTCGATGCCGGGTAGGTCCGCCTTCAGCAGGCGCCGCGCACGCTCCAGGGCCGCATCGAATCGCTCCTGGCTGAACGGCTTGAGCAGATAGTCGACTGCATGGAGGTCGAAGGCCTCCAGCGCATGGCGGTCGTAGGCCGTGGTGAAGATCACTCCCTTGCGAAGTCCGGTCGTCTGCAGGACTTCGAGCCCGGTGAGCTTCGGCATCTGGATGTCGAGGAAGACCAGGTCCGGCGCTTCCTCCTGGATGCAGCGCGCGGCCTCCAGGCCCGTGCCGGCCTCGGCGATGACGCGGATGTCCGGATGCGAAGCCAGGTATTCGCCGACCAGGCCGCGGGCGAGCGGCTCGTCGTCGGCGATCAGGGCGCGCAGCGTCAGGTCTGCCATGGCAACGAAATTCTGACTGTGAACATTCCGGCGGTGCGCTCCACGTCGACAAATGCCGACGCCGAACAATCGACCGCCAGCCGCTCCTGCAGCAGGCGAAGGCCTTGGCCAAGGCCGGTCGAATCGCGCGGCGCAGCGGCCTCCACCGGATTGGAGACCCGCAGCTCCAACCTCGCGCCGTCGCGACGCGCCTCGACGTCGATCAGCCCACCTTCCTCGAGGAGACGAACGCCATGCTTGACGGCATTTTCGACCAGCGGCTGCAGCACGAGCGGCGGCACCAGGGC
>DATFAY010000107.1:0-6577 GCA_035254085.1 Piscinibacter sp.
CTCGGTCGTCGAGCCCAGCAGCCACATCAGGAGGAAGAAGGCCATCATCGCCGTCACGAAGTCGGCATAGGCGATCTTCCAGGCCCCGCCGTGATGCGCATGACCGCCGCGCTTGACGCGCTTGACGATGATGGGCTGCAGTTTCTTGGAATCACCGGCCATGGCCGCGCTCCCCCGTCCTCGTCATCCCAGCGAAAGCTTGTCCCGTGCCGCGACACGGGGCCGGGATCCATCGTTGTGCCATACCGTGGATCCCGGCTTTCGCCGGGATGACGGGTGAGCGGTCGAGCACCACGCTCATTTCCTTCCCTTGACGTGGTTTTCCAGCTCGGCGAAGGTCGGCCGATCGCCGCTGTACAGCACCTTGCGGCCGAACTCCACCGCCACCTGCGGCGCGTAGCCCTGCATGCTGGCCAGCAGCGTGGTCTTGATGCACTGCAGCTCCTTCGTGCCTTCGTCGTTCTTCTGCTCGAGCAGGCCGCCCAGCGGCTCGACGACGCAATAGGCGAGCAAGATGCCCAGGAAGGTGCCGACCAGCGCCGAGCCGATCATCTGGCCGAGGATGGCGGGCGGCTGCCCGACCGATCCCATGGTGTTGACCACGCCCAGCACCGCGGCCACGATGCCGAAGGCCGGCAAGGCGCCGGCCAGCCGCGCGATCGCCGCCACCGGGGCGTGGTTCTCGTGGTGATGGGTCTCGATCTCGCTGTCCATGAGGCTCTCGATCTCGTGGGCGTTGAGGTTGCCCGAGACCATCATGCGCAGGTAGTCGGTGATGAACTCGACCACGTGGTGATCGCTGCCGACCGTGGAATATTTGGCGAACAGCGGCGAGCTGTCGGGCTCCTCGACGTCCTTCTCGATCGACATCAGGCCCTCCTTGCGGGCCTTTTGCAGGATGTCGAACAGCAGCGCCATCAGCTCCATGTAGCGCGCCTTCGAGTACTTGGAGTTCTTCAGCAGCCCGGGCAGCGCCCCGACCGTCGCCTTCAGCACCTTGGGCTGGTTGGTCACGGTGAAGGCGCCCAGCGAGCCGCCCAGGATCGCCATCAGCTCCGTCGGCAGCGCGTGCAGGATCACGCCGATGTTGCCGCCGTGCACGATGTAGGCGCCGAAGATGCAGCCCAGCGCGACGACGTAGCCGATGATGACGAACATGGTGGATGGGACGTTGCGAGCCGCGTCGCCACAGACGCGCTGCGGGGTTGGTCTTCGTGGCTTATCGGCCGGGGGGACTGCTCACTTGAGTGCGATGCGCCAGTGTCGGCAGTTCGTCGCTCCCGTGATCCGCACAACAGGCGGCCCTTCGCCCCGCAATCCGGCCTTGATCGCGCGGAAAAAAAAGCGGGCCCTTGCGGGCCCGTTGTGGAAAGCACATTGGATGTGCCAGGAGGAGACAAGACAGAAATTCGACCGGATACGAAAGTGTCTTCGGCGCTCGGGCGGCAAACTTGATCTGGCGCAGGCCGCGGGTGGCCGATTCGTGAATTAGTGCATTTGAATGCCACCGGCCGCGCGGCCCTTGCCGGCGCGCGCAGGCGGATTGCACAAGCCGCAGACGTAGTGCTTGGCGATCTCGTGCGGGTGGGTGACGAACTTGCCGCCGCACTTGGAGCACTGGGTGAGCGTGAGCATGCCGTTGTCGACGAACTTGACCAGGCGCCAGGCCCGCGTGACCGATAGCAGCGCCTCCAGGCCCTGCGCCGTGGTCTGCTCCTGGTAGAGCTGGTAGGCCTTGATGACGGTGTCGATCTCGTCCATCTCGGCCACCTTGTTCAGGTACTCGTGGATGTTGAGAAAGAGCGAGGCGTGGATATTGGGCTGCCAGGTCATGAACCAGTCGGTCGAGAACGGCAGCTGGCCCTTGCTCGGCGACTTGCCCGACACCTCCTTGTACAGGCGCAGCAGGCGTTCGTAGGACAGGTCGGTCTCCGACTCCAGCACCTGCAGGCGCGCGCCCAGGTTGATCAGCGTGATCGCCCGCTCGATCTGCTTGGCTTCGGTGAGGATGCTCTTGCTGCGCATTGTCGATCTCTTGGTACGTAGGTCGGTGGATCAAGCGGGACACCGCGGATCCGGCTTCGCCGGGCTGCCGGTGTCGCCCCCTCGAGGGGGAGCGCCGTCAGGCGCTTCGGGGGTGGTCCGTTTATGCAGCTTCCTGGTGCCGGCCGGCCATCAGGATGCTGGCGTGCAGGCGGGTCGTGGTGTCGTTGGCGGCCTTGCCGTGGTTGGTGAGCAGGCCCCAGACCAGGTCATCGTCCATGCGGAACTTGCACAGCAGCGTGTTGCCGGAGGCGATCTTCATCATCTGCGCCGGGCTCAGCAGCGCGATCAGCGACGCGTTCTCTTCGCTGATGCCCAGGCGGTACAGGGCCTGTTCGCGGTCGGCGCGGATCAGGCTTTGCGCCAGCATCAGGTAGGACAGGTTGGCTTCGCGGATCTCGCTGAGGATCTGGTCGACGTTCATGGGTCTGGGCTCCGGGTTGGCTGTCTCGTCTGTCTTGGTGCGTTGACATTGCTTCAACGTGAAACGGATTGTGAAGAGGCCGATTGGCCCGAAACATCAGGTCAGTTCTGTGGCTTGAGTCCCGCTTTGTCCAAGACGTTTGTCAGCGCGCTTCCTACATGGCAACCCGCAAGCCGATCCGCGGCAAACCCCCGTTCAGGGCCGAGAACGCAAGACTGCGGGTTTTTTCCCATCAATTCGGCCGGCGAAGTGACTTGACAGGGCGCGCACAAATGCGCAAGCGCCAACCCTAAAGTTATTGAAACGGCGCTCCGATAAGCAACCCAACGCTCTCGGAAACGAGGACGTGGTCCGGTTAGCCGGCCGAGGTGTTGGCAAGAGCGACGAGCGCTTCACGACTCCAAGGTTGACTAGCGTCGGGCGGTCGATGCGAAGGGCAGCTGGCCCGTGCATCGGCAGGCAACGGTGCCGAGAAGGCTTGCTTTCGAGGCACACGCGTGTAACGCCGGCTAGGCCGGGAGTCTTCAACTGTTAGGAGCCTTTCAATCATGAGCATGTCGATCAATACCAACCTGAACTCGCTCAACGCACAGCGCAGTTCCAACAAGGTCCAGGACAGCCTGTCCACCGCGATGGCGCGCCTGTCGTCGGGCCTGCGCATCAACAGCGCCAAGGACGACGCCGCCGGCCTGGCGATTTCGGAGCGGATGTCGACCCAGATCCGCGGCCTGAACCAGGCAGCGCGCAACGCCAACGACGCGATCTCGCTGTCGCAGACCGCTGAAGGCGCGCTCGCCGGCGTGGGCGACAACCTGCAGCGCATCCGTGAACTGGCCGTGCAGTCGGCCAACGCCACCAACAGCACCTCGGACCGCGCCGCGCTGCAATCCGAAGCCGCGCAGCTCATCTCCGAAGTCCAGCGCGTGGGCACGCAGACCAGCTTCAACGGCCTGAAGCTGCTCGACGGCTCGTTCACGTCGCAGGCCTTCCAGGTCGGCGCCAACGCCGGCGAGACGATCTCGATCGCCTCGATCGTCGACGCACGCACGTCTTCGCTCGGCAGCAACACCTTGACCGCCCAAGGTACCGTCACCGGCGCCGTGGTCGCGGGCGCCACCAACGGCATCGGTGCCGAGACCAACCTCACGGTCACCACGACCGCGGGCACGACCAGCGCCATCAGCTACGCGGCCAATGCCGGCGCCGATGCGATCGCCACCGCCATCAACAATGCCGGCGCCAGCATCGGCGTGACGGCCACGGCGACCAACAGCACGACGCTGTCGGCCCTGAGCGCCCCCGGCACGGTGAGCTTCACGCTCGGCGGGCAGTCGGTGTCGGCGGTCATCTCCGACCAGAACGACCTGGGCAGCCTGGTGTCGGCAATCAACGGCGTGGCCGGCACGACCGGCATCACCGCCAACTTCACGACCTCCAGCGCGAAGAACTCGATCACGCTGACCACCACCGACGGCCGCAACATCGCGCTGCAGGACTTCGCCAACAGCACGGCCGGCAACGACACCGTGTCGTTCGGCGGCACCACGCTGACCGAAGGCACGACCGTCTCGGCGATCAAGACGGGCACGGTCTCGCTGTCGAGCTCCAAGGGCGCGATCTCGGTGGCCAACGCCAACGCCGACGTGTTCGCCGCGGCCGGCACCAACAACGGCAGCTTCTCGTCGGTGGCCGCCGTCGACCTGTCCACCGCCGCCGGCGCCACCAGCGCCCTGACGGTGATCGACGCGGCGCTGAGCCAGGTCAACAGCGGCCGCGCCGACCTCGGTGCGATCCAGAACCGCTTCTCGTCGACGATCGCGAACCTGCAGACGACCGGCGAGAACCTGACCGCGTCGCGCAGCCGCATCACCGACGCGGACTTCGCGTCGGAAACGGCGAACCTGTCGCGCGCCCAGGTGTTGCAGCAGGCCGCCACGGCCATGGTGGCGCAAGCCAACCAGCAGCCGCAGCAAGTGCTGTCGCTGCTGCGCTGATAGACCGGCGAGCAACGGGGTAGGCGGACCCGTCCAGGGTCCGGCAAGGGGCCCAGGCCCGCGGAGCGCGAAAGCGCCCCGCGGGCCTTTTCTTTGGGCGCTTCGGTCGGGAAGTGCCGCCCATTCCCGGCCCTTTTCGGTGCTTTGGCGCAAGGGTCGCTTCACCACAATGGCCACATCACTCCCTTGAAGAGAAGGAGTGACGACTCGACCCTCACCGGCGAGCGTTTCACCGCGGGGCTGGTGTCGCAAGGCGGCGCCGACACCTCGGAATCCGACAACCGGCCGAGAGGCCGGAAAGACCGCTTCTTAGGAGAGCCACTGTGGTTCAATCGATCAATACGAACATCTCGTCGCTGACCGCGCAGCGCAATTCGAACAAGGTCCAGGACAGCCTGGCCACCTCGATGGCGCGCCTGTCGTCGGGCCTGCGCATCAACAGCGCCAAGGACGACGCCGCCGGCCTGGCGATTTCGGAGCGCATGACCACGCAGATCCGCGGCCTGAACCAGGCGGCGCGCAACGCCAACGACGGCATCTCGCTGGCGCAGACCGCCGAAGGCGCGCTCAGCAGCGTGAGCGACAACCTGCAGCGCATCCGCGAACTGGCGGTGCAGTCGGCCAACGCCACCAACAGCGCCTCGGACCGCGCCGCGCTGCAATCCGAAGCGGCGCAGCTCATCTCCGAAGTGCAGCGCGTGGGCACGCAGACCAGCTTCAACGGCCTGAAGCTGCTCGACGGCTCGTTCACCTCGCAATCCTTCCAGGTCGGCGCCAACGCCGGCGAGACCATCGCGATCAGCAACATCGTCGACGCACGCACCTCCTCGCTGGGCAGCAACACGCTGGTGGCGCAAGGCACCGTGACCGGCGCCGTGGTCGCCGGCGCGACCAACGGCATCGGTGCAGAGACGAACCTCACCGTCACCACGACCGCCGGCACGACCAGCGCCATCAGCTACGCCGCCAACGCCGGCGCCGATGCGATCGCCGCGGCCATCAGCGCATCGGGCGCCAACATCGGCGTCAGCGCCACCGGCAGCAACAGCACGACGCTGTCGGGGCTGAGCGCTCCCGGCACCGTGACCTTCACGCTCGGCGGCCAGAACGTCTCCGCCGTCATCTCCGACCAGAACGACCTGGGCAGCCTGGTGTCGGCGATCAACGGCGTGGCCGGCACCACCGGCATCACTGCCAACTTCACGACCTCCAGCGCCAAGAACTCGATCACGCTGACCACCACCGACGGCCGCAACATCTCGCTGCAGAGCTTCGCCAACAGCACCGTCGGCAACGACTCGATCTCCTTCGGCGGCACGACGCTCACCGAAGGCGGCACGGTCTCGGCGGTCAAGACGGGCACGGTCTTGCTGTCGAGCTCCAAGGGCGCGGTCTCGGTGGCCAACGCCAACGCCGACGTGTTCGCCGCGGCCGGCACCAACAACGGCAGCTTCTCGTCGGTGGCCGCCATCGACCTGTCGACCGCCGCCGGCGCCACCAGCGCACTGTCGGTGGTCGACTCGGCGCTGACGCAGGTCAACAGCGGCCGCGCCGACCTCGGCGCGGTGCAGAACCGCTTCATGTCGACCATCACCAGCCTGCAGACCACGAGCGAGAACCTCACGGCCTCGCGCAGCCGCATCCAGGACGCCGACTTCGCCGCCGAAACGGCGAACCTGTCGCGCGCCCAGGTGCTGCAGCAGGCCGCGACGGCGATGGTGGCGCAGGCCAACCAGCTGCCGCAGCAGGTGCTGCAGCTGCTCAAGGGCTGAAGTCGCCGCGCTGGAACCGCGAGCCACCGCCTCGGCATGCGCCGGCCGGTGGCTCAAGTTTCTCGGCGACGCGCCGATAAGTGCGGAAGAACCCGAGGAGTACTGGCTTGTCCACTCTTGCATCCCCCGGCATCGGCAGCGGCCTGGACGTCAACAGCATCGTCACCCAGTTGGTGGCGATCGAGCGCCAGCCGATCGACAAGCTGCAGACGCAGGCGACGACCATCCAGTCGCAGCTGTCCTCGTTCGGCCTGCTGGCCAGCTACGCCTCGAACATCCACGACATCGCGGCCAAGCTCGCCGACGCGAGCTTCTGGTCGCAGCGAACGGCCAGCTCCAGCGAT
>DATFAY010000108.1:0-2850 GCA_035254085.1 Piscinibacter sp.
CGGCAACTCGACCGCCGCGAGGTAGGCGTCGTCGCGCGTCGACACGTAGAGCTCTGCGGCCGCCCAGGCGAATTCGTCGTCGAGCTTCTGTTCGCCGTAGGCGCCCGTGTGGACGTCGCTCGGCTGGCGGTAGACGACCGCGGGATGCGCCCTCGCCCAGCCCCATGCCGCCTTCGCCGCGGCCAGCATGCGTGCCGACAGGCCGGGGCGTTGCGCCTCGTAGGGCGCGAACACGCGGCTGGCCTGCGCCATCACGGCGGCGAAGTCGAGGGTCGCCGCCGTGGTCTTCATCACCACGTAGCGCGGGCTCGTCGCCTGATGCGGCATCACCGCGCCGTCGAAGCTCAGGTTGGTGAGCTTGTGATAGACGCCGCCGTCGGCGGGATCCTGCATCGCGAGCATCCAGTCGAGGTTCCACAGCGCCTCGTCGAGCAGGTCGGGGATGCCGTTGCCGCTCTCGGGAATGTTCAGCGCCTGGCGCTGGAAGAACTGCGGAAACTGCTCGTAGGCGGCCAGGAGCGTGTAGACGGTGATGCCCGAATTCACGACGTACTTGTTGTAGTCGCCCGCGTCGTACCAGCCCTTGGGCGCCGAGATCAGGCTCCCTTCCGGGCGCCCTGGGCCGGCGGCCGACGCATGCACGCGCACCTGCGTGTCGGGATGGCCCGCGGGCCGCGCCCACGCGCCGGCGATTTCGGGCCGCAGCTCGATGCTGGCGCGGTTGTAGGTGTAGGCCTTGATCGCCGCGGCGTTCAATGCCGCGTAGACATCCGGGGCGATCGCGAAGGGTGCCGAGTCCGGCACGCCATCGACGTGCACGCGGTACTCGCCGGCAGTGGTGAATGGCGAGAAGTCCGCGAGGCGCACGTCTTCCTGTGCCGGTGACCAGCGCCGCGCCTGCGACAGCGTGCCGCGGTAGGCGACGCGGCCGCTGCGGACATCGACGATGCTGAAGTCATTCGCCGCGGCGGGGGGCACTGCGGCCCACTTGGCCGAGCCGGGCAGGAAGCCGACCTGGTTGACCTGGATGCCGGCCGCAGCGGGCATGACCGGCACGCTGCTGCAAGCCTGCAAGGCGAAGGCGATCGCGGCCAGCGCGGCCACGAACCATGGCGGTCTCATCGCACCCCCCGCTCCAGCACCACGCGGCCCCACACGCCCGACGCCTGTCCCGGTGCGGCCTCGACGAGCACGGTGAGCTGCCGCTGCGCCGCGCCCTGGGGCAGCAGGACCTCGAAGGGCGCGGGTGCGGGGTTCGTCTTCTCGCCGAGCTTCACGGCGTCGACCCACACCTCGGCCTTGCCCGCGATCTCGCCGAACACGAGGCGTGCGCGGCCGTCGTTGCGGTCCGCGCGCACCGGAAACCCGGCGCGGTACAGGCGGAACGATCCGGCCTCGGGGCCGCGGCGGATCGGCGGCTCGTCCCAGCCCCAGGAGTTCATGTCGCTCTCGGCCAGCACCACGTTGGGGTCGGGCCGGGTCGCGGAGGGCGGCGAGATGCGCCAGCTCAGCAGCGGCGTCTGCGGCTCGGCCGTCGGCACAGCGGGCGGCGCGCTCGCCGGCTGCAAGGCGATCTCGACCTGCGCGCCCTGCACGCCGGCGGCCGACGCGCGAAGCCTCAAGGCGCCATGGCCGTTGCGCCTGCTCTGCACGATCACCTGTGCCAGGCCGTTGAACAGCTTGCGCTCGCTCGCCTTGTCCGCCTCGTGCGAATTCGGGTCGCCGTTGCCGACGCCGATGATCGCGCCCTCGCCTTCGAGCTCGAAGCGCACGTGAAGACTGGCGGTGGGCACCGGCCGGCCTTGCGCATCGACGGTGCTCACGGTGATCGGCAGCGCATCGAGACCGTCGCCGGCGAGCGCCGCGCGGTCCGGCGCGAGCAACAGGCGCACCGGCGCGCCGCTGGTCTCGACGACGTCGCGCGCGATCTCCTGTCCGCCGCGCAGCGCGACCGCCTCGATGCGGCCCGGCGCATAGGGCAGCTTGAAATGCGCCATCTCGTAGGGATCGACGTCGTGCTCGCCGACGACCGCGCCGTTCAGCAGGAGGCGCACGCGCGGCGCGTTGCTCATCACCATCACGTGGATGGGCTGGCCTTCGCGTCCGGGCCAGTTCCAGTGCGGCACGATCTTGACCACCGGCCGGTCCTTCACCCACTGCGCCTGGTGGATCCAGAACGCCGTCTTCGGAAAGCCCCCCAGGTCCATCGCGCCGAAGAACGAGCTGGCGCTCGGCCATTCGAAGGGCGTCGGCTCGCCGCGGTAGTCGATGCCCGTCCAGACGAAGCTGCCGGCAATGAAGGGCCGCTCGGCGATCGCGCGCCAGGCGTCGCGGTGCGTGTTGCCCCAGGACGAGGGCTCGTCGTCGTAGCTGGCCATCACCTGGGCCGCGCGGTCGCTCGTGAACTCGCCGCGCGTCATGAAGGCCGACGTGTCCTCGGTGCTGGTCATCGGGCGCTTCGGATGCTGCTTGTGGTACGCGTCGTAGGCCCAGATCTGGTAGTTGACGCCGACCACGTCGAGTGCATCGGCGGCGTTGATCCCGTTCATCAGTCCGCCGTGCATCGCCGCGGTGACGGGACGCGTCGCATCGAGCCTCTTCAGCGCGGCGACCATGCGGCGTGCCATCTCGTAGCCCTGCTCGGTGCTTTGCAGCGGCTCCTCGTTGAAGATCGACCACAGGATCACGCTCGGGTGGTTGCGGTCGCGCCGCACCAGCCACGTCAGCTGCGCCATGTAGTCGGGCGACGGGTTGAAGTGGCGGTTCTCGTCCATCACGAGGATGCCCATGCGATCGGCCATGTCGAGCACCTCGGCGGCCGGCGCGTTGTGCGCGAAACGGATCGCGTTG
>DATFAY010000109.1:0-3810 GCA_035254085.1 Piscinibacter sp.
GCAGATCTGGATCCTTCCCGATGCCGCGGGCGTCACGCCCGGCTACGAGCAGCGCCACTTCGACGCGGCGAGCAAGCGCGGCCGCCTGCGCCTCGTTGCCAGCCGCGATGGCCGCGACGGATCGGTGAGCATGCATGCCGATGCATCGGTCTACGCCGGCTTGTTCGATGGCGACGAGTCGGCCGAATTGCCGCTCGCGCCGCAGCGCAAGGGCTACGTCCATGTCGCCCGCGGCGAGGTCGACGTGAACGGACAGGCGCTGCACGCCGGCGATGCCGTGCTGCTCGATGGCGAAGCCGCCGTGCGGGTGTCGCGCGGCCGCGGTGCCGAGGTGATCGTCTTCGATCTCGCGCCCTGAAGGCTCAGCCCGGCAGCCCGACGAAGCGGCGCACCGGCGCCACCGTGCGCGCCGGGTCCTCTTCCTGCGGCACGTGGCCCAGCGTGTCGAAGACGACCAGCGTGCTGCCGGCGATGTCGCGGGCGAAGCGCTGGCCGTGCTCGGGCGGGATCAGCCGGTCGCGGCCGCCCCAGAGGATCAGCGTCGGCAGCTTGAGCGAGGCGATGCGCGCCGCGCCGGCGCCGAAGTCGCTCTGCTCGAAGCGCTGCACCACCGCTCGCCGGTTGCCGGCGCGCAGCGTCAGTTCCTCGTAGCGGTCGACGAGCTCGGGCGTCACCCGCGACGGATCGCCGTACACGTTGCGCAGGCTCGCCTCGATCATGCGGCGCGGCAGCAGGCGCGACACCATGCGGTTGAGCACCGGCGTGCGTGCGAGCCGAAAGCCCAGCGGCACCGAGGTCGAGGTGGGCGGGTAGCCGCCCGCGTCCACGAGGATGAGCCGCGCCACGCGCTCGGGCGCTGCCAGCGCCGTCTCCCAGGCGACGTTGCCGCCCAGCGAATTGCCCGCCACGATGAAGCGCCGCACGTTCAGCACGTCGAGGGTATCGAGCACGAAGCGCACGTACGCGGCCATGCGGTAGTCGCCCGTCGTGTTGGGACCGGTGAGGCCGAAGCCGGGCAGGTCCATGCTGATGACGCGCCTGTCGCGCGCCAGCGAGGCGGCCCAGCCCTCCCAGGTGTGCAGGCTCGCCGACGTGCCGTGCAGCAGCACGATCGGCAACGGGTCGTCGCGCGGGCCGACGTCGCGCACATGGACGGCGAGTCCCTTCACGTCGACGAAGGCGGAGGGCGGCGGCGCCCATCGCGCCTGCAGCGCAGACACCGGGCGATCCGGTGCCCAGGCCGAGGCGAGCGCCGCCAGCGCGATCGCCAGCACCGCGGCCAGCACGAAGGCGGCGACCCGCGTCGCGCGTCTCATGCCGCCGCCACGTCACGCGCCAGGCGAACGCCGCTGAACTGCCACTGCGCCTCGGGCGGGAAGAAGTTGCGATAGCTCGCGCGCACGTGGCCGGCCGGCGTGGCGCACGAGCCGCCGCGCAGCACGAACTGGTTGCACATGAACTTGCCGTTGTACTCGCCCACCGCGCCGGGCGCCGGCCGGTAGCCGGGGAACGGGTTGTAGTTGGACTGCGTCCACTCCCACACGTCGCCGAACATCTGCACCGGCTCGTCGGCCGACGGCGCCGCCGGGGGCAGCGGATGGAAGGCGCCGCGGTCGGCGAAATTGGGATGTCCGATGCGGCCGAGGCGGCGCGCGGCGAACTCCCACTCGGCCTCCGTCGGCAGCCGTGCGCCGGCCCAGCGGGCGTAGGCCTCCGCCTCGAAGAAGCTGAGATGGCACACGGGGGTGTGCGGATCGATCTCGACGCAACCTTGCAGCGTGTGATTGAGCCAGCGCGATCCGTCGCGCTGCCAGTACAGCGGCGCCTGCCGCGCGTGGGCCTGCACCCAGTCCCAGCCCATCGCCAGCCACCACTGCGGCTGGCGGTAGCCGCCGTCGTCGATGAAGGCCAGGTATTCGCCGTAGCTGACAGGCCGCGATGCGAGTTCGAACGGTGCCAGGTGGGCGGTGTGGCGCGGCGTCTCGTTGTCGAAGCAGAAGTCGCCGTCGAGCACGGGGTCGTGACCGAGCGCGAACAGGCCGCCGTCGTAGCGGTGCCAGCGCAAGGGCCCCGGGCTCACGGCGCCGATCGGCCAGCGCTTCGCGTAGGGCGCGTGGGTCGGGTTGAAGGACAACAGGTGCTTCACGTCGGTGAGCAGCAGCTCCTGGTGCTGCTGCTCGTGGTGCAGACCGAGGGTGACGAGCGTCGCCAGCGACGCATCGCCGGCGTGTCCGTCGATCAGCGCGACCATGCGCGCATCGACCTGCGCGCGATAGCGGATCACCTCCTCCAGCGTGGGCCGCGTGATGAGCCCGCGCTGCGCTCGCGGATGGCGCTCCCCGACGCCCTGGTAGTAGCTGTTGAAGAGCACGCGGAAGGCCGGGTCGAAGGGCCGGAAGTTCGGCTCGAAGCGCTCGAGCACGAAGGTCTCGAAGAACCAGGTCACGTGGGCCAGGTGCCACTTGACCGGACTGGCATCGGGCATCGACTGCGCCTGGCAATCGTCGGCGCTGAGCGGCGCGGCCAACGCCAGCGTGGCCGCGCGAACCTGCTCGTAGCGTGCGGCTTGCGCCGAACGGGCTTGCGCTGGGGCGTCGGGATCGAATCGGGCTCGGGTCACAGGCCTGCTCCTCGGACACGTCCCGAGCCAATGTAGCCCATGCCGCGCTGTGTGGTCTTCCACTTGAAGCCTTGCAGACGGGGTGCCACGAGCATCCAGGGCTCGCGCAAAGTGCTTCGATGCGCTGCGCGCGGCCGGATCTTCAGCCACGCCCATCGCGCGAACGGCCCACGCCACCAGGGCAGCGACTTCACGCCGGCGATCGCCAGCCGGGTGCCGGGCGCGAACTGCGCGAACAGATTGGCCACCGCCGCGGGCGAACTCGCGATGTCATGCACGTAGTGGAACAGCACCGCGTCCGGTCGTGCCTGCAGCCGGACCTCGTGCGCGCTGGCGCATTGGAGCTCGATGCGCCAGCCCTGGGCGCGCAGCCCCTGCGCACGCACGGCAGCCTGCGCGTGCAAGGCGGGGTCGGGCTCGAAAGCCAACAGCAGCCCCTTGCGGCCGATATGCTCCAGCAGCGGCTCGAAGTTCAGGCCGGTGCCGCAGCCGACGTCGAGCACGGTATCGCCGGGGTCCAGCCGCAGCAGTTCGATGCAGCGCATGCGGCTCGGCCAGTTCGGCCCGGCCGCCGCCTCTTGAGTTGACGCCGCCGCCCGGCGGGAATCGGCCGGCTTCTGGGAGGACGCGGCCATCGCGGTGCAGTGACGACGAAGGCCCTGCCGATCACGCCGCTTCGGACAGCGAGGCGTCCAGCGCTTCGCGCGCATCGAAGACGAAGCACTCCCCCTCGAAGTGCCGTCCACCGGTGTGCTCGAAGTACTTGAGGATGCCGCCCTCGAGCTGCATCACATGCTCGACGCCGGCTTCGGCGAGGAACAGTGCGGCCTTCTCGCAGCGGATGCCGCCGGTGCAATAGCTCACGACGGTTTTGCCGGCGAGCTCGTCACGGTGAGCGAGCGCAGCGCGCGGGAACTCGCTGAACTTGCCGATGCGCCAGTCGATCGCGCCCCGGAAGCGGCCGTGCTGCACCTCGAACGCGTTGCGGGTGTCCAGCGTGACCACCGGGCGGCCGTCGTCGTCGTGCCCGGCGTCGAGCCAGCGCGCCAGCGTCGTTGCGTCGACTGCCGGGGCGCGGCCGGCATGAGGACGGATGGACGGGTGGTCCATGCGGATGATCTCGCGTTTGACCTTCACCAGCAGCTTGGCGAACGGCAGCGCGCGCGACCAGCTTTCCTTGGCTTCCAGCG
>DATFAY010000110.1:0-2836 GCA_035254085.1 Piscinibacter sp.
CCGATGTTGGCCAGCACGTTGCCGTTGCGCACGACGGCATCGGCGATCAGCGTCACGACCTCGTCCGCGCTCATCACGTGGTCCTCAGGCATGTAGCCCCAGGCCCCGTTGAGCGAGAAGGTCTTTTCCCACGGGCGCCGCCGGATCGGACCCTTGATCGGTGCGGCGCCCTCCTCGACCTCGAAGTCGCCCTGCCAGCCCGAGCGCGGGTTGATCACGATCTTCGGCTGCAGGCGTCGCACCATGCGGTTGAGCTTGTCCGGTTCCCAGAACCAGGCGGCGTCGGCGTCGGTGCCCTGGTGGGCCAGCCAGCCCCCGTCGTACCACAGGATGTCGATGGGCCCGTACTGGCGCATCAACTCCTCCACCTGGCCATAGGTCTGCTGCTTGAACGCTCGCGCGTTCTCGGGCATCTCCTTCGGGTGGAAATAGGCAGGAAAGCGCCAGTCCAGCGGCGAGTAGTACAGGCCCACGCGCAGGCCGTGGCGGCGCAGCGCCTGCACGTAGGGCGCCACGAGGTCGCGCCGCGCCGCCGAATGCGGCGCGTCGAAGGCACCGTGGCTGGCCTTGCTGGCGAAGAGCGAGAAGCCGTCGTGGTGGCGCGCGGTCAGCACCATGTAGCGCGCGCCGGCGTCGCTCGCGAGACGCGCCCATGCGTCGGGATCGTAATGGCGAGGGTTGAAGCGCCGCGCCAGCTTCGCGTACTCGTCGGCCGGCACCTTGTCGTTGAACATGTGCCACTCGCCCTTGGCGGGGATGGCGTAAAGGCCCCAGTGCACGAACACGCCGAACTTCGCGTCGCGCCACCAGGCCATGTCCTGCGCGGGCAACAGCAGGTCCGGCGCGAGCGTGGGGTCGGCGTTGGCGTCCTTGAGGGCAGACCGCTGCTCGTCCCTGGGCTCGCCCGCCGCCGGCGTCGCCGCGAGGACCGATGGGCAGCAGGCGCCGGCCGCCGCGCCCAGCAGCGCGCGGCGCAGTGTGTCCGGCGCGAGGGCTTCGCGCCGCCAATGAGCTGGTCTATTCACCGATGACTCCTTCCTGCAAGGCGCGATGGACTTCGCCGCCGCGCGAGGTGGCGCAGTCTGAGCCTCGGGCACTCGAAACACGTTAGGTGTTTTCACCATTTATTTCGTTGTTCGATCGAACTAATATACCTTCCCTCTTGTCGACGACGCCGAGGAGAAGCGCGTGCCCCCATCTTTCGATCGCATCGTCATCGTCGGTGGTGGCACCGCGGGCTGGATGGCCGCCACTGCCATCGCCACCGGCCTGCGCGGCCGCTGCACGGTGGAGGTGGTGGAGTCCGAGGAGATCGGCATCGTCGGCGTGGGCGAGGCCACCTTCCCCTCCATCCGCGCCTACAACAAGCTCGTGGGCATCGACGAGGCGGAGTTCCTGCGCGCGACGAACGGCACCTACAAGCTGGGCATCGAATTCCGCGACTGGCGCGTCAAGGGCGAAGGCTATTTCCACACCTTCGGCGACTTCGGCCAGCTGGTCGGGCCCGATGCGCTTTGGGGCCAGTACCGGCGCCTCGCGAATGGCGCCGCGGGCGCCTTCGGCGAGCAGTGCCTGCCCACCGTGATGGCGATGCAGGGCCGCTTCGTCGTGCCCGACGAGCGCGGCGGCGCACCCTACCAGTACGCGTATCACTTCGACGCCGCGCTCTATGCCGCCTTCCTGCGCAAGCTGGCGCTCGCGCGCGGCGCGCGCCGCACCGAAGGGCGCATCGTCGAGGTGCTGCGGCGCGCCGACGGCGGCGTGCAAAGCCTCAAGCTCGCCGACGGGCGCGAGGTCACGGGCGACCTCTTCATCGATTGCTCGGGCTTCGGCTCGCTGCTGCTGGGCAAGACGCTGGGCGAACCGTTCGTCGACTTCAGCAAGTGGCTGCCCGTGGACGGCGCCTGGGCCTGCCCTTGCGAGCGCACGGGCGACGAGCTCACTCCCTACACGCGCTCCACCGCATTGGAGGGCGGCTGGGCCTGGCGCATCCCGCTGCAGAACCGCACGGGGCACGGCCACGTCTTCAGCAGCCGCTACATCGATCCGGAGCCCGCCCGCGAGCAGCTGCTGCAGCGGCTCGACGGCAAGCCGCTCGCCGAGCCGCGCCTGCTGCGCTTCACCACCGGCCACCGTGCGCGCTTCTGGGTGCACAACGTGGTGGCGCTGGGGCTGTCGTCGGGCTTCCTCGAGCCGCTGGAGTCGACCAGCATCTTCCTCATCCAGAGCGGCCTGGGCCGGCTGATGGCGCGGCTCACGCCCGGGCACCCGATCACCGCCGAGGCCGTGGACGGCTTCAACGCCGGCGCGGTGCGCGAGTTCCGCCGCATCCGCGACTTCATCGTCCTGCACTACTGCCTCACCGCGCGCCGCGACAGCGTGCTGTGGCGCGACATGGCCGCGATGGAGCTGCCCGAGACGCTGGCCTTCAAGATCGAGGCCTGGCGCCGCCTGGGCGTGCTGCATTTGCAGCAGGACGAAGGCTTCGACCAGACCAGCTGGCTCGCCATCCACGCCGGCATGGGGCACTGGCCCGAGCAGGTCGACCCGGTGTTCGACGAGTTGCCGCGCGACGAGGCCGTGCGGGCACTCGAGCGGCGCCGCCAGGCGATCGCCGCCACGGCGGCGCGACTGCCGCTGCACAACGACTATCTCAACCGCGTCCTCCAGCCCAGAACGGGCTGGACATCACAATGAAGCCTGCAACCCTGCTGCACGCCGCAATCCTGGCGATGTCTCTGTCCATTCCCGCGATGGCCGCCGAACCGGTCGACGTGCGCCTGACGATCTCGCAAGAGGCCGCAGGCCCGCGCATCGAGCCCGAGGTCTACGGTCA
>DATFAY010000111.1:0-17156 GCA_035254085.1 Piscinibacter sp.
GCCGTTGAAGGTGATGTTGCCGTTGTTGTTGACCCAGAACTGGGTGTAGTCGTGACCGAAGAAGTTGGTCAGCGTGTAGCCGAGGTTGATCGGGCCGCTGAAGCCGTCGTCGTTGCGGCCGCTCGGGTTGCCGACGTTGGCGGCATTGCCGCCGCCCGTCGTGACCACCACATTGCCGAACGAACTGGTGTACAGGCTGTCGGTCGGGTGGAGGGCCGAGTCGGGAATGACGGTGACGGTGGCGGCTGCGCTACCTGCAACCAATGCCGCTGCCGTCGCAAGCAGCGTTTTGGCGAGAGACTTCATGAAACCTCCGGGGCGTTGTCGTTCGAACGACGGCATGGATCGAACGATCCCGTGCCGTCGTCGCTCCAGCACTTTAGTAATGCCCCGCAGACTTGGACACCCCTATCTCGGTGCTGGCGGCCCCCTCATTCACGGGGTTCCGGTTGCTCAAAGCCCGGCAGCGGCGCGCAGCGCCTTGGCCTTGTCGGTGCGCTCCCAGCTGAACTCCGGTTCCTCGCGACCGAAGTGGCCGTAGGCGGCGGTCTTCTGGTAGATCGGACGCAGCAGGTCGAGCATCTGGATGATGCCCTTCGGCCGGAGGTCGAAGTGCTCGTTGATCAGCGCCGCGATCCGTTCGTCGGGGATGACGCCCGTGCCTTCGGTGTAGACCGTGACGTTCATCGGCTTGGCCACCCCGATGGCATAGGCCACCTGGATCTGGCACTGGCGCGCCAGGCCGGCGGCCACGATGTTCTTGGCCACGTAGCGCGCGGCGTAGGCGGCGGAGCGGTCGACCTTCGTCGGGTCCTTGCCGGAGAACGCGCCACCACCGTGCGGGCAGGCACCGCCGTACGTGTCCACGATGATCTTGCGGCCGGTGAGGCCGCAATCGCCCTGCGGGCCGCCGATGACGAAGCGCCCGGTGGGATTGACGAGGTAGCGCGTCTCCTTCAGCCACTCCTTGGGCAGCACCGGCTTGATGATCTCTTCGATCACGGCGTCGACGAATTCTTTCTTCATCGTCTTGCCGTCGCTCATCTCGGGCGAATGCTGGCTCGACAGCACGACGGTGTCGACGCTGTGCGGCTTGCCGTTGACGTAGCGCATGGTGACCTGGCTCTTCGCGTCCGGGCGCAGGAAGGGCAGGCGGCCGTCCTTGCGCAACTGCGCCTGGCGCTCGACCAGGCGGTGCGCATAGTAGATCGGCGCGGGCATCAGTTCGGGCGTCTCGTCGCAGGCGTAGCCGAACATCAGGCCCTGGTCTCCGGCGCCGGTGTTCAGGTGGTCATCGCTGGCGTGGTCCACGCCCTGGGCGATGTCGTTGCTCTGCTTGTCGTAGCCGACCAGCACCGCGCAACCCTTGTAGTCGATGCCGTACTCGGTGTTGTCGTAGCCGATGCGCTTGATCGTGTCGCGTGCGACCTGGATGTAGTCCACGTGCGCATTGGTGGTGATCTCGCCGGCAAGCACCACCAAGCCGGTGTTGCACAGCGTCTCGGCCGCCACGCGCGAGCGGGGGTCCTGGGCGAACACCGCGTCGAGGATGGCGTCGGAGATCTGGTCGGCCACCTTGTCGGGATGGCCCTCGGACACGGACTCGGAGGTGAAAAGGAAATCGTTCGTCACTCGTAAACTCCCACCAGGTTGCACACCGCGTTGCCGGCCTGAGGGGGTGAGAGCGGCGAACGCTTTAGCGGTATTTGTGCAAGCGGCTGCCCGGCAGGCGCCTGCGTCGCCCCGCAAGTAGTCCAATAACTCGGCGACGCCCCGATTATAAGGAACATGCTGACTCTCTTTCGCTGGCTGTCCGGCTGGCCGTTGTGGCTTTCTCACGCCGTGGGCGGCGGGCTCGGCTGGCTGAGCTACGCACTGTCGCCGGTCTACCGCCAGCGCTTTCGGGCCAACGCGGCGCAGGCGGGCATCGACGAGGCGCAATGGCGCCCGGCCATTGCCGAGGCCGGGCGGCTGCTGCTGGAACTGCCCCGCCTCTGGATGCGGCCCGCCGATCAGCCGATCCTGCCGCTCGTGCGCTGGGACGGCGACGCGCTGATCGACGCAGCGCACGACGCGGGCCGCGGCATCGTCTTCCTGACGCCGCACATGGGATGCTTCGAGGTCACGGCCCAGGCTTATGCGGAGCGTCACGCCGCGCGGCACGGACCGATCACGGTGCTGTACCGGCCGGCGCGCAAGGTCTGGCTGCGCAGCATCGTCGACACGATGCGCGCCCGGCCCGGCCTGGTCGCAGCGCCGGCCACCCTGGCCGGCGTGCGACAGATGATCCGTGCCCTGCGCCGCGGCGAAGCCGTCGGCCTGTTGCCCGACCAGGTGCCGCCCGACGACATGGGCGTGTGGGCGCCGTTCTTCGGCCGGCCTGCCTACACCATGACCCTCGCGGCGCGTCTCGCGCAGCAGACCGGCGCCGTGCTGCTGCTGGCCTGGGGCGAGCGCCTGCCGCGCGGCGCCGGCTACGTGGTCCACCTCGCCCCGTTCGAGGAGCCGCTGGCCGAGGGTGGTGCACAGGCTCAGGCAGAATCCGCCGCGGCGATCAATCGCGCGATGGAGCGCCTGATCCGGCGTTGCCCTCAGCAGTACCTGTGGGGCTACGACCGCTACAAGAAGCCGCGCCAGCTCGCATCTGCGGCCGAGCCCGGCGCGCCGAAGAAGGATTGATGTTGGGCGCTCGTCTCCTGCTCGCTGTGCTGTGGCTGCTGCATGGCCTGCCTTTGTCGTTGCAAGCCGCGCTGGGCCGCGCAGTGGGCCGGCTGCTGCACTTGCTGGCGCGTTCGCGCCGCGAGATCGCACGGCGAAACCTTGCCCTGTGCTTTCCGCAGATGGGCCAGGCCGAGCGCCATGCGCTCGTGCGCGAGCATTTCGGCTGGCTGGGCCGCAGCATTCTCGAGCGCGGCCTGCTTTGGTACGCGCCGCCCGAGCGCATCAAGCGTCTCATCCACGTCGAGGGCGACGTGACCCTGGCCGAGCGCAGCGAACGGCCGGTGATGTGGCTGGTGCCGCACTTCATGGCGCTGGACGTCGCCGGCGCGGCCACGCAACTCTTCCAGAAGCAGCAGGTCGCGTCGATCTACCAGGAACAAAGCGACGCGGTCATGGACGCGGCGATCCGTCGCGGCCGCCTGCGCTTCAAGCAAGGCGAGGTCTTCCCGCGCAGCGACTCCGCCAAGCCGCTGATCCGCGCCATCCGCAAGGGCTGGGCCTTCTTCAACCTGCCCGACATGGACTTCGGCGCGCGCGATGCCGCGTTCGTTCCCTTCTTCGGCGTGCCGGCCGCGACGCTGCTCGCCCCCTCGCGCATGGCGCGCGCACTCGACATGGTGGTGCAGCCTGTGGTGGCCGAGATGCTGCCCGGCGGGGCGGGCTACCGCGTGCGTTTCGAGGCCCCGTGGACCGACTTCCCGACCGACGACGCACTGGCCGACACGGCGCGCATGAACCGCTGGATCGAAAGCGAGATCCGCCGCAACCCGGCCCAGTACCTGTGGGTGCACAAGCGCTTCAAGACGCGGCCCCCGGGCGAGCCTTCGCTCTACTGATGCCGCGGGGCAGCCCGCGGCCGGGATTTCCGCACGGTCCGCACGGCTTGCCGGCGTGAATGCAACAAAACGTTAACTCCTTCCATGCGCGCGCGCTGGCCTGCGCCGATACCCGGACAGGGCGACTGCGGAGCGAGCGCGATGAAACCTCGGCATTGGCATTGGATCTGGGCGAGCGTCGTGCTGGGCGCCTTGTGCGGCGCCATGAGCTCGGCATTCGCCGCCAGCGATGAAGCGCCCGACGAGATGATGCGGCGCCTGGCCGCCGAGGCGATGGCCTCGGCCAAGGCCCCGGGCGCCGATGCCGACGAGTCGCGCCGCGTGACGGCGCTGGTGGACACGCAGATCATGCCCAACGTGGACTTCGTCCGCATGACGGCCGCGGTGGTCGGCCGTTCGTGGCGCGAGGCCTCTGCGGCGCAACGCGAGCGCCTGCAGGACGAATTCAAGCGGCTGCTGGTGCGTACCTATGCGGGCGCCCTCATGCAACTGAAGGACCGCACCGTCACCGTCAAGCCGCTGCGCGCCGGAGCGGATGCCACCGACGTGATCGTGCACACGCTGGTCAAGGGCGGCGGCGAGCCGGTCGCGCTCGATTACCGACTGGAGAAGTCGGTCGCCGGCTGGAAGATCATCGACCTCAACGTGATGGGCATCTGGCTGGTCGAAACCTACCGTGGCCAGTTCGCCGCCGAGATCGGCGCGCGCGGTGTCGAGGGCCTGATCACCGCCCTGTCCGAGCGCAACCGGCTGGTGGCCAAGGCGCGCTGAACCGCCGCATCGAGGCTCGTCAGCGCGCCAGCACCTTGGGCACGGCGGGCGCGCGCAGCCGGTGCGCTTCGGGCAGGGCGCTTCCGAGCAGCGGCTGCAGGTAGGCACGGAACGCATCGGTCACGTCGGTGCCGTTCGCCGCGATGAGTTCGTCTTCCATCACGCGGGTCTTGCCGGCGACCGCCTCCAGCGGCAGCAGTTCGTACCCCACCGCATACTGGCCGGTGCGCCGGATCGCCACCGAGCCGTCGCGGTCGCCGCGCAGCGCGAACTGCACCGCGCGCTCGCCCGCCTCGCGCGCCTCGCGCTGGTCGACGTCGGAGACGCAGCCGAGGAAGCTGCGCTGCAGGTAGCCGAAGGTATCGCCGCGCACGCGCTTGATCTTCAGCTGGTCCTTGATCTGGTCGCACAGCAGGTCGGCGAGCGCGCCGGTGCCCGACAGCTGGACGTTGCCGTGCGCGTCGCGCTCGACCGTCTTGGCCAACTGGGTCGCGATCGGCTCGCCCGATGCGTCGTGGATGCCCTCGCTCACGGCCACGATGCAGCGGCCCAGGCGCTCGTGGGTCGACTTGACGTCGGCCAGGAAGCGCTCCACCGTGAAGGTCCGCTCGGGCACGTAGATGAGGTGGGGGCCGTCGTCGGCGTAGGTGCGCGCCAGAGCCGATGCCGCCGTGAGGAAGCCGGCATGCCGGCCCATCACGACACCGACGTAGACCCCGGGCAGCGCCGCGTTGTCGAGATTGGCGCCGGCGAAGGCCTGCATCACGAAGCGCGCCGCCGACGGGAAGCCTGGCGTGTGGTCGTTGCCGACCAGGTCGTTGTCGATCGTCTTGGGGATGTGCATGCAGCGCAGCGGGTAGCCGGCCTTGCGCGCCTCCTCGCTGACGATGCGCACGGTGTCGGAGGAATCGTTTCCGCCGATGTAGAAGAATTGCCCGATCTCGTGCGCTCGCAGGACCTTGAAGATGTCCTGGCAGTACTTGATGTCGGGCTTGTCGCGCGTGGAGCCGAGCGCCGAGGCGGGCGTGGCGGCCACGCGCTCCAGATTGGCGCTCGTCTCCTGCGTGAGGTCGACGAAGTCTTCGTTGACGATGCCGCGCACCCCGTGGCGTGCGCCGTAGACCAGATCGCCGGGCCGCTGGCGGCGCGCCTCGAGCACCGCGCCGACGAGCGACTGGTTGATCACCGCCGTGGGGCCGCCGCCTTGCGCGATGAGGATCTTGTTCGATGCCATGCCGGACCTTTCGTGAACAGGGCGCCGCATGCGGCGGCGATGCAGTATTGGACAAATCGGCGGGCGCGTCGACGACGACCGTGTCGGCGCGCGATGCAGCCGGTTCGTTGATATAGCGCCGTAACCGGCTTGTTCCTTTCCGGTCGATCCCTGGGACCTGACCGGCCGCCTCGCATTTTCCCCGGGATGCAGGGTGGCGCCACCGCGCGGGGGCGCCTAGCCTCGTGCTGTGGCAGGTGCCGCGCAAAGCGGATGGGCACGCGGCTTGCCGAGGACGGGTCAGCAGAGATTCACGCCATGAGCATCGCCCTCTATCGATTTCGCCTGTACTGGGACGGCCACCAGGGCGCCCTGCGCAATGGCGACGACACCCGGATCCTGGTCGGTCCGCCCAGCCTGTTCGCCGCGGATCACGCGGTGCCGTTGGCCGAGATCGACTACGCGCCCGAGGTCGACGTCGCGCAGGTTCGCGAACACGAGGGCGACTGGCGCGAGATGACGCCCGACGAGGTCGCGGCAGCCGACGCCTTGCTCGCCTCGATCGCGCCGGCCCCGCCGGACGAGTGGATCAGCGAGCGCGCGGCCTGAGCATCGAGGTGACGTCGAGGGCCGCGCTCAGGCGTGCAGGTCCAGCAAGGCGCCCAGCATGTGGTCCTGGGTCTGGATGACGCGCAGGTTGGCCTGGAACGAATAGCTCGCGATTCTCTGCTGGACGATGTCCTCGGCCAGGTTCTCGCCGGGCGCGGCGGCCTGGGCGATCGACGTGTCGACCCCGCCCCCCGGCTGCGCCTGCTGCAGCACCGACTGGCGCCGATAGCCTGGCGTTCCCTGGTTGGCAATGTTGTTGGCTGCCGCGTCGAGGCGCAGCAGCGCGGCATTCATGCCGGAGCGGGCGATGGAGGCAGGTGAATTCATGGCGTCTCGGTGCCTTATCGGCTGCCGGGGCGCCGACTTGAGGCCTTTCGCCGTCCCGCGGCGACAATGCGAGCCGCAGCATGAAGACTTCCCAGCGCATCACGCGGGCCGCCGACCGCATCGAGGCGGTACTCGACGCCCACCGCGCGGCCACGGCCAATCCGTCCGCCATGGGCGAGTTGCGGGCCGCGGCAGCCGAACTGGCCGCCTGCGATGCGTTCGCTTCGTCCAAGCTGGTCGAGCTGATGGACCAGGCGCAAGTCTTCTACGGCCGCCAGAGCCTGTTTCGCCTGCCTGGGCGCTCGCAGCGGCTGTGGCGATCCATGCGCGAGGAATTGCTGGATCTTCTGCGCATGCGCGCGCGAGTGCTCGAGGCGCAAGGCGACTGAGGTCCGGCGCGACCGCCTCGCGCGCTGCCGGAAAGCGCCCCCGGACTCAACCTGTAAGAGCTTGCAGTTCCGCTGCCGGGCGGCGGCTGCTCCAATGATCTCCGGGCTGCAGACGAGGAGAGACGTCGAACAGCCCTCACAAGACGAGGCTTGATCCATCGGGTCCGTTGCTCAGGGATCCCGCCAGGGACCAACAAACGACGCTGTCATCCGGGCCGCGGTGCCAGTCCCCAGGGGCTGGCACCGCTTCACCCGTTGGCCGGTCGCACCGCGAGCCCATGCGACCAGCGCCGTGAAAGCGGCGTAGTCCGGCCGCTACGCAGGCCGCCGTCTCATCGCTTTCCCTCGGTAATGGTTGTAGGTGCATCGGCTACGCCGATTCGCCGTTGCGCGCGCGGGCATCGGGTTCCTAGACTGCGCGGCCCGGCACGAAGCGCCTGGCCCACCCGCAGGAGACAACCATGTTCCGATTCCCCCGCTCGTTTTCACTGGCCTGGTGGCGCTTCGTGCTGGCCGCACTCGCTTTCGGTGCCTCGCGGGCGATGGCCGCCACGCCTTGGCAGGGCGCGGACCAACTGGGCGGCTACCTCGCCTCGGACAACGCCACCGTGACTTTTCGCGTCTTCTCGCAGAACGCCACGCGCATCCAGGTCTACCTGTACCGACAGCCGAGCGGCGCCTCTCACGTCGCGAGCTACACGCTGACGCAGGTGAGCGGCACGCCGATCTGGCAGGTGCAGGTCGCGGCGAGCACGCTGCGCGGCCTGGGCTTCGACATCTCGCCCACCGACAGCACCAAGCTCTTCACGAACATCTACTACGGCTATCGCGCCTGGGGTCCGAACTGGAGCTACCAGGCCGGATGGACGCCGGGATCGAGCGCCGGCTTCGGCGCCGACGTCGACACCGGCGGCAATCGATTCAACCCCAACAAGCTGCTGCTCGATCCGAATGCGCTCGAGGTGAGCCACGACCCGATCAGCGCCAGCGTCACGCCCGCCACGCTGGACTCCTCCCTGTACGCCTCGGGGGCCACCGACCGCCTGCGCGACAGCGCGCCGCTCGCGCCCAAGGGCATCGTCGCGATGCCGTGGGGGACGGCCTTCGCCGCCCTCGACAGCGGCACCAAGCCGACCCGCGCGGCCAAGGACGACATCGTCTACGAGACGCACCTGCGCGGCCTGACGCAGGGCGATGGCGCCGTCACCTGCCGCGGCACCTACCAGGCGGCCGCCGCCAAGATCCCCTACCTGCAGAGCCTGGGCATCAACACGATCGAGTTCATGCCGATCCAGGAGACCGACAACGACGCCAACGATGTGAACGACAGCGCCACCCAGCGCTCCTCGACCACCACCAAGGGCGACAACTACTGGGGCTACATGACGGTCAACTACTTCGCGCCGGATCGCCGCTACGCCTGCGACAAGAGCGTGGGGGGACCGACGCGCGAGTTCGTCGCCATGGTCAAGGCGTTTCACGATGCCGGCATCAAGGTGATGACCGACGTGGTCTACAACCACACCGCGGAAGGCGGCGTGTGGAGCAACACCGACGCCACCAAGGCGAGCGTCTACGGCTTTCGCGGGCTGGACAACGCGAGCTACTACCTGCTCACGCGCAGCCCGGGCACGAGCAGCGACCGGCTCTGGTACTACGACATCACGGGCACCGGCAACACGATGAACACGCACCACGCCAAGGTGCAGAACCTGATCATCGACTCGCTCAAGTACCAGCGCGGCGTGCTCGGCATCGATGCCTTCCGCTTCGACCTCGGCATCGCGCTGGGCAACACCTACGACAACGACAGCACGCCCACCGACACGCAGCGCTTCTACTTCAGCCGCACCGACACGAGCACCGCACTGGCCAAGGTGGTGGCCGCCCTGCCCGGCGTGACGATGTCGAGCGAGCCCTGGGGCCTGGCGCCCAACGGCCAGGGCTATCAACTGGGGCAGATGCCTGTCGGTATCAGCGAGTGGAACGGCGGCTGGCGCGACGTGATCCGCCGCGCGCAGAACAAGTACGGCAGCAAGGATGCCGACGCCACGCGCGGCAAGATCGCCTCGCGCATCGCCGGCTCGCGCGATCTGTTCGGTGACGCCGGCGACGGGCGCAACCACCCGTGGTACTCGGTGAACTTCCTCGACGTGCACGACGGCTTCACGCTCAAGGACCTGTTCTCGTGCAACGGCCAGAACACCGGCCAGGGCTGGCCGCTCGGCCCCTCGGACGGCGGCACCGCCGACGAGGACCAGTGGGACAACGGCGCCAACGCACTGCAGCAGCGCCAGCAGGCGCGCACCGGCTTCGCGCTGCTGATGCTCTCGGCCGGCGTGCCGATCTTCCACGCTGGCGACGAGTTCCTGCGCAGCCTCAACTGCAACAACAACAGCTACAACGTCGACTCCAGCGGCACCTGGCTCAACTACGGCGTGCTCGGCGCGGGCACGCCCGAGAGCAACTTCAGGGACTTCGCGGCCCGCATGATCCAGTTCCGCAAGAACCAGCCGGCCTTGCGGCCCGACAACTTCTATGCGAGCGTCGACAGCAACGGCAACAACATGGCCGCGCTCGACTGGTTCGGTGCCGACAAGAGCTACCGCACCACCTACTCGGGCGGCGACTGGTGGCAGGCCACGCCCAGCGCGCCCGACAACATCGGACAGAACCGCACCGTGGCCTGGCGCTACGACGGCTCCGAAATCGGCGGCGGGGACACCATCCTCGTGCTCTTCAATGCCGAGCCGTACTTCCGCAACTTCACGCTGCCGTGGACCGGGCCGACCAAGGGCACCTGGTGCCGCGTCACCGACACCGCTTCGTGGGCCGAAGGACCCAACCAGGTGGACCTGGGCGCGGCCACCTGCGTCGGCGGCGAGAACACCGTCTATGGCGTGCAGGCGCGCTCGCTGGTGATCCTGGTCGCTCGCTGACGCCGCCGCGCCCGCACGCACCGGGCTTGGCAAGCGGCACGCCGGCCTCTACGCTTGATGGGCGGGCGCAGGGCGCGCCTGCGACCAGGGAGAGCGCGTGAGCGACGACGCCGAGAACAAGCCCGCCGAGCCGCGTGTGGCCGTCATCGCGGTGCACGGCGTGGCCGACCAGAAGGCCGGCGAGACGGCGCGCGCCCTCGCCGAACTGCTCGTGGCGGCGCCCCCCGCGACGGTGCGCTACGCCGTCGTCGGTGCCGACGAGCTGGCCTTGCGCGTCGAATCGTTGCGGCCCTCCGAGCCGGCCCAGCGCTGCGCCGAGATCGCACTCGACGTGCAGCCCGCCACGCCCTCGGGGCCCCGGCCGCTGGCCAAGGCAATGGCACAGTCCGTGGGCTCCGACATGCACCGCGAGCAGTGGGTGGCGCAGCCGCGGTCGCGCGCCGCGCCGCCGCCGCTGGACCCCGGCGTGGCGCTCACCGACTTCCTGCTCTTCAAGGCGGTGCGCAACGAGACGCCGCCGGTCGCGTACGACAGCACCAGGCTGCAGATGCGGCGCGGCGCGGCCGGGCGCGAGCAGCGCATCGACGTCCACGAGATGTACTGGGCCGACCTGTCGCGCCTCGCCAGCGGCGTGCCGCGCATCCTGACCGAGCTCTTCACCTTGCTCTTTCGGTTGTCGCAGCTGGGTCGCGACACGGTCGCGACAGCGGCGCGCCAGTTCGCTGCCGCCACGCCCGGCGAGCGGCGCTGGCGCTGGCTCGCCGCGCTGCAGGCGGCGTTGGACTGGGGCTTCGCCAAGGGCCTGGCCCTGCTGACGACCCAGTTGCTGATGGCGGCGCTGCTCATCGTGCTGGTCGGCCTCGCGCTAGGTGTCGACGCCTTCGCGGGCACCGCCCGACGGGTGCTGGCGCTGCTCCTGCCCGTCCTGGGCCTGCTTTGGTTCCTCTATCGCTTCGAACGGCGCTGGCCCTCGGCGCTGGCCGCGGTCGCGGCCATCGGCGCGCTGGCTGCGCTGCTCGCGTGGCCGCCGGCGCACTGGGTCGTCGGCGTCGCCATGCTGGCGGCACTGAGCCTGGCCTACGACTGGGTCATGCGGGTGTGCGACGCGCGCTTTCCGATGACCCGCTTCGTCGGCTGGTCCATGTGGTCCGCGGTGATGCTGATCGTGCTGGCGTCGGCTGCACTGCTGCCCTTGCAGGGCGTTGCGGGCATGGAGGCCGAGCAGGGCTTGCGCATCTTCAGCTTCGGTGCGCTGCGCGCGATCGAGTTCGTGCTCGCCGCCACGGTGGTGTGGTGGGGCATTGCTGGCCTGGGCCTGCTCGCCTGGCTGCTGCTCGGACAGGCGTGTGCCCGCACCCACGGCTTCGAAGGCGGCGCGACGGTGGCCACGGGTCGGCTGGGCCTGTTCGTGTCGATGGGGCTGTTCGTCGTGCTGAGCATGGCGGCGTGGGCGTCGCTCACGCCGCTGCTCGACGCCAGCGTGGCGGGCATGCATTACCGGCCGCTGATCTTTCGCGATGCGTCGCTGCCCGGCGGCGTGCAGCTGGCGTCGGTGTTTCTCGACACACGCTATCGCAACAGCACCGAGACCTTCTCGCTGCTGGTCCTGATGTTGCTCGCGCTCGGGCTGCACCTGGTCGTCGGCTTCTTCCCCAGCCTGCTGGCCGAGATGAAGTTGCTGAAGCGAGCCAGCGCGCGGCTCGGCCGCTGGCTCACCATCGCCTATCGCTATCTCGACTTGAGCATCGCAGTCGTGGTGGTGCTCGCCGTGTTCGCGGCCACGGTCGTCGGCATCGCGCTCAACTCGCGCTGGTTCGGCACGGCCGTGCTGGACTGGCTCAACATGAACCTGCCGCAGGTGGGGCGCTGGTCGCAGCAGTTCCTCAAGCCGCTGGTCTGGACGACGGCGAGCATCACCGTCGCCATCACCGCGCTGGGCGGCGTGCTGTCGCGCTATGTGCCGTGGCTGCGCGCGCCGCTGGACATCGCGCTGGACATCGACAGCCACTTCCGCGAGTTCCCGCGCCAAGGCATTCCCCGGGCGCGCATCTTCTCGCGCTATGCCGCGCTGCTGCAGCATGTCGCGCAGCAGGACTACGAGCGCATCGTGATCGTCTCGCACAGCCAGGGGACGGTGATCTCCGCCGAGCTGCTGCGCTACCTGAAGGCCCGCGCGCAGCAATGCAGCACGCCCGACGACGCAGCCGCGCAGCTGTGGCGCCGGCTCGAGGGTCGCGTGCACCTGCTCACGCTCGGCTGCCCGCTGCGCCAGCTCTACGCCTCGCGCTTTGCGACCCTGTATCGCTGGGTGCTGCATGACGACCCCGGGCTGCTCGGTCCGAGCGCGGCCGGCATCGGCGTGCAGCGCTGGGTCAACGCCTACACCAGCGGCGACTATGTCGGGCGATGGCTGTGGAGCCGGCCGCCGGCGCCGGGCGGCGATCCATCGGACACGATGATCGACGAGGTGAGCCGCCCCGGCGACGTCTACGCCGCGATCGACACGGTGCCCGACCTGGCGCAGGCGATGGGGGCCACGGCGCAGCTCGATGTGTGCCTGGGCGTCGGCGCGCACACGCATTACTTCGAGCCCGACCAGCATCGCGTGGCCGCGCTCGTCGACCAGCTGATCGTCACGCCCTGGCCGGCGCAGCAAGCGCGTGCGGCCGACGCCGCGAAGATCGCTGCTTGACAGTGCCGCGGGTACGTTGTCTGCTCCGTTCCATGGCATGGGCGCAAGGGCATTCGCCCCGCTGACCCACGCAAAAGGAGAGGCGGTCATGGCGACGATCCATCGGCACTCCATCCTGCGGCGCACGCTCGCCGTGCTCGCCGCTCCTGCGGTGCTGGCCGGCTGCGCGTCGACGCAGCTGGATGGGCAGTGGCTCGATCCGCAGGTGCCGGCGCAATCCCTGCGCGGCGCGCGCGTGATGGTGGCCTGCGAAGCCTACGACGTCGTGGTCAAGCGACTCTGCCAGGACCAGATGGCCGCGGAGCTCGTCGCGCGTGGGGCCACCGCGGTGAGCGCGCCCGACACCGGCAATCCCGCGCCCGGTCGCCCGCTCGGCCCGGACCAGTATCTGGAGGCGGCGCGCAGCGCTGGCGCGAAAGCGGTGTGGACCAGCTACATCACGCCTTCGGCGACCGGCGCGAGCCCGGCGTTCAGCGTCGGCATCGGCGGCTTCGGCATGGGCGGTGGCGGCCACATCGGCGGCGGCGTCGGCGTGTCGGCGCCCATCGGCGGCGGACAGATGACCATCGGCTACAGCGCCGACTGCCGACTGAGCGACGCCAAGACCGGTCGCGTGATGTGGACGGCCAAGGCCACTTCACCGCCCTCGTCGGACCTCGGCGCACAGCTGCAGGAGCTCACGCGTACGGTGTTCGGCGCGGTCGACAAGGCGCAGCTGTTCTAGCTTCGCCGTCGCGCGATTTGCCTGTGCAAAACGCACATGTTTTTCCTGGCAAGCGGAAGTTCCCGTAGGGGCAAAACTCCCCCTTGATCGAGGGGGCTGACGCGTGCGAATCGCGTCACCACAATGGCCGCTCGCTGCCGGTCCAGGTCTTCATCAGAAGACGACGAAACCGGCATCTCGGAGCCACGTCGGAAGCGTCCGATCACGAATCGGGCGCGCGACGAGGCCAGGGATCGGATCAACTCTTCCGCAAAGGACCTCCAATGCGTCGTCATCTTCTGGGCAAAGCCGTGTGCAGCGCGGCCATCGGCGTGTGGGGGCTCGTGCCTCAAGCGCAGGCCACCATCGTCGACTTCGAGAGCTTCGCACCCAGCCTGTTCGCCGACGGCGACAGCTTTGCCGAGAACGGCTATGGCATGCAGGTCAACGGCGGCTTCGGCGTCGTCGACAGTGCCGCCTCCTTCTTCCTCGCGCAGGCGCCCGGCGGCAACGACACGCAGTTCTACGCCGGCCTGTCCGACGGCCACCTCCAGTTCGCCCGCCTGGACGCCTTGCCGTTCCGCATCGACGGGTTCGATGCCGGCTTCGTGGCCCCCGTCCCGCAGGACGCCGGCCTGATGGCCGGCCGCATCCAGCTCGTCGGCATCGACCTGCTCGGCAACACCGTGAACCGCAGCTGGGATCTCGGCGTGAGCGGCGACGACGGCAGCTTCCCGTTCATCAGCTTCAGCGGCGCCGACTTCAGCGCCTTGCCCAGCTTAAAGTCCGCCGACTTCAGCGCCTGCGTGTACGCGACCAGCCTCGACGACTGCCAGAACCCGTACCAGAACCTCGCGCAGTTCGCGCTCGACAACATCAACGTGGCGGTCGTTCCCGAACCCTCGACCTATGCCCTGATGGCCCTCGGACTGGCCGGCCTGGCGCTGTGCGCCCGCCGCCGCGCCGCGCGCTGACGCCACCACCCACGGGAGCATTCCAATGACACTGCATCGCATTGCCCTGGGCCTGGGCCTGGTGGCCCTTGCCTTCTCGGCCGGCGCACAGCAAGCCGCCCGCCAGACCTACATCGTGCAGCTGGCCGACGCGCCGGTCGCGAGCTATGCCGGCACCTTGCCAGGCTACGCCGCGACCAAGCCGGCCGCCGGCGCCAAGCTCGACGTCAACGCATCCAACGTGCGCGCGTACATCCACTACCTCGACGTCCAGCGCAGCAATGCCCTGGCGCAGGTCGCGGGCGCGAACATCGTGCACCGCTACAGCGTCGCCTTCAACGGCTTCGCGGCCAAGCTCACGCCGGCCGAGGTGAAGCTGCTCAAGACCACCGCAGGTGTCGTGGCGGTCACCCCCGACGAAGCGCGGCCGATGGACACGACGCGCACGCCGGCCTTCCTGGGCCTCACCGCGCCCGGCGGGCTGTGGTCGATGCTCGACGCATCGGCGCGCAACGTGAAGGGCGAGGACGTCATCATCGGCATGGTCGACGGGGGCATCTGGCCCGAGAACCCGTCGTTCTCCGACAAGGTCGATCCGTCGACCTTGAAGCCGGTGCCTTCCTTCCAGGCCGGCACTGTGGTCTACGGCCCGCCGCCCGCCAAGTGGCACGGCACCTGCCAGGCAGGGCAGGGCTTCACCACGGCGATGTGCAACAACAAGCTGATCGGCGCGCAGTTCTTCAACGCCGGCTTCACCGCGTTCGGGCGCCCGCTGTGGCCCACCGACTACGTGGGTCCGCGCGACGAGGACGGGCACGGCTCGCACACGGCGTCGACCGCCGGCGGCAACCAGGGCGTGGACGCCATCATCAACGGCATTCCCGCGGGCTCCATGTCGGGCATCGCGCCGCGCGCGCGCCTGGCCGCCTACCGCGTGTGCTGGAGCTACGTCGACGCCGCCACCAACGGCCGCAAGAACAGCTGCTTCACATCCGACAGCATCGCGGCCATCGACAAGGCGGTGTCCGACGGCGTGGACGTGATCAACTATTCGATCAGCGGCACGCAGACCAACTACCTCGATCCGGTCGAGGTGGCCTTCCTCAACGCGACCTCGGCGGGTGTCTTCGTGGCGGCGTCGGCGGGCAACAGCGGCCCTGGCAACCAGGTGGCCCACATGAGCCCCTGGCTCACGACCGTGGCGGCGTCCACCCACGACCGCTTCACCGTGGCCAGCGTGACGCTCGGCGATGCCTCGGGATCGACCTTCGCCGGCCCGTCGTACCAGACCACGGGCGTGCCGATGACCGACCTCATCCTGTCGAGCAACGCCGGCAGCGTCCCCTTCGCCAGCCTGTCGCCTGCCGACCAGACGGCGCTCAGCCGCTGCTACAACGCCAGCGACCGCGCCAGCCTCGGCGCCTCGGCGCTCGCGGCGCTCGACCCGGCCAAGGTGGCCGGCAAGATGGTGGTGTGCATCCGCGGCGGCAACGTGCTCATCAACAAGGCCGACTCGGTGAAGGGCGCCGGCGGCGTGGCGATGATCATCCAGAACACGCCGTCGACGGCGAACACGACCATCCTGCAGCCCTACGTCGTGCCGACGGTGCACCTTGCCGCATCGGCGTCGAGCACGGTGCTCGCGTATGCCGCCACGGCCGGGGCCAAGGCCTCGTTCGGCCCCGGCACGCAGGTGAGCGGCGTGGTCGCGCCCGTGATGGCCGACTTCTCCTCGCGCGGCCCGAGCCTCGCGGACCTGAACATCCTCAAGCCGGACATCTCCGCGCCGGGCGTCGACATCATCGCCGCCTACGTGGCCGACAACGCCGGCCAGCAGGCGGTGCACGACGCGATCGTGGCCGGCGCGAACGGCAACCCCGGCACGACCTCGCTGCAGGGCACGTCGATGTCGAGCCCGCACATCGCCGGCACCGCGGCGCTGCTCAAGCAGCTGCATCCGACCTGGTCGCCCGCGATGATCAAGTCGGCGCTGATGACCAGCACCAACGACATCAAGCTGGCCAACGGCTCGCTCGATCCCAACCGCTTCGCTTACGGCGCGGGCCACCTGAACCCGAACCCGGCCGCCAACCCGGGCCTCGTGTACGACGCGGGCACGATCGACTACTTCCGCTTCCTGTGCGGCGTGGGCAGCCTGCCGGCCGGCCACCCGATCTGCGTGGCGTACGGTGCGATCTTCCCGTGGAACCTCAACCTCGCCTCGATCACGGCGGCGGACGTGCTCGGCAAGATCAGCATCACGCGCACGGTCACCAACGTCGGCGACGCCACGGCCACCTACGTGGCCAGCAGCAGCCTGCCCGGCTGGACGGTGGCGGTCGTGCCGCCGAGCCTGACGCTGGCCCCGGGCGCGAGCGCGAGCTACAAGGTCAACCTGACGCGGACGTCGGCAGCGGTGGGCACGTGGGCCTTCGGCAACGTGACGTGGACCGATGGCGTGCACCAGGTGCGCAGCCCGCTCACCGTGCGCGGCACGCTGTTCTCGTCGCCCGACCTGGTGCAGGACACCCGCGCCACCGGCACGAAGGTGTTCACCGTGGGCACCGGCTACGACGGCAGCCTGTCGGCGACGGCGACGGGCCTCGTGCCCGCCACGCTGAACGGCGGATCGGTGAGCACCAACGGCACGCAGTGCTTCAACGTGAGCGTGCCGGCCGGGGCGCTGCTGGCGCGCTTCCAGCTCTTCAACAGCGACACCCAGGGCGGCAGCGGCAGCGACCTCGACCTCGCGGTCTTCGACGGGCCGGACGGCAGCGGCACGATGGTCGGCTCCAGCGGCAGCAGCACCTCCGACGAGATGGTGCAGCTCGGCATGCCGGCTGCGGCGACCTACTCGGCCTGCGTCATCGGCTACGCGCCGCTGGGCGGGACGGCCACCTTCACGCTGTCGAGCTGGGTGGTCGGCCCGGCGGTCGGCCCGCAGACCCTCAAGGCCGTCAGCTCGCCCAAGGCCTACCTGGGCGGCACGGCGTCGGTCGGCCT
>DATFAY010000112.1:0-11450 GCA_035254085.1 Piscinibacter sp.
GGCGCAGGCCCAGCACTACCGGCGCATCCGGCTGCAGGGCCGCTGGATCGATCGGGCGACGGTGTTCCTGGACAACCGCCAGATGAACGGCCGGCCCGGCTTCTTCGTGGTTACCCCCTTGCGCCTGACCGGCTCCGAGCGCGTGGTGCTGGTCCAGCGCGGCTGGGCCCCGCGCGACCAGGCCGACCGCACGCGCGTGCCGGCCTTGCCCTCGACCACAGGCGAGGTGATGGTGGCGGGCCACGTCGCGCCGCCGCCGTCGCGATTGTTCGACTTCGGGTCCGACGCGGCCGGGCCGATCCGGCAGAATCTCGATCTGGCGGCGTACGGGCGCGAGATCGGCGTGCCGCTGGCGCCCGTGTCGGTGGTGCAGGATGCGCCCGCTGATCCCGACGACGGGTTGCTGCGCCAATGGCCGCGTCCCGCGGTCGACGTTGACAAGCACTATGGCTACGCCTTCCAGTGGTTTGCCCTGTGTGCGCTGATGGCAGGTCTGTATGTCTGGTTCCAACTCGTCCGTCCCCGGTTCGCACGCCGTGCCTGAGCCGCTGAGCTTCACCGTGCATTCGATGCCCGCACCGGACATCGACGAGAACGCGCGCCGCACGGCCAGCGGCCGCCTGAAGATGCTGCTCGTGCTCGCGGTGTGCGCGGCGCCGGTGATCGCCTCGTACTTCACCTATTTCGTGATCCGGCCGCAAAGCCGCAGCAACTACAGCGAACTGATCACGCCGCCCGTCGCGCTGCCCCATGACCTGCCGCTGCGCACGCTGGCGGGCGCGACCGTCCCCGCTGCCAGCCTGCGCGGCCAATGGCTGATGGTGGTGGTGGCTGATGCCGCCTGCGACGCGACCTGCGAGAAGTACCTCTTCGTGCAGCGCCAGCTTCGCGAGGCGCTGGGCGCCGAGAAGGAGCGTGTCGACAAGCTGTGGCTCATCCCGGACGCGGGCACGCCGCGCCCCGAGGTGCTGCAGGCCATCTCGCAGGGCCAGGCGGCCATGGTGCTGCGCGTGCCGCGCGACGCGCTGACACGCTGGCTGTCGCCCGCGCCGGGCCGCACCCTGGCACAGCATCTGTACATCGTCGATCCGATGGGGCAGTGGATGATGCGCGTCCCGCCCGACCCGGACCCGTCCAAGCTCAAGCGCGACCTCGACCGGTTGCTGCGCGCCTCGGCCTCGTGGGACCAGCCGGGACGATGAACGCCTCGTCCAGCCTGGTCGACCTCACGCCGGTCGTGCGCCTGGCGCTGACGGCCTTCACGCTGGCCCTGATTCCACTGGGCTGGTGGTGGCTGCGTCACCGCAGCGTCGGTCCCGCGGCGCGCCTGCGCGCGCTGACCTTGCTCACGCTCTTCCTCACCTTCGACCTGGTGATGTTCGGCGCCTTCACGCGCCTGACCGACTCGGGGCTGGGCTGCCCCGACTGGCCGGGCTGCTACGGCAACGCCAGTCCGGTCGGAGCCCATTCCGAGATCCATGCGGCGCAGACCGCCATGCCCAGCGGACCCGTCACGCGCGGCAAGGCCTGGGTGGAGATGGTGCATCGCTACCTGGCGATGGGCGTGGGCCTGTTGATCACCGTGCTCGCGATCGGCAGCTGGGTGGTGCATTGGCGTGGAATGCGGCAAGGCGAGGCGCGTGGCGGGCCCGCACCGGTGTCGCCGTGGTGGGCGACCGCGACCTTCGCGTGGGTCTGCCTGCAGGGTGCGTTCGGCGCCTGGACGGTGACCATGAAGCTCTATCCGGCCATCGTGACGGGCCACCTGCTGGGCGGCATCGGGCTCATGGTGCTGCTGGCGGCGCAAAGCCAGGGGTATGTGCGTGCGCCGCTGGTGATGTCGCGCGCTCTCGCGGGCGCGGTGGCGGCGGTGGCGCTGCTCAGCATCGCGCAGGTGACCCTCGGCGGCTGGGTCAGCACGAACTACGCGGTGCTGGCTTGCTCGGATTTCCCGACCTGCCAGGGGAGCTGGTGGCCGCCGATGGATTTCGAAGCGGGTTTCACGGTCTTGCGTCCGCTCGGCCTCGGCCCGCACGGCGAGCCGATCCCGTTCGCGGCGCTGACGGCGATCCACGTGGTGCACAGACTGGGCGCGCTCGTGGTGGTCGTCGCGGTGGCGGCGCTGGCATGGCGGCTTTTCGCCAGCGGCGACCGCGCGCTGCGCCGCTGGGCCGCGATGATCGCGGGCGTGGCACTGTGGCAAGTCGCCACGGGCACCAGCAACGTCGTCCTCGGCTGGCCGCTGGTGGCGGCGGTTGCGCACACCGGCGGCGCGGCGGTGCTGATCACGCTGCTCACGGTGCTGCTGGCGCGCGCGCAGCAAGGGCGCCGCGTCTTGCGCGAGCCGCCATTGGCGTCGCAGGGCCTGGCGGCGACGGTGCCGCAGGGCCGCTCCTAGAATCCGCGCTTCATTTCATGTCCGACACGATTTCATCCTCCGCGGCATTGCACCTGCCTTCGCGCGTGCGGCAGTTCTACGCGCTCACGAAGCCGCGCGTCGTGCAGCTCATCGTGTTCTGTGCCGTCATCGGCATGCTCCTGGCCGTGCCCGGCCTGCCGGATTGGCGCGTCGCGCTGGCGGGGACCGTGGGCATCTGGCTGGTCGCCGCGGCTGCCGCCGCGTTCAACTGCCTGGTGGAGCAGCGCATCGACGCCAAGATGGCGCGCACAGCCTGGCGCCCGACGGCCAAGGGCCAGCTCACCAACACGCAGACGCTCACGTTCTCGGCGCTGCTGTGCACGGCGGGCAGCGCGCTGCTGTACCTGCTGGTCAATCCGCTCACGATGTGGCTCACCTTTGCCACCTTCGTCGGCTATGCGGTGATCTACACCGTGGTGCTCAAGCCGCTGACGCCGCAGAACATCGTCATCGGCGGCGCCTCGGGCGCCATGCCGCCGGTGCTCGGCTGGGTGGCCATCCGCGGCGAGGTGAGCGCCGAGGCGCTGATCCTGTGCCTGATCATCTTCCTGTGGACGCCGCCGCACTTCTGGGCGCTGGCGCTGTACCGCGCCGAGGACTACCGCAAGTCGGGCCTGCCGATGCTGCCGGTCACGCACGGCAACGAATTCACCCGCTTGCACGTGCTGCTGTACACGCTGGTGCTGTTCGCCGGCACGCTGCTGCCGTTCATTTCCGGCATGAGCGGATGGATCTATCTGGTGGCCGCCGTGGCACTCGGCGCCGCCTTCGTGGTCTATGGATGGAGGCTGTGGCGCGCCTATTCCGACACGCTGGCGCGCAAGACCTTCGTCTTCTCGATCATCTACCTCAGCCTGCTGTTCGCGGCACTGCTGGTGGATCACTACGTGAGCCCGCTGCTATGACCACACGCCGTCTGTTCTCCCTGTCCCTCGCCGCCGTGCTGACGGCGGCCGCGCTGGCCGGCTGCGACAAGCTGGGCTTGTCCTCGGGCGGGGGCGCAGGCTTCAAGGGCGTCGACATCACCGGCGCCGACTACAGCTACACCCTGCCGGACCAGAACGGACAGGCGCGCACCCCGAGCGACTTCAAGGGCAAGGTGACGGCGGTGTTCTTCGGCTACACCCAGTGCCCGGACGTCTGCCCCACGACGCTGGCGGAACTGGCCCAGGTGAAGAAGTCGCTCGGCAAGGATGCCGACCGGGTTCAGGCGGTGTTCGTGACGGTCGATCCCGAGCGCGACACTCCCCAGGTCCTGAAGGCCTACGTCGGCAGCTTCGACCCGAGTTTCGTTGCGCTGCGCGGCTCGCTGGAGCAGACCACCAAGGTGGCCAAGGACTTCAAGGTGTTCTTCGCCAAGGCACCGGGCAAGACCCCCGACAGCTACACGGTCGACCACACCGCCGGCACCTATCTGTTCGACCCGCAGGGCAAGGCGAGGGTGTTCGAGCGCTACGGCGCCGGCGCCGAGGTCCTGAGCGCGGACATCAAGACGCTGCTGGCCGGCGGCTGAGGCCCGCCGCGGGGCCGCGTGCGGGCATGAAAAAGCGGCCCGAAGGCCGCTTGGTGGCGTGCCCCGCAGCGGCGGGTGCCGGCGTCAGGCGACCACGTCGGCCAGCGTCTTGCGCATCTTCTTCATGGCGGCCACCTCGATCTGGCGGATGCGCTCGGCGCTGACGCCGTATTCGCTGGCCAGGTCGTGCAGCGTCATGCCGCCGGAGCTGTCGTCGTTGACCTTCAGCCAGCGCTCCTCGACGATGCGGCGGCTGCGCGCATCCAGGGCCTCCAGGGCGCGATTGATGCCGTCGCCGGCCAGCCAGTCGCGGCGCTGCGCCTCGAGCACGCGCGTCGGCTCATCGCGGTCGTCGGCCAGGTAGGCGATCGGCGCGAAGCTCTCCTCGCTGTCGTCGCTTTGCGGCTCAAGGGCCACGTCACCGCCCGACAGGCGGGTTTCCATCTCGAGCACTTCCTCGCGCTTGACGTTCAGCTGGCGCGCGACGCTGTCGACCTCGCTTTGCGTGAGCGTGCTGCGGTGGGTGTCGACGTCGGCGGCCTCGTCCTTGAGGTTCTGCTTCATCGAGCGCAGGTTGAAGAACAGCTTGCGCTGGGCCTTGGTGGTCGCCACCTTGACCATGCGCCAGTTCTTCAGGATGTACTCGTGGATCTCGGCCTTGATCCAGTGCATGGCGTAACTCACCAGCCGCACGCCCTGGTCGGGATCGAAGCGCTTGACGGCCTTCATCAGGCCGACGTTGCCTTCCTGGATCAGGTCGCCGTGCGGCAGCCCGTAGCCCAGGTACTGGCGCGAGATCGACACCACCAGCCGCAGGTGCGACATCACCAGCTGGCCGGCGGCCTTGAGATCGTCGTGGTCGCGCAGCCGGCGCGCCAGCGACACCTCTTCCTCCTGCGTCAAGAGGGGCAGGCGGTTGACGGCAGAGATGTACGCGTCCAGGTTGCCCAGCGAGGGCACCACGGCCCACGGGTCGCGCACGGCCAGAGCGGAAGAAGGAGAAGACACGTTCATGGTGTTCATAGACGCCTTGCGGGCCTTTCGGTTCCGCGAATATTAGCACTCTCGGTCTGGGAGTGCTGATTCACGACCTGGGGCCACTAAGTGAGCGTTCGCTATGACTCTATGGCCTATGAAAACGTTCCCTAGCCAAAGCGCGTCTCGACCTCGTCCAGCACTTCGTCCAGCACGCTCAACAGCTCCGCGATGTTCACCGGCTTGGTCAGGTAGTGCAGGGCGCCGGCCTGGCGAGCCACCTCGACCTGCGACAGCAAGGCGTCGGCCGAAACCACGATGACCGGGATGTCGGCGGTCGCCGGGTCCCGTTTCAGCTGCCGCAGGAGGTCGAGGCCGCTGATGTCGGGCAGGTGCATGTCCAGGAGCACGACGTCGGGCCGCCGGGCGCGGATCGCCGCCAGTCCGTCCAGGCCCGTGACGGACACCTCCATGTCCACTTGCGGGCGCTGGGCCAGCACGCCGCGCATCACCTCGACGTTGGTCTCGTTGTCCTCCACGTAGTGCACCACCCGCTGGTGGTAGCCGGCCGGGGTCGTGGTGAAGCCGCCGAAGTCGGAGCGCGTCGCCTGCGCTCCGACGACCGCCGGCAAGGCCAGGATGAAGGACGATCCTTCGCCCGCCACGCTGCGCGCCTGCAAGGTGCCGCCCATCAGGTCCGCCAGGCGCTGGCTGATCACCAGGCCGATGCCGGTGCCCTCGAGCTGCGAGCGCTCTCGCCCGAGCCGGTTGAAGGGCTGGAACAGCTCCTTCATCTGCTCGGGCGTCATGCCCAGGCCGGTGTCGGTGACGGCCACCTCCACCATGTCGCCCGCGCGCCGGCTGGCGATGTGGATGCGCCCGCCGTCGGTGTTGTACTTGACCGCATTCGACAGCAGGTTGATGAGGATCTGCTTCGTGCGGGTCGCGTCGCCGCGCAGCACCGTCGCGTCGTCGGCCAGGCTTTGCGTGATGATGAGGCCGCGCCGGTCGGCGTCCGAGCGGACCATCGTGATGGTCGAGGTGAGCAGCGCGGGCAGATCCAGCGGCTCGATGGCCAGGCGCAGGTTGCCCGACTCGATGCGCGACAGGTCCAGTACGTCGTTGATCATCTCCAGCAGATGCCAGCCCGCCTGCTGGATCTGCGCGACCCAGGGCCGCTGGGTGTCCGACAGCGGCTGGCGCTGGTCGAGGTCGAGCAACTGGGCGAAACCCAGCATCGCGTTCAACGGGGTGCGCAGCTCGTGGCTCATGCGCGAGAGGAAGTCGCTCTTGGCGCGGTTGGAGGCCTCCGCCGCCTCGCGGGCGCGTTCGGCCTCCTGCAGCCGCAGGTGCTCGGTGATGTCCTCGACGACGCCGACGATGCGCCACGGCTGGCCGTCCTCGTTGCGCAGCAGCGAGACGGTGCTCTGCACCCAGATCACGCGCCCGCCCTTGTCGATGAAGCGCTTCTGCCGCCGATACAGCGGGAAGTCGCCGCGCACCAGTTGCGCGGAGAACTCGCGCTCCTGCACGACATCGTCGGGATGCGTGATATCGGCCAGGGTCATGCGCAGCAATTCTTCCGCGGAGTAGCCGACCAGCTCGCAAAAGCGCGGGTTGGTCTGCTTCACGTTGCCCTGCAGGTCCGTGTAGCACACGCCGATCGGCACGTTGTTGAAGATGTTGCGAAAGCGCTGTTCGCTGGCGCGCATCGCGGCCTCGGCCTGCTCGCGCTCGCGCACTTCCTGGGTCAAGGCGGCGGTGCGCTCGCGCACGGCCAGCTCGATGCGCTGAGCGCGGCCGGTCACCGTCAGCAGCAGCGCCCCCAGCACCGCCGCCGACATGAGGCCGATCACCGAGAAGGGCCAGGCGTTGCTGCTGCGCGCACCGGGCAGGTCCGACGCGTCGGCGTAGATGCGCAGGTCCCATTGGCGGCCGGCAAAAGGCATCGGGCGCACGTGCAGCATGGAGGCGCTCTGCGTCTCGCAGCCCTTGGGCCCCGACAGGCGCCGGCGCGCAGCCAGCGGGTCGGTGTCGACCACGCACACGCTGAGGTAGCGCGGGATCTGGTCGAGCAGGGCGCGCAGCATGTCGTCCACTCGCAAGGTGACGAACACCACGCCGCGGGCCGCCTCGACGCGCTGCGCCGCCGTCGTGGGCTCGCCCTGGTACACCGCGTGGTAGACGACCACGCCGGTCTGCTCGACGCCGCTCGGATCCTGGGTGAGGGTGAAGCCGGCGCTGGCGGCCGGGCGGTCGGTGCGGATCGCCGACGCGATCGCCTCGCGCGCGGCCGGGATCGACAGCACGTTGACTCCGAGTGCGCCGCTGTTGCGCCCGAGCGGCTCGATGTAGCGCAAGGCCATCACTTCGTCGTCGGACCGCGGGACCGCGCCGCCGCCGCCGCCGTCGGTGCGGTCGAAGACGTGGTAGTCGGTGAAGCCCTCGGCGCGGGCCTCGGCCTCGAGGGCCGGGATCTGCGAGCGGTACAGGCGCTTGCTGAAACCCATCGCCTGCAGGTGGCCGGGCCCTTCCAGCCACGCCTTCGTCGCCCGGCGCAATTCCTGCGGCGAGACGCTGTCGGAGGCGAGGTAGACGCCGCGCAACGCCTCCAGCGCGTGCAAGGGCTCCTGCAACTGGAAGGCCAGCGTGGACGACGCGCCCAGCGCCTCGCGCTGGAAGGTGGCCTGCTGGCGCTCGTCGTCCCAGCGGGAGACGAGCGCGATCATGGCCGCCAGCAGGCCGGTGACGACGGTAAGCGTCAGGCCAACATTCAGGCGGCGACGCGCCCATTCACGGCGCGGCCGGCCGATCAGCGTGAGCACCACCGGTGCGGCGATCAGCGTGCCCAGCGAGTCGCCGACCCACCAGTTGAGCCAGTTGAACGCGAGACTGGCCGGCGCGACGATGCCGGCGACGCCCAGCGTGGCGATCGCGACGGTGGCGCTGATGAGGCAGGCGACGAAGGCCCCGAGGCCGAAGAACCGCGCGATGTCGCCCGGCTCGGACAGCGTCAGCGGCTGCGGCACGAAGCGCTTGACCAGCGCCGCGCCGGCGAGGGCCTGCAGCGCGGCGCCGACCCCGATCATGAGGGGCACTGCCAGCGGCGCGGGGTTCGCGTCGGCGCCGAAGGCCATCGACGCATTGACCGCGAAGGCGCCCAGCGCCACGCCGAGCGCGGCGTGCGGGCCGTATACCAGCACGCTGGCCAAGGCGATGCCGGCCGCCGGGTACAGCGGCGAGGCGTAGCCCGGCGGGATGGCCAGGCGCAACGAGAGCCAGCCGACGACGAAATACCCGAGCGCCGTGCCCAGCGCTTCGAGTCCCCGGTGCAAGGGCTGCCGCAAATCGGATCGTGCGTTCAATGGCAATCGTCGTGGGCAGGGGCGGTGGCCGCCGGCGCCTTGGCGCATCGGCTGGCTGCGAGCGGCGAGCCTACCATCCCGGGCCCGGTTCGAGGCCGCTGCGGCGGCTCGCACAGCGGGCGTGTGTCACGCCGGACTCAAGGCACTTCGCGGCCCGCCGCGGCTTCCCACAATTCCGTCCATTCCTGCACATCCAGCCGCAGCGCGAGCGCGGCCACGGCCTCGCGCAGCGCCTCGATGCGGCGCGACCCGGCCACCGGCACCGGGCGGCTGGGCAGGCGCAGCAGCCAGGCGAAGGCGACCGTGGCCGGCGCCACGCCGTGGCGCTGCCCGATCGACTCCAGCGCTGCCCGCACGCGGCGCGCCGCGACGTCCTCGCTGGTCAAGAGCGCGCCGCCGGCCAGCGGCGACCAGATCATCGGGCGCACACGCAGCCGCTGGCACTGGTCCAGCGTGCCGTCGGTGAGCGGCGCGCGCTGCAGCGGGTGCAGCTCGATCTGGTTGGTTGCCAGAGGCACGCGCGCGTGCAGCAGCTCGAACTGCGCCGGCGTGAAGTTGGAGACGCCGAAATGCAGCACCTTGCCCGCCGCGCGCAAGGTCTCGAAGGCGCCTGCCACCTCGTCCGCGTCGAGCAGCGGGTCGGGCCGATGGATGAGCAGCAGGTCCAGGCGGTCGGTGCGCAGCTCGGCGAGCGAGCGATCGACAGAGGCCAGGATGTGGGCGGCGCCGGTGTCGTAGTGCTTGATGCGGTGGCCCGGCCGCTCGGGGGAGACCAGCTGGATGCCGACCTTGCCCACCAGCTGCATGCGCTCGCGCAGCGCGGGTGCCAGCGCCAATGCCTCGCCGAACAGTGCCTGCGCAGCGTAGCCGCCGTAGATGTCGGCGTGGTCGAAGCTGGTCACGCCCAGCGCCATGCACTGCTCGATCCAGTGCAGCCGCTGCTGCGGCGTCCATCCCCACGCAGCCAGACGCCACACGCCGGCCACGACCGGCGACAGCCGCGGGCCGCCGGCGCAGAGTTCGACCGGGGTCATCGGCACGTCAGACGTTGAACAGGAAGTTCATCACGTCGCCGTCCTTGACGACGTACTCCTTGCCTTCGGCGCGCATCTTGCCCGCGTCCTTGGCGCCTTGCTCGCCCTTGTAGGCGATGAAGTCGTCGAAGGCGATGGTCTGGGCGCGGATGAAGCCGCGCTCGAAGTCGGTGTGGATCACGCCCGCCGCCTGCGGCGCGGTGTCGCCCACGTGGATGGTCCAGGCGCGCACTTCCTTCACGCCGGCGGTGAAGTAGGTCTGCAGGCCCAGCAGCTTGAAGGCCGCGCGGATCAGGCGGTTCAGGCCCGGCTCGGTCTGCCCCATCTCCTCGAGGAACATCTGCTTGTCCTCGTCGGACATGTCGGCCAGTTCGGCCTCGGTCTTGGCGCAGATCGCCACCACCGGCGCCTTCTGGCCGTCGGCGTAGGCGCGCAGCTTGTCGAGGAAGGGGTTGTTCTCGAAGCCGTGCTCGTCGACGTTGCCCACGAACATGGCGGGCTTGGCGGTGATGAGGCACAGCGGCCTGAGCACCACCAGCTCTTCCTTGCTGAACGAGATGCCGCGCACCGGCTTCGCCTCGTTGAGCGACGCCTGGCACTTGTCGAGGACTTCGACCAGGCGCTGCGCCTCCTTGTCGCCGGCCTTGGCAGGCTTGACGTAGCGTGCGAGCGCCTTCTCCACGGTGGCCAGGTCGGCCAGGCACAGCTCGGTCTGGATCACCTCGATGTCGGCGATCGGGTCGACCCGTCCGGCCACGTGCACCACGTTCTCGTCTTCGAAGCAGCGAACCACGTTGACGATGGCGTCGGTCTCGCGGATGTGGGCGAGGAACTGGTTGCCCAGGCCTTCACCCTTGGAGGCGCCCGCGACCAGGCCCGCGATGTCGACGAACTCGACGATGGCCGGCACCACCCGTTCGGGCTTGACGATCTCGGAGAGCTTGTCCAGTCGCGGATCGGGCAGCTCGACGATGCCCACGTTGGGCTCGATGGTGCAGAAAGGGTAGTTCTCCGCGGCGATGCCGGCTTTCGTCAGCGCGTTGAAGAGGGTGGACTTGCCGACATTGGGCAGGCCCACGATGCCGCATTTGAGGCTCATGGGGGGCTTTCAGGCATTCGGGGAAGAGGCGCGATTTTAGGCGCGGGCATAAAGTCGGCTCTGCCGTCACCACCGCCCGCCGCCATGACCGAACTGCATCTTCTCCAGCCTCACGCCAAGGACCTGGGTGGCGGCTTCGTGGTGCGCCGCCTGCTGCCCTCGGCGCTGCGCCAGGCGGTCGGCCCGTTCCTGTTCTTCGACCACTTCGGGCCGATCACCGCGCAGCCGGGCGACGATCACGACGTGCGCCCCCACCCGCACATCGGGCTGGCGACCGTGACCTACCTCTTCGAGGGCGCCATGCTGCACCGCGACTCCACCGGCGTGGTGCAGCGCATCGAGCCCGGCGCGATCAACTGGATGACCGCCGGCCGCGGCATCGTGCACTCGGAGCGCACGCCGGACGATCTGCGCGGCGTCACGCGGCGCACGCACGGGCTGCAGCTGTGGACCGCGCTGCCCGGCGAGCGCGAGGACGACGCGCCGAGCTTCCAGCACGTCGCTGCCGGCGCGATCCCGCAGCTGCAGCTTCCCGGCGCGATGCTGCGGGTGCTGGTGGGCGAGGCCTTCGGCGTGGCCTCGCCGGTGGTGACGCTGTCGCCCACGCTGTACGTGGACGTCGCGCTGCAGCCGCGCGCGTCGCTCGTCGTGCCCGACGCGACGGCCGAACGGGCGCTGTACGGCGTGGACGCCGCCTTCGAGCTCGACGGCCAGGTGATCCCGCCCCACGCGATGGTGGTGCTGCCGCGCGGCAGCCGGCCGACGCTGGCCGCCGCCGAGGCCGCACGCGTCGTCATGATCGGCGGCGAGCCGCTGGGCCATCGCTTCATGTCCTGGAACTTCGTTTCCAGCCGCAAGGAGGCCATCGTGCAGGCGCAGGACGACTGGCAGGCGCAGCGCTTCCCCAAGGTGCCCGGCGAGACGGAGTTCATTCCGCTGCCGCCGCCGCGGGCCTGAGCCGCGCGCCCGGCTGCAGCATGAGGCGGTTGCCGGCGACCGCGAGCGCCGCGCCCAGGCCGGTCAGCAGGTCGGGGCGATAACCCTC
>DATFAY010000113.1:0-4815 GCA_035254085.1 Piscinibacter sp.
CAGCGACTGCTGCACGAGCTTCTGGCGCGCCGCCGCTTCACCGGCCTGCGCGCTGCGCAGCGACTCGAAATAGCCGGCCACGAAGCGCGCCGCGACCAGCGGCCGCATGGCGACCCATTCGACCGGGTACAGCACGGTGGCGACGACGGCGCGCACCGGCTGGGCGATGCGAAAGCGCGCGTCCGCGACCATCAGGAACAGCGCCAGCGCGCTGCAGACCATCAGCTTGGACAGCGCCGACGGGCCCTGCTTGAAGAAGGGCGGCGGGCTGCGGTCGAGAGTCCCTAAGGGCATTGGCGAATTGTGGCCTGCGCGACTCGCCGAAACAAACGGCGGCGGTGCACGGAAGGGGCGCCGCTGCGGCTTCGTTCGCGGGAAAGTGGCTTATTCGCTCGTGAAGATGCTGCCCAGGCGCTCCATGCGCTCCAGCGCGATGCCGCAGCCGCGCACCACGCACGTCAGCGGGTCCTCGGCCACCAGCACCGGCAGGCCGGTCTCCTCGGCCAGCAGGCGATCGAGATCGCGCAGCAGCGCGCCGCCGCCGGTCAGCATCATGCCGCGCTCGGCGATGTCGGCGCCGAGCTCGGGCGGGGTCTGCTCGAGCGCGTTCTTCACCGACGAGACGATCTGGTTGAGCGGGTCGGTCAGCGCCTCGAGGATCTCGTTGGAGCTGATCGTGAAGCTGCGCGGCACGCCCTCGCTGAGGTTGCGGCCCTTGACCTCCATCTCCTTGACCTCGGAGCCGGGGAAGGCCGAGCCGATGCTCTTCTTGATGGCCTCGGCGGTAGGCTCGCCGATCAGCATGCCGTAGTTGCGGCGGATGTAGTTGATGATGGCCTCGTCGAACTTGTCGCCGCCGACGCGCACCGAGCCCTTGTAGACCATGCCGCCCAGCGAGATCACGCCGACCTCGGTGGTGCCGCCGCCGATGTCGACCACCATCGAGCCCGAGGCCTCGCTGACCGGCAGGCCGGCGCCGATCGCGGCGGCCATCGGCTCCTCGATCAGGTAGACCTCGCTGGCGCCGGCGCCCAGCGCCGACTCGCGGATCGCGCGGCGCTCGACCTGGGTCGAGCCGCAGGGCACGCAGATGATGATCCGGGGACTCGGCTTGAGCAGCGAGGCCGGGTGGACCATCTTGATGAACTGCTTGAGCATCTGCTCCGTGACGGTGAAGTCGGCGATCACGCCGTCCTTCATCGGGCGGATGGCCTCGATGTTGCCGGGCACCTTGCCCAGCATCGCCTTCGCCTCGGCGCCGACCGCCTGGATGGTCTTCTTGCCGTTGGGCCCGCCCTCGTGGCGGATGGCGACGACGGACGGTTCGTCGAGCACGATGCCCTTGCCGCGCACGTAGATCAGCGTGTTCGCGGTGCCGAGGTCGATCGCGAGGTCCGTCGAGAAGTAGCGACGAAAGGATCCGAACATGGTGTTGTTGGTTGGGCGTTCTTGGGCGAGTTCAGCGGGCTGTGAGCGACTGGCTTCGCGGCCGTGAATTCCGTGGTGGTGGCAACAGTGGGATGCACATCCGGCAGCGGGCCGACACGGGATGCGCAGCGCAAGGTCATTCGGGCACAGCACCGGCGCGCCGCCGCTTCAACTGGTGTTTGCCGGCCGCATCCGAACGCTTGTGGATAACCGAAGATAATACCCGATCCCCCTTCGTTTCCATGCGTCTTGGAACACCATTTCACGAGTGCATTTCGATGGCATTGACCTCCACCGACGTGAGCCGGATCGCCCATCTGGCGCGGCTCGAGCTGCAGCCGGCCGAGCAGGCTGCGATGCTGGCGCAGCTCAACGGATTCTTTTCGATCGTCGAGCAGATGAGCGCGGTCGACACCAGCGGCGTCGAACCGCTGTACACGCCGCTGTCGGCCGTGACGGAAGTCGCACTTCGGCTGCGTGAAGACGTGGTCACCGAAGCGAACCAGCGCGAACTCAACCAGCGCAGCGCCCCGCTCGTGGAAGACGGCCTGTTCCTGGTGCCCAAGGTGATCGAATGAAGGCCTTGCACGACATGGGCGTGGCCGAGCTGGGCCGGGCGCTGGCTTCTCGCGAGGTTTCCAGCGTCGAGGTCACGAAACATCTGCTCGCGCGGGTTGCGTCTCACGAACACTTGGGCGCCTGGCTCGTGGTGGATGCGGAACACGCCGTGGCGCAGGCGCGCATGGCCGACGAGCGCCGCGCGGCCGGCGCCACCGGGGCGCTGCTGGGGGTGCCGCTGGCGCACAAGGACATCTTCGTCACCAGCGTGCTGCCCACCACGGCCGGCTCGAAGATGCTCGAAGGCTACATGAGCCCCTTCGACGCCACGGTCGTGCGCAAGCTCGCCGACGCCGGCACCGTCACGTTGGGCAAGCTCAACTGCGACGAATTCGCCATGGGCTCGAGCACCGAGAACTCGGCTTACCACCCGGCGCGCAACCCCTGGGACCACGCGCGCGTGCCGGGCGGCTCCTCCGGCGGCTCGGCGGTGGCGGTCGCGGCCCGGCTGGCGCCGGCGGCCACCGGCACCGACACCGGCGGCTCGATCCGTCAGCCGGCCAGCTTCTGCGGCATCACCGGCATCAAGCCGACCTACGGCGTGTGCTCGCGCTACGGCATGATCGCCTTCGCCTCCAGCCTGGATCAGGCCGGCCCGTTCGCACGCAGCGCCGAGGACTGCGCCTTGCTGCTGTCGGCCATGAGCGGCTTCGACGAGCGCGACTCGACCAGCGCCAACCGCCCGCCGCAGGACTTCCACGCCGCCATGCTGGCGCAGCGCCCGGGCGCCAGTGCCGCGCTGCCGCTGAAGGGACTGCGCATCGGCCTGCCGCGGGAGTTCTTCCCCGCAGCGCTTGCCGGCGACGTGGAGCGCGCGGTGCGCGCCGCCCTGGCCGAGATGGAAAAGCTGGGCGCCACGCTGGTGGACGTGAGCCTGCCGCGCACCGAACTGTCGATCCCGGTCTACTACATCATCGCGCCGGCCGAGGCGTCGTCGAACCTGAGCCGCTTCGACGGGGTGCGCTTCGGGCGCCGCGCCGAGCACTACGGCGACCTGCTCGACATGTACAAGAAGACCCGCGCCGAAGGCTTCGGCGCCGAGGTGAAGCGCCGCATCATGATCGGCACCTACGTCCTCTCGCACGGCTACTACGACGCGTACTACCTGCAGGCGCAGAAGCTGCGCCGCATGATCGCCGACGACTTCCAGGCCTGCTTCAACGACTGCGACGTGATCGCCGGGCCGGTGGCGCCCAGCGTCGCCTGGCGCCTGGGCGACAAGGGCGACGATCCGGTGGCGAGCTACCTGGCCGACATCTTCACGCTGCCCGCCAGCCTGGCCGGCCTGCCCGGCATGAGCCTTCCCGCCGGCAGCGGCGAAGGCGGCATGCCGGTGGGCCTGCAGCTGATCGGCAACTACTTCGAGGAAGGAACGCTGCTGCAGGCGGCGCACGCCTTCCAGCAGGCGACCGACTGGCACGCCCGCGCGCCGGCAGGGATCTGAGCACATGAGCACGAGCAAGTTGATCCGCGGCTACGAGGTGGTCATCGGCCTGGAGACGCACGCGCAGCTGTCCACGCATTCGAAGATCTTCAGCGGCTCGCCCACCGCGTTCGGCGCGGCGCCCAACACCCAGGCCTCGCCGGTCGACCTGGCCTTGCCCGGGACGCTGCCGGTGATGAACAAGGGCGCGGTCGAGCGCGCCATCCGCTTCGGCCTGGCGGTGGGGGCGAAGGTCGCCAACCACTCGATCTTCGCGCGCAAGAACTACTTCTACCCCGACCTGCCCAAGGGCTACCAGATCAGCCAGTACGAGACGCCGGTGGTGCAGGGCGGCACGATCGAGTTCTTCGTGGGCGACACCGCGCACAAGGTGCACCTCACGCGCGCCCACCTCGAAGAAGACGCCGGCAAGTCGCTGCACGAGGACTACGCCGGCCAGACCGGCATCGACCTCAACCGCGCCGGCACGCCGCTGCTGGAGATCGTCTCCGAGCCCGACATGCGCTCCTCGGCCGAGGCGGTCGCCTACGCCAAGACGCTGCACGAACTCGTGATGTGGATCGACATCTGCGACGGCAACATGCAGGAAGGGTCGTTCCGCTGCGACGCCAACGTGTCGGTGCGCAAGCCCGGCGCGCCCTTCGGCACGCGGCGCGAGATCAAGAACCTCAACAGCTTCAAGTTCCTGCAGCAGGCGATCGACTACGAGATCCAGTGGCAGATCGACCTGATCGAGGACGGCGGCCAGGTGCAGCAGGCCACCGTGCTGTTCAACCCCGACACCGGGGAGACGCGGGCGATGCGCACCAAGGAAGACGCCCACGACTACCGCTACTTCCCCGACCCCGACCTGCCGCCGCTGGTGATCGCGCCCGACTGGGTGGAGCGCGTGCGCGCCGCGATGCCCGAGCTGCCGCGCGTGATGGCCGAACGCTTCCAGCGCGACTACGCGCTGCCCGCCTACGACGCGACGATGATGACGCAGAGCCAGGCCTTTGGCGCCTTCTTCGAGGCGACGGCGAAAGCCAGCGGCGCGCCCAAGCTGGCGGCGAACTGGCTGATGGGCGAGGTCTCCAAGCGCCTGAACGCGCAAGACCTGGACATCGCCGCCAGCCCGGTCAGTGCCGCCACGCTGGCCGCGCTGATCGCGCGCATCGCCGACGGCACGATCTCCAACAACGGCGCACGTCAGGTGTTCGATGCGCTGTGGAGCGGCGAGAGCGGCGACGTCGATGCGCTGATCGAGTCCAAGGGCCTGAAGCAGATGAGCGACTCCGGCGAGCTCGAGGCCATCATCGACGCGGTGCTGGCCGCTTCGCCCAAGT
>DATFAY010000114.1:0-3410 GCA_035254085.1 Piscinibacter sp.
GCGCGGCAAGGACTTCAACATGCGCTGGGTGGCCAGCATGGTGGCCGACGTGCACCGCATCCTCACGCGCGGCGGCGTGTTCATGTACCCCTGGGACCAGCGCGAGCCCGAGAAGGCCGGCAAGCTGCGCCTGATGTACGAAGCCAACCCCATGAGCTTCATCGTCGAGCAGGCCGGCGGCGCAGCCACCAACGGCCATCGCCGCATCCTCGAGCTCCCGCCGGCGCGCCTGCACGAGCGCGTCGCCGTGTTCCTCGGCTCGAAGAACGAGGTGGAGCGCGTCACCGCCTACCACCACGAGGCGGCCTGACAAGCCGGCTATAATCGCGGGCTTACGCCGGTGTAGCTCAGTTGGTAGAGCAGCGCATTCGTAATGCGAAGGTCGGGAGTTCGACTCTCTTCACCGGCACCATCACCCACAGGGCCCGCCAGCGAGCGGGCCCTGTCATTTTCGGCGAGCCTCGGGCTCATCGGGGCCGCTGCCCGGCTCGGCGGGCTTTCCCGTTGCGATAGGTCAACGCACCTGCCACGGCGGCGAGAAGAATCGCTTGCGACCCATCAAGAAGACCACAGGGGAGCAAACGATGAAGCTGGCCTGGAAGGCGATTGCGCCGATCGTCGTCGCCGCGATCGTGGCCCTCGTGCCGACACCGGACGGCCTCGCTCCGCACGCCTGGCACTTCTTCGCCATCTTCGCGGGCGTCATCGTCGGCCTGATGCTGGAGCCGCTGCCGGGCGGAGCCATCGGCTTCATCGGCGTCACCCTCGTCGCCGTGCTGGCGCCGTGGGTGCTGTATGCGCCCGCCGAGCTCGCCAAGCCGGGCTTCAAACCCGCCAACGCGGCACTCGCCTGGGCGCTGTCCGGATTCTCGAACAGCACGGTGTGGCTGATCTTCGGCGCGTTCATGTTCGCGCTCGGCTACGACAAGACAGGCCTTGGGCGGCGCATCGCGCTGGTGCTCGTCAAGGCGATGGGGCGGCGCACCTTGACGCTGGGCTTCGCGGTGATGGTCGCCGACACCATCCTGGCCCCATTCACCCCCTCGAACACCGCGCGCAGCGGTGGCACCATCTTCCCGGTGATCCGCAACCTGCCGGCGCTGTACGACTCCAAGCCGAACGACCCATCGGCGCGACGCATCGGCTCGTACATCATGTGGGTGGCGCTGTCGACGACCTGCGTGACGAGTTCGCTCTTCCTCACCGGGCTCGCCCCCAATCTGCTCGCGGTCGAGCTCGTCAACAAGACCTCGCAGGTGAGTCTCACCTGGACGCAATGGTTCACCGCGTTCGCGCCGATCGGCGTCACGCTGCTGATTCTCTTGCCGCCGCTGGCGTACTGGCTGTATCCGCCGACGGTGAAGGAAGGCACCGAGGTGCCGTCCTGGGCCGCCGGCGAGCTGCGGCAGATGGGCGCGCTCTCCCGCCGCGAGATCACGCTGGCGATCCTGGTCGTCATCGCGTTGGTGATGTGGATCTTCGGCGGCGATGCCATCAATCCGACGACGGCCGCACTGGTGGTGATCTCGCTCATGCTCGTGACCGGCGTCGTCACCTGGGACGACATCATCAAGAACTCCACCGCCTGGAACACGCTGGCGTGGTTCGCCACGCTGGTCGCTCTGGCCGACGGGCTCAACAAGGTCGGATTCGTCAAGTGGTTCGCCGATTCGGTGGCCGCCCACATGACAGGCTTCTCGCCGTTCGCGGCAATGGTCGTGCTCGTGCTGGTCTTCTATTTCACGCACTACCTCTTCGCCAGCGTGACAGCCCATGTGACGGCCCTGCTGCCTGTCATGCTGGCCGTGGGCTCCACCATCCCCGGCATGAACATGCCGCAATTCGCGCTGCTGCTGTGCCTCACGCTCGGCATCATGGGCGTGCTCACCCCGTATGCAACGGGACCGTCGCCGGTCTATTACGGTTCGGGCTACCTGCCGTCTGCCGACTACTGGCGGCTCGGCGCGATCTTCGGCGTGATCTTCATCGCCGTGTTCCTCGCCATCGGCTTGCCCTGGCTCGCCCTCGTGGGCTGAACCTCGCGTTCAGCGATTTCGAACACTCACGTCAAAGAATCCGCCGCCATCGGCCGGCCCCCGGTCGAACAATCCCTGCATCGGGCACGGCAAGTGCCGCGCCCTTGGCCCGCACTCACGATCAGGAGCACTCCATGGCAAAGGTTCTCGTCCTCTACTACTCCGCCTACGGGCACATCGAAGCGATGGCGCAGGCCGTCGCCGCGGGCGCGCGCGAGGCGGGCGCGACGGTGGACATCAAGCGGGTGCCGGAGCTGGTGCCGGCCGAGGTCGCCAAGGCCTCGCACTACAAGCTCGACCAGCCCGCGCCCGTCGCCACGATCGACGAGCTGGCCAACTACGACGCGATCATCGTGGGCACCGGCACGCGCTTCGGGCGCATGGCCTCGCAGATGGCGAACTTCCTCGACCAGGCCGGCGGCCTGTGGGCGCGCGGCGCGCTCAACGGCAAGGTGGGCGGCGCATTCACCGCCAGCGCCACCCAGCACGGCGGTCAGGAGACGACGCTGTTCTCCATCCTCACCAACCTCATGCACTTCGGCCTCGTCACGGTCGGCCTGCCCTACAGCTTCCAGGGCCAGATGCGCCTCGACGAAGTGACCGGCGGCTCGCCCTACGGCGCCAGCACCATCACCGGCGGCGACGGCTCGCGCCAGCCCTCGGAGAACGAACTGGCCGCCGCACGCTTCCAGGGCAAGCACATCGCCGAAGTGGCGGGCAAGCTGTTCGGCTGAACGCGCTCGCCCGCGAGCCTTTTTACCCGGGTAATTCACTGGGTTAATTTCGCCCGGGTAATAATGCGGGCATGCCGAACGCACCCGCATCCTCTGCCGGCCCGGCCGGGCCGGGCCAGAGCTTCACCGCCTTTCGCGGCCACCATCACCTCGCCTCGGGCTCGCTCGACGCGGTGAGCCGGGCCGTCGCCGCCGCCCAGGCCTCCCCGCGCCGCCACGAGGCCGTGCTCGTGTTCGAGGACAGCAGCGGCCGCCAGATCGACATCGATCCGCGCGGCACGCCTTCCATCCCGAGCCCCGCCGATGCCGAAGCCGGCGCCCCGCGCGCGCCCGGGCGGCCCAAGCTCGGCGTCGTGGCGCGCGAAGTGACGCTGCTGCCGCGGCACTGGGAGTGGCTGTCGCTGCAGCCCGGCGGCGCCTCGGTCGCGCTGCGCAAGCTGGTCGAGGAGGCGCGCCGCGCCCAGGGCGGGCAGGACGCGCTGCGCGCGGCACAGGAGCGCTGCTACCGCTTCGTGCACGCGATCGCGGGCGACCTGCCCGGCTACGAGGAAGCGCTGCGCGCGCTCTTCGGCGGCCAGTCGGCCGCCTTCCATGCGGCCACCGCCAGTTGGCCCGACGACATTCGCCTGTACGCTCTCGC
>DATFAY010000115.1:0-9096 GCA_035254085.1 Piscinibacter sp.
TCGAAGAACACGAGGCGGATGGTACGCACAATGATCTGCAGATCGAGTCCGAGGGACCAGTTCCGCAAATACTCGAGGTCGTATTCGACCCGTGCCTGCATCTTCTCGATGGTGTCGGTCTCCCCCCGGTGACCGTTGACCTGCGCCCAGCCGGTGATGCCGGGCTTCACCTTGTGGCGCACCATGTACGCCTTGATCAACCTGCGGTACTCCTCGTTGTGCGCGACCGCGTGCGGCCGCGGCCCGACGATGCTCATGCGTCCCTGCAGGACATTGAAGAACTGCGGCAGCTCGTCCAGCGAGGTGCGGCGGATGAAGGCCCCGAACGGCGTGATCCGCGGGTCGTTCTTGGTGGCCTGGCGCACCACCGGACCGTTGTCCTGGGCCGTCATCGAGCGGAACTTGTAGACCGTGATCTCCTCGCCGTCGAGGCCGTTGCGGCGCTGCTTGAAGATCACCGGACCGGGCGAGCTGAGCTTGACGCCTATCGCGAGCACCAGCAGCACGGGCGAGATCAGCACGAGGATGATGCTGGCCAGCACGATGTCGCTGATGCGCTTGGCCAGTTCGTTCGTCCCGGTGAACGGCGTCTCGCAGATGCCCACCACCGGCACGCCGTTCATGTCCTGCAGGCGGCCCTGGATGATGCTGATGCCGAATACGTCGGGCACGAAGTACAGCGAGGCGGTGGTGCCCTGCACCTGCTCCAGCAGCTCCACGATGCGCGGCTGCGACCCCAGCGGCAGCGTGATGAACACTTCGCGCACGCCATGCTGGCGGATGTACTCGGCCACGTCCTTCAGGCCGCCCAGGCGCTGCTTGGTCGCCAGCTCGTGCACGCGGTCGTCGGTGCGGTCGTCGAAGTAGCCGACGAAATCGATGCCCTGGTCGTCGCTGTCCACCAGGGCGCGCGCAACCTTCACGCCCAGCGGGCCGGCGCCGACGATGATCGCCGAGCGGCGCGCCTCGGGCCGCGCCGAGTAGCGGCGCACCACGCGCTGGCCGATCCAGACTGCGATCCACTGCAGCACGGGCGTGGCGAAGATCCAGGCGAGCAGTGCTTCTTCCTCGAAGTAGCCGATGCTGCGAGTGGCATAGCCGCACAGCGCCAGGATGCCCACCAACATGACCCACGACGAGACGATGTCCACGCCTGCGGCGATCAGGTTCTCTCGGAAGCGGTTGCGGCCGGGGAAGGTGAGGGCGAATACCAGCAGGCACAGGGTCAGCTCGGGCCGCAGGATCGGCTCGTCGATGCTCCAGTTGGCCACCAGCAGGGTCAGTACCGTGATGGCCGGCTCGAGGAACGCCGCAACCAGCGACGTCACGGACTGCGGCGCGCTGTAGAAGGTTCTTTTGTAGCTGCGGTCTTCGAACATCGATCAGGTGTTTTGGTCGTGCCCGAGGGGCATGTCGTCGCGGCCACCACCGGTCGCCGCGGGACGGCCGGGCCCAAGACCGCTTGTGTCCTGCCGGTGTAGGTCGGTCGGCCCTGCGCCAGCTGCCCCCGACCCATGATTCAAGCCGTGGATTCTCGCTCAAATGGGCAGCGTGACTGAACCCGTGTCCGCGGGGGTAGCGCGCGGGGCCGTGCCTACAATCCGCGCATGCTCGAAAGCTTCACGCAATTCGCCGGCACGGCATTCATGCAGCGTCTCACCTTGTGGCTCAACCATGTGCTGGCCAGCGAGGAGGTCGCGGTGCAGCGGCTGCGCCCGCACGCAGGACGTTGCATACGGTTGCAGATGAGCGGCTGGCCCAGCTTGCTGCCGCCCATGCCCGAGCTGAGCTTCGTCATCACGCCGGCCGGCCTGGTCGAGTGGATCGGCCAATCGGCGCCGCCGGCGCCGGACCTGCGCCTGCAGGTCGACGCGTCCAACCCGGCGCTGAGCCTGGTGCGCGGCATGGCGGGACAGCGCCCGGCGGTCGAGGTGTCGGGCGACGCGGCGCTGGCCGCCGACGTGAGCTGGCTCATGGACAACCTGCGCTGGGACCTGCAGGACGATCTCGCCCGCGTCATCGGCGCCGCACCGGCACACGAACTGGCGCGCATCGGCGGCAAGCTGGCCGGAGGCTTGCGCGAGGCGGTCGCCACGCTGGCCGGGTGGGTCTCGCGCGACGGGCCGGCAACCCGAGGACCGACGGCGCGATGAGGCATCTCGCGCGCCTGGTCTTCATCGTCTTCACGGTTCTGCGGTTCGGGCTGGATGAACTGGCCCTGTCCGGCTTTCGCCAGCGGCGCATCAGGCTGCTGTCGCGCCTGATCACCATCGGCCGGCGCCTGGACGCGCCGCGCGGGGTGCGGCTGCGCCTCGCGCTGGAGCACCTCGGGCCGATCTTCGTGAAGTTCGGCCAGGTGCTCTCGACGCGGCGCGACCTTCTGCCGCCCGATGTCGCCGACGAACTCGCCAAGCTGCAGGACCGCGTGCCGCCTTTCCCCGCCGAGCAGGCGCGCGTGCTGGTCGAGCGCGCGTTCGGCCGCCCGATCGAGGCCTTGTTCGCGACATTCGAGGCCGAGCCGGTCGCCAGTGCGTCCATCGCACAGGTGCACTTCGCGACCCTCCAGGACGGCCGCGCGGTAGCGGTGAAGGTGCTGCGCCCCGGCATGCTGGCGGTGATCGACGACGACTTGTCGCTGATGCGCACCCTGGCCGCCTGGATCGAGCGCGTGAGCGCCGACGGCCGGCGGCTGAAGCCGCGCGAGGTGGTGGCCGAGTTCGACGTCTACCTGCACGACGAGCTCGACCTGGTGCGCGAGGCCGCCAATGCCGCGCAGCTGCGCCGCAACATGGCGGGCCTCAACCTGGTGATGGTCCCCGAGATGTACTGGGAGCTGTGCACGCCGAACGTGATCGTGATGGAGCGCATGGACGGCGTGCCCATCAGCCAGCGGCAGCGTCTGGAAGAAGCCGGGGTCGACATCAAGAAGCTGGCGCGCGACGGCGTCACCATCTTCTTCACGCAGGTCTTTCGAGACGGCTTCTTCCATGCCGACATGCACCCGGGCAACATCCAGGTGAGCGTCGCGCCGGCCACCTTCGGACGCTACATCGCGCTGGACTTCGGCATCGTGGGCACGCTCACCGAATACGACAAGGAATACCTCGCGCAGAACTTCGTGGCCTTCTTCCGCCGCGACTACAAGCGCGTGGCGGAGCTGCACGTCGAAAGCGGCTGGGTGCCACCCGACACGCGCATCGATGCGCTGGAGGGCGCGATCCGCACGGTGTGCGAGCCGCACTTCGACCGGCCGCTCAAGGACATCTCGCTGGGCCAGGTGCTGCTGCGGCTGTTCCAGGCGTCGCGGCGCTTCAATGTCGAGATCCAGCCGCAGCTCGTGCTGCTGCAGAAGACGCTGCTCAACGTCGAAGGACTGGGCCGCCAGCTCGATCCCGAGCTCGACCTGTGGAACACCGCCAAGCCCTTCCTGGAGCGCTGGATGCACGACCAGATCGGCTGGCGCGGACTGGTCGAGCGCCTGAAGAACGAGGCGCCGCGCTACGTGCAACTGGTGCCGGAGCTGCCCCGCCTGCTGCACCAGGCCCTTCAACCGCGCGCGGCGTCCGAGCAGCGCATGCTCGAAGCCTTGCTGATCGAGCAGCGGCGCACCAAACGGCTGCTGCAGGCGATCGGCTATGGCGGCCTGGGCTTCGTGCTCGGGCTGGTGGCGATGCAAGTGGTGGCTCACTGGAAGTTCTGAGCCGGCAGCGGCGCGGCGCGCCATGCTGCACACGAGGCTCGATTCATGCGCAGGCACGCGCTTGGCACGGCGCGGGTTGCAGGGATAATCCCGCTCGCCCGCATCGGCACCCGGGCGTGTCGACCGCTCCTCGGACTCTCGTCGCATGAACTACACACTGATCACTTTCGTGGTGCTGTACCTCGTCGGCACGCTGGCCATCGGCGTGTGGGCGGGCACCCGCATCAGGAACACCAGCGACTTCGCCATCGCCGGACGCAGCCTGCCGCTCATCATGGTGGTGACGACCACCTTCGCGACCTGGTTCGGCGCCGAGACGGTGATGGGCATCCCGGCCAAGTTCGTGCAAGGCGGCCTGAACGCCATCATCGAAGACCCGTTCGGCGCCGGCACCTGCCTCATCCTGGTCGGCTTGTTCTTCGCGACCCGCCTGTACAAGCAGAACCTGTTGACCATCGGCGACTTCTATCGCCAGCGCTACGGCAAGGGCGTGGAGGTGTTCTGCTCGGCCGCGATCATCCTGAGCTACCTGGGCTGGGTGGCGGCACAGATCACCGCGCTGGGCCTCGTCTTCTCGGTGCTCACCAACGGCGCGATGTCCGAGACGGCGGGCATGATCGTCGGCACGCTGGCGGTGCTCATCTACGTGGTGATCGGCGGCTTCCTGGCGGTGGCCTGGACCGACTTCATCCAGATGATCGTGCTCGTGATCGGCTTGTCCATCATCGCGGTCTTCGCGGCCAACCTCGCCGGCGGCGCCGACAAGGTGTTCGCCATGGCGGCGCAAAAGGACCTGTGGCGCTTCCTGCCGGCACCGAGCTTCACCGAGATCGCGATGTTCGTCGGCGCCGGGCTCACCATGATGCTGGGCAGCATCCCGCAGCAGGACGTGTTCCAGCGCGTCATGGCGGCCAAGAACGCGCAGACAGCGCGCAACGGCGCGGCCATCGGCGGCGCGAGCTACATCGTGTTCGCCTTCGTGCCGATGTTCATCGTCGCGTGCGCGGTGGTGGTGATGGGCTCGAGCGCCCTGGACATGGCCAAGAACGACTACCAGCGCCTGCTGCCGACCTTCGTGCTGACGAAGATGCCGCTGGTGATGCAGATCCTCTTCTTCGGCGCCCTGCTTTCGGCGATCAAGAGCACCTCGTCGGCGACGCTCCTGGCACCGAGCACCAGCTTCGTCGAGAACATCCTGAAGAACCTGCGCCCGCACATGGGCGACCGGCAGCAGCTGTTCGCCACGCGCGCGACCATCGTCGTCTTCGCGGCGCTGGTGCTCGCCTACGCGATCGCCATGAAGGGAACGTCGATCTACGACCTGGTGTCGGCCGCCTACCAGGTGACCCTGGTCGGCGCCTTCGTCCCGCTGGTGCTGGGCCTGTACTGGAAGCGCTCCACCACCCAGGGCGCCGTGTGCTCGCTGGCGGCGGGCGTGGGCACCTGGATCCTCTTCTTCCCGCAGGTCAGCAAGCTCGGCGAGCAGTTTCCGCCGCAGCTCGCCGGCCTGATCGCCGCCTTTGCGGGCATGATCCTCGGTTCGCTCGCGCCGCAGCGGCTGAGGAACCGTCACGAGCATACCCACCACCTGTCGGGCTTGAAGGCCTAGCGCCCGCCACCATCTGCCCTTCGGCGCGCGCCGGGCCGCAAGCCCGGCGCCCTTATAATTTCACGTTTTGAATCAAGGGCTTAGCCATGCCGATCTACGCATACCGCTGTGAGTCGTGCGGCCACGCGAAAGATGTGCTGCAGAAGGTCTCCGATCCGGTGCTCAGCACCTGCCCGGCGTGCCACGCCGAGTCGTTCAAGAAGCAGCTGACCGCCGCGGGCTTCCAGCTCAAGGGCTCGGGCTGGTACGTCACCGACTTCCGCGGCGGCAACTCGAACGGCGCCGCCAAGGCCAACGGGTCTGCCGCAACGAACGGCGACGCCAAGCCCGATGCCGGCAAGGCGGAGTCCGCCAAGAGCGAACCCGCCGCCGCGGCCTCGACCAGCGCGGCGGGCTCGTCGGGCGACGGTGCGGCCAGCGGCGGCTGCGGCTCTTCGTGCGCCTGCCATTGAGATGCCCTTTTCCGCCTCGCCGCGTCGCCGCGCCTGCTGGCCGCTTGCGAGCGGCCGCTGATTCCGCCCACCTGGACACTGCGTGAAGAAATACCTGCTTGCCGGCCTGCTGGTCTGGCTGCCGCTCGCGATCACCTTGTGGGTGCTGCACGCGATCCTGAACACGCTCGACGGCGTGTTCGAGGGCCTGCTGAGCGCGTCGCAGGCCGTCCTGCCGGCAGGTGCCTACGTGCCGCTGGAGATGCTCAAGAAGGTGCCGGGGCTGGGTGTCATCGTGATGTTCGTCGGGCTGGTCCTGACGGGCATCTTCGCCACCAACATGGCCGGCCAGTGGGCGCTGCGCCAGGGCAGCCGCCTGCTCACCCACATCCCGATCGTCAAGTCGATCTACAGCTCGGTCAAGCAGGTGTCGGACACGCTGTTCTCCAGCAGCGGCAACGCCTTTCGCGAAGCGGTGCTGGTGCAGTACCCGCGCGAGGGCTCCTGGACCATCGCCTTCGTCACCGGCAAGCCCGGCGGCGAAGCGGCCGAGCATCTGCATGCCGACTACCTCAGCCTGTACGTGCCGACCACGCCCAATCCGACCTCCGGCTTCTTCCTGATGGTGCCGCGCAAGGACGTGATCGCCCTCGCGATGAGCGTGGACGAGGCGCTGAAGTACATCATCTCGATGGGGGTCGTCGCCCCGCCGGTCCATCTCATCGGCGACACCCGCCACCAGCACATCGTCGAGCCGCGAAACCAACACGGTTGAGCGCGCGGCACACGCTCAACCGTCAGGGCTTGCGACACAGCCTCCCAGCGCCTCCCACATGCCCGCATCGGCGCGGCGCATCGAACAAGACAAGGAGTGATTCATGAGAACAACCTACTGCGGCCTGGTCAGCGAAGCGCTGATGGGCCAGAGCGTGACGCTGATGGGCTGGGCGCATCGCCGGCGCGACCATGGCGGCGTCATCTTCATCGACCTGCGCGACCGTGAAGGCCTGGTGCAGGTGGTGTGCGACCCGGACCGCCCGGACATGTTCGCCACCGCCGAGGGCGTGCGCAACGAGTTCTGCCTGAAGGTGGTCGGCAAGGTGCGCGCGCGACCGGCCGGCACCGAGAACGCCAACCTCACCAGCGGCAAGATCGAAGTGCTGTGCCACGAGCTCGAGGTGCTCAACCCGAGCGTCACGCCGCCGTTCCAGCTCGACGACGAGAACCTCTCGGAGACCACCCGCCTCACGCACCGGGTGCTCGACCTGCGCCGCCCGACGATGCAGAAGAACATGAAGCTGCGCTATCGCGTGGCGATGGAGACGCGCAAGTTCCTGGACGAGCAGGGCTTCATCGACATCGAGACGCCGATGCTCACCAAGAGCACGCCCGAAGGCGCGCGCGACTACCTGGTGCCCAGCCGCGTCAACGAAGGCATGTTCTTCGCGCTGCCGCAGTCGCCGCAGCTGTTCAAGCAGCTGCTGATGGTGGCCGGCTTCGACCGCTACTACCAGATCACCAAGTGCTTCCGCGACGAGGACCTGCGCGCCGACCGCCAGCCCGAGTTCACGCAGATCGATATCGAGACCAGTTTCCTCACCGAAGAGGAGATTCGCTCGATGTTCGAAGGCATGATCCGAAGCGTCTTCAAGAAGACCATTGGCGTGGAGCTGCCCGAGTATCCGGTGATGAAGTACGCCGAGGCGATGCACCGCTTCGGCTCCGACAAGCCGGACCTGCGGGTGAAGCTCGAGTTCACCGAACTCACCGACGTGATGAAGGACGTCGACTTCAAGGTGTTCTCCACGCCGGCCACGACCAAGGGCGGGCGCGTCGCGGCGCTGCGCGTGCCGCGCGGCGGCGAGATGAGCCGCGGCGAGATCGACGGCTACACCGAGTTCGTGAAGATCTACGGCGCCAAGGGCCTGGCCTGGATCAAGGTGAACGATGCCGGCAAGGGCCGCGAAGGCCTGCAGTCGCCGATCGTCAAGAACCTGCACGACGCGGCGCTGGCCGAGATCATGAAGCGCACCGGCGCGCAGACCGGCGACCTGATCTTCTTCGGCGCCGACAAGGAAAAGGTCGTCAACGACGCGCTCGGCGCGCTGCGCATCAAGGTTGGCCACAGCGAGTTCGGCCGCAGCCATGGACTGTTCGAGGACCGCTGGGCGCCTCTGTGGGTGATCGACTTCCCGATGTTCGAATACGACGACGAGGCGCAGCGCTGGAACGCGGTGCACCATCCGTTCACCGCGCCCAAGGACGGGCACGAAGACCTCATGGACACCGACCCGGGCGCCTGCGTGGCCAAGGCCTACGACATGGTGCTCAACGGCTGGGAGCTCGGCGGCGGCTCGGTGCGCATCCACCGCGCCGAGGTGCAGAGCAAGGTCTTCAGCGCCCTGAAGATCGGCCCGGAGGAGGCGCAGGCCAAGTTCGGCTTCCTGCTCGACGCGCTGCAATACGGCGCGCCGCCGCACGGCGGCCTCGCCTTCGGCCTGGACCGCATCGTGACGATGATGACCGGCGCCGAAAGCATCCGCGACGTGATCGCGTTCCCCAAGACGCAGCGCGCGCAGGACCTGCTCACGCACGCGCCCTCGCCGGTCGACGAGAAGCAGCTGCGCGAGCTGCACATCCGGCTGCGCAATCCGCAACCGGCCGCGTAGCGAATGGCGAGCCGCCGGCGAGGATCGACCGGCGCATCGGCTGCCGGCAACTGATGCAGAATCAAAGGGCGCGTTTCGCGCCCTTTCTTGTTGCTGCGCCGCGGCGTGGGAACGATGATTGCCTCGTGATGAATCGCCCCTACAAGATTCCGGAATCCGTGCTGGTGGTCATCCATACCGACGATCTCGACGTGCTGCTGATCGAGCGCGCCGACCACCCGGGCTACTGGCAGAGCGTCACGGGCTCCAAGGACCTGCCCGGCGAGCCGCTGGCGGACACGGCGGTGCGCGAAGTCGCCGAGGAAACGGGCATCGTCGTGGGCAGCCCGCAGGTGCCGCTCACCGACCTGCACGACTGGCAGCTGCGCAACGTCTACGAGATCTATCCCGTGTGGCGCCACCGCTATGCGCCGGGCGTGACCCACAACACCGAGCACGTGTTCGGCCTGCGCGTGCCGCGCAGCCTCGAGATCACGCTCGCGCCGCGCGAGCACACCGCGTTCCAGTGGCTGCCGTGGCGCGAGGCGGCCGACCGCTGCTTCTCGCCGTCGAACGCCGAGGCGATCCTGCAGCTGCCGCGCTTCGCCGCGACGGGCGGCGCACGAAGGAAGGTCGCGACATGACGCCCGTGCCCAGCCGGCCGATGCGCTTCGCGAACACCTCGCTGCACCCGAGCCACATCCTGCG
>DATFAY010000116.1:0-23709 GCA_035254085.1 Piscinibacter sp.
CGATGGTTTCCTTGGTGGTCGTGGCAGCCATCGGAGCAGGCGCCGGTGCTGCAGCAGGCGCGGCCACATCGGCTGCCGCCGGCACGGAGGCTTGGGCTTCGGGGGCGCTGGCAGCGGTTTGCGCCAGGGCGGGCACGGCGCAGCCGCACAGGGCCAGGGCCAGCAGGGCGCGCGCAACGAGGGTCTTGAGCATGATCTTGGTTCCAGTGTCGAGGCGTGGGTGACGGGGATCGGGCGGGCCGCGGCGCTATTCGAGCCGGTAGCCGAAGGGCACTTGAACGAGCACGTCGCGGCCTTGGCCCTGGCATTTGTATTCGCCGACGATGCGCGCGCTGGCCCGCGCGAAGATGGGGTGGGTGGCGCTGACGACGCGGATGTCCTTGACGTCACCGGCGGCACTCACCGTGAACTGGACGAGCGCAGCGCCTTGCTCGATCCCTTGGCGCACGGCTTCCCGGGGGTAGGCGAGATCGCCCATGACGCTGGCGTAGTTGGAGCACGCGACAGCGGCGGCCACGGGCGCGGGCTGCGCGGGCGCGGCGGCCACGGACGGCGTCGGCTTGAACTCCTGCGGCGGCGGCGTGGCCTGCTGGGCGGTGATGCTCGGCTGCGGCTGCAGCGGGGGCTGGATCTGCACTTCGGGCGGGGGGACGAAGGGCGGCGGCGGCGCTTCCATCTTGGGCGGAGGCGGCAGCGCCTCCTCCGGCGGCGGGGGCGGCTTCTTGAGCTCCTCGATGACCTTGGCCTCGATCGGCGCGCGTGCCACGTCGATCACCTTCTTGGCCAAGCCGGTCACGAGGGCGTAGACGACGGCCAGGTGCAGGAGCACGACGAAGGACAGGCCCACCGCATGGCGCCGAGGGTCGACCTGCTGCCGCGAAAAACTCATACCGGGGCTCCTCCCATCGCTTGAAGGGAGACCGCGGCGGACCACTTTCAGGTCGACGCGGACTCGATAGCTACCAGTTTAGTACCAGTAATACCAATATGTCAACAGCGAGGCGCTTTGTTTCGCCCGGTCAGGGAGATCTCCACTGGTGTCGTGCCGCGGATCGATGGCGTGCGGGGCCACCTACGCCCATGCATACCAGTTGCGTCTGAAGCGCTACCAGCGGATCGGCGGCGTGCCCGGCCGCAACTGGGCCAGCAAGGCGTTCACCTGGCTGAAGTGACGGCAGCCGACAAAGGGCTCCGGCGGGCGTCGGGCCGACAGGGGCGACGGATGATTGGCCGTGAGCACCCGATGCGGCGGCCGCTCGACGAGGGCTCGCTTGCATTGCGCCGACGCGCCCCACAGCAGGAAGACGACCGGCTGCGCGCGCTCGGCGACATGGCGCAAGAGGGCATCGGTGAGCGCCTCCCAGCCGCGTCCGGCGTGGCTTTGCGGCTGGCCGTCCTCGACCGTGAGCGAGGTATTGAGCAGCAGCACGCCTTGACGTGCCCAGGCGCTCAAGTCGCCGCGGCATTGCGACGGCTCGCCGATGTCGGCCTCGACTTCCTTCAGCAGGTTGCGCAGGCTGGGCGGCGGCTTGTGTCCGTCGCGCACCGAGAACGCCAGGCCATGCGCCTGGCCCGCGCCGTGGTACGGGTCCTGCCCAAGGATGACGACACGCACGTCCTCGGGCGCGGTCAACTCCAGCGCATGGAAGACGGACGCGGGGTAGATGGCCGCGCCCTCTCGCACGCGGCGATCGACATAGCGCACGAGCGCCTGGCCGGTGTCGGTGGCGAGAAAGGCATCGGTGACCGCCTTCCATGCGGGCGCCACGCGGTCGAACAGCGCTGACAGCGGCTCGCGCAGACGGTTGTCGGCCGCCGCCGCTTGCGGCGCGGGTGCCTCGTCGGCCGCGAACAACTCGGCGTTGGCGCCGCCGTCGCGGGCGCGCCGGCTCACCGAAACAACTCGGCGAGCGCGGTGCCCGGATCGGGCGCGCGCATGAACGCCTCTCCGACGAGAAACGCATGCACGCCGGCATCGCGCATGCGCTGCACGTCGGCGTGCGCGAGGATGCCGCTCTCGGTGACCAGCAGGCGATCCCGGGGGACCCGCTCGAGCAGGCCCAGCGTCGTCGCGAGCGTGACCTCGAAGGTCCGCAGATTGCGGTTGTTGATGCCGATCAGCGGCGTGGCCAGCCGCAGTGCGCGTTCGAGCTCCGCGCCGTCGTGGACTTCGACCAGAACGGCCATGCCGAGCGCATGCGCCTGCGCCTCGAGGTCCAGCATCTGGGCATCGTCCAGGCAGGCGGCGATCAGCAGGATGCAGTCCGCGCCCATGGCACGCGCCTCGACCACCTGGTAGGCATCGACCATGAAGTCCTTGCGCAGCACCGGCAGATCGCATGCGGCGCGCGCCTGGCGCAGGTACTCGGCGTCGCCCTGGAAGAACTGCACGTCGGTCAGCACGCTCAGGCAGGCTGCGCCATTCCGGGCGTAGCTGGCAGCGATCTGTGCCGGCACGAACTGCTCGCGCAGCACGCCCTTGCTGGGGCTCGCCTTCTTGATCTCGGCGATCACGCCGTCGCCGCCGCGTTCCATCTTGCCGCGCAGGCCGGCCACGAAGTCGCGTTGCCCGCCCAGCGATTCGGCATCGCGGCGCAGCGAGGCGAGGTCGCGCCGTGCCTTGGCCGCCGCGATCTCTTCGCGCTTGACCGCGACGATCTTTCGCAGGATGTCGCTCATTCGCCGGCCAGCTCCTTCGTGCGGTTGACGAACTGGTGCATCTTGCCCAGCGCCTTGCCGGAGGCCAGCGTGTCGCGAGCCAGCGCCACGCCCTCGGCCATCGAGCCCACCACGTTGGCCGCATACAGGGCGACGCCGGCGTTGAGGATCACGATGTCGCGCGCCGGGCCCGGTTCGTTGTCGAGCACCGAGCGCAGCAGCGCCTTCGATTGCTCCGGCGTCTCCACCTTCAGCGCACGATTGCTCGCCATGGTGAGCCCGAAGTCCTCGGGATGGATCTCGTATTCGTGGATGCCGCCGTCCTTGTACTCGCCGACCATCGTGGCGGCGCCCAGCGACACCTCGTCCATGCCGTCGCGGCCATAGACGACCACCGCATGTTCCGCGCCGAGTCGCTGCAGCGCGCGCACCTGGATGCCGACGAGGTCGGGGTGGAACACGCCCATGAGGATGTTGGGAGCGTCCGCCGGGTTGGTGAGCGGGCCCAGGATGTTGAAGATGGTGCGCACGCCGAGTTCCTTGCGCACCGGTGCCACGTTCTTCATCGCCGGATGGTGGTGCGGCGCGAACATGAAGCCGATGCCGGTGTCGGCGATGCATTGCGCAATCGCCTTGGGCGGCAGCCCGAGGTTCACGCCCAGCGCTTCCAGCACGTCGGCGCTGCCGGACTTGCTCGAGACGCTGCGATTGCCGTGCTTGCTGACGCGAGCGCCCGCCGCGGCGGCGACGAACATGCTGCAAGTCGAGATGTTGAAGGTGTGCGAGTTGTCGCCGCCGGTGCCGACGATGTCGACCAGATGGGTGCGATCGGGCACCTCGACCTTGGTGGAGAACTCGCGCATCACCTGCGCGGCCGCGGTGATCTCGCCGATGGTCTCTTTCTTGACGCGCAGGCCGACCAGCAGCGCGGCCATCATCACGGGCGACATCTCGCCGCCCATGATGCGGCGCATCAGCGCGAGCATCTCATCGTGGAAGATCTCGCGGTGCTCGATCGTGCGGGTCAGTGCTTCGTTGTTCGAGATGGGCATGGTGCAGGTCCCTTCCTCAGGCATTGAAGTATTCGCGCACCGCCGCGATGGCGCGGTCGATGCCGGCGGCGTCGACGTCGAGGTGTGTCACGAAGCGCAGTTGGTAGATGCCCGTGGCCAGCACGCCGCGCGACTTCAGGTGCGCGAGCAGGCCGTCGCCGCGCTCGCGCGCGACGCTGGCGAACACCATGTTGGTCTGCGGCGCTTCGATGGTCAGGCCCGGGATGCCCTGCAGGCCGGCGGCCAGCCGCTGGGCCAGTGCGTGGTCGTCGGCCAGGCGAACGATGTGGTGCTCCAGCGCGTACAACGCCGCGGCGGCCAGCACCCCCGCCTGGCGCATGCCCCCGCCGAGCATCTTGCGCCAGCGGTGCGCGCGGGCGATGAACTCGCGCGAGCCGACCAGCGCCGAGCCGACTGGCGCACCCAGCCCCTTGGAGAAGCAGACCGAGACGCTGTCGAAGTGCTGCGCGATCTCGCGCGCGTCGACGCCGAGCTTGACCGCCGCGTTGAACAGGCGCGCGCCGTCCAGGTGCGTGGCCAGGCCCTTCTTTCGCGCGAGCGCCGTCGCCTCGGCGGTGTACGCGAGCGATACCGCCTTGCCGCCGATCGTGTTCTCGAGGCACAGCAGCCGCGTGCGCGCGAAGTGCGCGTCGTCGGGCTTGATGGCGGCCTCGATGTCCGCCAGCGCCAGCGAGCCGTCGGCCTGGTGGCGCAGCGGCAGTTGCGGCACGCTGCCCAGCACCGCCGCGCCGCCGGCCTCCCAGCGATAGGTGTGCGCCATCTCGCCGACGATCGCTTCCTCGCCGCGCTGGCAATGCGTCATCGAGGCGATCAGGTTGCCCTGGGTGCCGCTCGGCACGAATAGCGCCGCCTCCTTGCCGAGCATGGCGGCGATGCGCTCCTGCAGCGCGTTGACCGTGGGATCGTCGCCGAACACGTCGTCGCCGAGCTCGGCGCGCATCATCGCCTCGCGCATCGCGGGCGTGGGGCGCGTCACGGTGTCGCTGCGCAGATCGACGATGTTCATGGCCGGCCCTCCAGGAAGTTCTTCAGCATCGCATGCCCATGCTCGCTGAGGATGGATTCCGGGTGGAATTGCACGCCTTCCAGCGGCGTCGCGCTGCCCGCGAGCTCGCGGTGCCGCACGCCCATGATCTCGCCGTCCTCGGAGGTCGACGTGACTTCGAGCGCTGCCGGCAGCGTTTCGCGCTCGATCGCCAGCGAGTGATAGCGGATCACCGAGAACTGGCGCGGCAGCCCGGTGTAGACGCCGCGCTGGTCGGTGGTGATCACACTCGCCTTGCCGTGCATCTGCCGCTGCGCCCGGATCACCTTGCCGCCCAGCGCCGCGCCGATCGCCTGGTGCCCCAGGCACACGCCGAGGATGGGCAGCCGGCCGGTGAAGGCCTTGATCGCGTCGACGCAGACGCCGGCCTCGGCCGGCGAGCAGGGTCCGGGCGAAAGCACCAGGCGCGCTGGCGCCAGGCCGGCGATGCCTTCGAGCGTGATCTCGTCGTTGCGGAAGACACGCACGTCCTCGCCCAATTCGCCGAAGTACTGCACCAGGTTGAAGGTGAAGCTGTCGTAGTTGTCGATCATCAACAGCATGGTCAGAACCCCTCTTCCACGAGTTCGGCGGCGCGCAGCAGCGCCCGCGCCTTCGCCTCGGTCTCTTTCCACTCGAGCTCCGGCACCGAGTCGGCCACGATGCCGGCCGCGGCCTGCACGTATAGCGTCTGGTCCTTGACGATGCCGGTGCGGATGGCGATGGCGACGTCCATGTCGCCGGCGAAGCTCAGGTAGCCGCAGGCGCCGCCATAGATGCCGCGCTTGACCGGCTCGAGCTCGTCGATGATCTCCATCGCGCGGATCTTGGGCGCGCCCGTCAGCGTGCCGGCGGGGAACGTGGCCTTGAGCACGTCGAGGCTGGTCATGCCGTCTTTCAGCAGGCCCTCGACGTTGCTCACGATGTGCATCACATGCGAGTAGCGTTCGACCACGAAGGCCTCGGTCACCTTCACGCTGCCGGTCTTGGCGATGCGCCCGATGTCGTTCCGCGCCAGGTCGATGAGCATCAGGTGTTCGGCGCGTTCCTTCGGGTCGTTGCTGAGCTCCACCTCCAGCGCCTTGTCCTGCTCGGGCGTCGCGCCGCGCGGGCGGGTGCCGGCCAGCGGCCGTATCGTCACCTTGTCGCCTTCGGGCGTGTGCTCCTGGCGCACGAGGATCTCCGGCGACGCACCGACGATCTGGAACTCTCCCATGTCGTAGAAGTACATGTAGGGCGACGGATTCAGCGACCGCAGCGCGCGGTACAACGACAGCGGCGACTCGGTATAGCGCTTGCGCAGTCGCTGGCCGATCTGCACCTGCATCATGTCGCCGGCGGCGATGTATTCCTTGCTCTTGAGTACGGCCGCGAGGTAGTCGTCCTTGGCGAACTCGCGCTCCACGCCGTGCGCCGGCCCGCGCTTCACGGCCGGCGCGGTCACGCTGTAGCGCAGCTTGTCGGCCAGTTCGGCCAGGCGCCGCTTGCCCTTGTGGAAGGCCTCCGCCTCGGCCGGGTTGGCGTAGACGATGAGGTACAGGCGCCCCGAGAGGTTGTCGATCACCGCCAGTTCCTCGCATTGCAGCAGCAGGATGTCCGGGGTGTCGATGCCGCCGGTCTTGTGCGTCTTGGCGAGCTTGGGTTCGATGAAGCGCACCGCGTCGTAGCCGAAGTAGCCGGCCAGCCCGCCGCAAAAGCGCGGCATGCCCGGGCGCAGGGCCACCTTGAAGCGCTGCTGGTACTGCGCGATGAAGTCCAGCGGGTTGCCCTCGTGCGTCTCGACCACGGCGCCGTCGGTGACCACCTCGGTCTTGAAGCCGGTGGCGCGCAGCAGCGTGCGCGCGGGCAGTCCGATGAAGGAATAGCGGCCGAAGCGCTCGCCGCCCACGACCGATTCCAGCAGGAAGCTGTGCCTGCCGCCGCCCGAGGCGTAGGCCAGCTTCAGGTACAGCGACAGCGGCGTCTCGAGGTCCGCGAAAGCCTCGGCGATGAGCGGAATGCGGTTGTAGCCTTGTCCCGCAAGGCTCTTGAATTCGAGTTCGGTGATCACGTTCAGGGCCCTCCACAGCCCGCACGACACGCCCGAAGGCGCTGGCATGGTGATGCGATGTCGGAAGAATCGATGACCGGCGGTCATCGCTGGAGCCGAGGGGCCGGACTCAGGACCTGAGTCGCCGCCCGCGGCAGACAAACCGTGGCGCTTCGAGCGGCGGGCTCAGCCCGCCAGCGAGGCGCGTGCGTCGGGCTGGCGACGCCAGGGCCATGCTCCCCGGTCGTGCGACCCCTTGGTTTGTTTGCGCGGCGTGAACATCCCAAAAGTGTAGCAGGCGACATCTCGGCAGGCGCTTGGCGCGGCCGATCGTGATTTTGTGACTCGACACGCACGGCCGTGCGAAGACACACTTTGATACTCTTTTTCAGGGCCCACCGGCCCGATCGACGACAGGAGTTGCGCCGTGATCCGTCGCTTTTTCGTTCTCGCGCTCGCCGCCGCGAGCATCGCCGCGCCGCTGGGCGCGCAGGCCGCCGCCGACGTCACCGAAGTGGGTGGAATCAAGTACGACAACACCACCGTCCTGGGCGGCATGAAGCTGCGCCTGAACGGCGCGGGCGTGCGCTACAAGGCCATCTTCAAGGTCTACACCGCTGGCCTGTATCTGCCCGGCAAGGCCAGCACGCCCGAAGCGGTGATCGCGGCCACCGGCCCGCGACGCATGCACATCGTGATGCTGCGCGAGATCAACGCCGAGGAACTGGGCAAGCTCTTCACCCGCGGCATGGAACAGAACGCCTCGCGCGACGAGTTCTCGAAGGTGATCCCCGGCGTGATCAAGATGGGCGAGATCTTCGCCGCCCGCAAGCGCCTGCTCGCCGGCGACTACTTCTCGATCGACTACGTGCCCGGCGTCGGCTCGACGATCATCGTCAACGGCAAGCCCGCCTCGGAGCCGATCAAGGAGCCGGAGTTCTTCAATGCCCTGATGAAGATCTGGCTCGGCCAGGCACCCGCCGACGCGCAACTCAAGGATGCGCTGCTGGGCAAGGTGAGCGCGCCCAAGGACCCCTACAACTGAGCCGCGCGACTCAGGGCAGCCGCAACTGGTCGAGCCGGTCGACAAAGGCGTCGGCGTCGACCTCGCGCACCGGCTGGCCGTGGTTGTAGCCGTAGGTGACCAGCACCACCGGGCAGCCGGCCGCACGCGCCGCCAGCGCGTCGTTGCTCGAGTCGCCGATCATCAGCGTGCGCGACGGCGCGCTGCCCAGCGCCTCGCAGCACTTGAGTAGCGGCAGCGGATCGGGCTTCTTGCGCTCGAAGGCGTCGCCGCCGAAGACCACGTCGAAATACCGGGCCAGGCCCATCTGACGCAGCAGGTCGGCCGCGAAAGCGCCCGGCTTGTTGGTGAGGCACGCCAGCCTGAGCCCGCGCGCGCGCAGCATGGCGAGTCCGTGCTCCACGCCGCTGAAGACGCCTGCGTGCCGACCGTTGATCGTCGCGTAGTGCCGCTGGTACGCGAGCCACGCCGCGTCGGCCAGCCCCCCATCGGCGCCGACCTGTTGCAGCGTCGCTCGGATCAAGTGCTCGGAGCCCTTGCCGATGGCGCGCTCGACGAAGGCGCGGTCGACCGCGGGCAGACCCAGCTCGGACAAGGTGGCAGAGAGCACCGCCACGAAGTCGTCCAGGGTGTCCACGAGCGTGCCGTCGAGATCCACGATCGCGGCGTCGATGGGGCCGCTCAGGGAAGCGGGCAAAGTGGTGTCAGGGGTCGGCGTCATCGGTGAACGAGCCGGCGCGAGTGGCGCAGCCCGAGAAAACTCTCACAACTAGGGGTCAAAACCGTCGCTCTTTGGCGTCTCGCCTCAAGTGTTTCATGTTGTACTTACAGGAAACAGGGCACTCCATGCGCGCCTTTCCTATTCTGAGAGTCGTTGAGGAGTCTTCGATGAGCGATTCACGCGCACGTCGGCACGACGACCCCGCGGCCTTCCCGCTGCCCATGAACGGGCTGTTCGCCGACCTCGAGCTCGGCGTGGGCTGCGTCAACCTGCCCGACGACTTCTTCGCCGCGTCGGGCGCCATTCAGATCGAGGTTCTCGGCGACTGGCAGCGCGCCTTCGAGGAATTGCGTTTGCGCGCCGTGGTGCGCCTGTACCGCGAGCTGTCGGCGGCCCTTCCGGACCTGTCGGACGAGGAGAAGCTGCAGCGGTTTCGCATCACTTGCCAGAGCCTGGACATCGACGTGCCAGACGACATGGCTTCCCTGCTGCAGCGCGGCTGAAGCAGCCGGCGTCAACCGAACAAGGCACCATGAGCCACACCCCGCCGCACGACGCGCCTGAAGGCGAAGCCGACTTCGCCGAGCGGCTTGCGGACGAGCAGCTGCGGATGGTGTGGGAACACGCGTCGATCGGAACCCTTGTCGCCACCGGATTCGCGCTGTTGCTGGCGTGGAAGCTGCCGACCCATTTCGCTTCGTACGTGATCCCGTGGGTCGCCTTGAAGCTTGGGATCGCGTTGCCTCGCGTCATGCAAGCGTTCGTCTACCGAAGACGGGGACATCCGGGGGGCAGGCGCTGGCGCAGCTACACCTATTCGTTGCTTGCCGTCGACGGCGTGGTGTGGGGACTGGCGGGTGCGGTGCTCGTGCACGACGACATCGCGGTCGCGTCGATCTTCATTCCTTGCCTGATCTGCGTGGCGATTCTCGCCACGTATGGGCTGCAGGCGCGCCTGGTGGCCACGGCGGCCTACGTCGTGCCGATCATTCTGATGACGGCCGTCAGCCTGCTTTCCCGCGGGGACGAGTTCGGCACTCTCTGGGGCACCGGCTGTCTCGGGCTGCTCGCCTTGCTGTTGTCCACGGCCCATCGATACGAAAGGCGCTTGGCGGAGAACTTCCTCTTGAGATTGCAGGCCGCCCGCAACGAACGAATGAAGGACGAGGCGCTGGCCCTGGCTCGTCAGAGCGCGACCGAACGTCAGCACGCCCTCGAGCTCGCGCAGCGCAAGAGCGCAGTGAAGAGCCAGTTCCTCGCCACCATGAGCCATGAGCTGCGCACACCGCTGCACGGCATCCTCGGAGTCGCGCGGCTGCTGCACATCGAGTCGCACGATTCGGCGGTGCAGCGGCGCGTCGAGCTCATCGAGTCGAGTGGCATGCACCTGCTGGAGCTGATCAACGACTTGCTGGACATCAGCCGCATCGAGTCGGGGCAGCTCAAGATCGCGGCCAGCGACTTCGACCTCAACGCAGAGTCGCGCCGGGTGGCCGAGATCTACGCGGTGCGTGCCGGCGACAAGGGCCTGTCGTTCTCCTTCGACTGCCGCATCGAGTCGCCGAGTTGGGTGCGTGGCGACGCGTCGCGCCTGCGCCAGGTGCTGCACAACCTGCTGGGCAACGCCGTCAAGTTCACCCGCACCGGCTTCGTGTCGCTGTCGCTGGAGCGCGGGCCCGGCGGCCAGTTCGTCTTTCTCGTGCGCGACAGCGGGGTAGGCATCTCGCCCGAAGACCAGGCCCACATCTTCGAAGCCTTCCATCAAGCGGCCGGCACGGCGGCCCGCCCGTTCGAAGGCACCGGCTTGGGACTCACGATCGCACGAGAGGTGGCGCAAGCCATGGGGGGCGACATCACCTGCAGGAGTGCGCTCGACGTCGGCTCGTCGTTCCGCTTCACGGTGATGCTCGAGGCCGTCATGCAATCGTCGAAGGAAGCTGCCGGCGACCTGCAGGCTTCAGCAGCCACTTCGCCGCGAACCGATTTCCACGTGCTGCTCGCCGAAGACAACGACCTCAACGCCATGATCGCTCAGGCCTTTCTGGAGCGTGAAGGCGTGAGCGTGGAGCGTGCGACGAACGGCCACGAGGCGGTGCGTCGCGCGTTGCGTGACGTGGGTCGACCCGACCTCGTTTTGATGGACGTGCTGATGCCGATGATGGACGGATTCGCCGCCACGCGGGAGATCCGCGCTCGCGAGCAGGCCCTCGGATTGGCTCACCTGCCGGTGATCGCGATGACGGCGACAGCAAGCGACGAGGACAGGGCAATGTGTTTCGCCGCCGGCATGGACGACTTCCTGCCCAAACCGTTCTCGGCCGAGCAGTTGGGGCGGGTGATGGCCCTGTGGCTCGATCGGCGCAGCACCATCACTCTTGCCCGCAGTGGCGACGCCAAGGCGCCGCTGACACACTGACGCGTCAGGCGGCCAGCGCATCGAACTGCGCTGGAACGACGAGACGATCCATGATCTGAATGTCCGGGTGATACGTCTCGAACACGAAGTCATAGAGGCCATGCTGGCGTTCCAACCAGTTTCGCTCCGCCGCATAAGTGTCCATCGCCAGCACCCGATGCATCACGCCACCTGCGTGCCTCAACGGGACCATCTGGCCCTCAGGATGGACGTCCTGGAAGCCAAGCCGCCGGTACTGTCGGACGAGTGCTTCGTTGCGAGCGCCGATGATCATCCAGCGCGACTGCGTTGCCTGGCAGTAAAGATAGGTGGCCTTCCACAGCGCGACCTTCACCAGCATGTCGGCGCCACGCACCGCAGACAGCCGAGTGATCTCCGCCCTGCCCTGGCGCGCCATCGCGGCGGGAACGTCGATGCAGCGTTCGATCAGCAACGGCCCTTGTTGAGCCGTCTGGATGCGAGCCGTGCCGATCGCGGCCCCCGTGTTCTTGTCTTCACACAGCAGGACGGTGGCCGACGCGTCGTGGTCGAGCGTATCCGGCTCGATGAAGGATTGGCGCCAACCGGGCACGTGGTGGCCGTAGCTTTCCGCCCTCACCTCGCACGCGCGACGCAAATCGATACCGTTCGCCACCGGACGAATCGTGAAACTGAGCGTGGATGTCGTCATAGGTCCCTTCCGATCCTGATTTTTGAAAGTCCACCGGGCGTCCAACTCGCCGCGGTGGGACCGTGCACAACTTACCGCAAATGTGTAGAAGTGCGCATGCGGAAACCACTTGCAACCGCACGAGACCGCGCAAATGGTGTAGGGATCGTCAAGCAAGAAGCGGCGCAGGTGCCGCCAACCGCGCCGGCTCGCGGAATATCGGAGCGGGTGCGGCGCCCGGCGCAGCGCGCCCGGCGAAGGCTCAACGCCCGGACAGTGCCGTGCGCATGGCGGCGATGACCGCCGCGTAATCGGGCTTGCCGAAGATCGCACTGCCGGCGACAAAAGTGTCGGCACCGGCGTCGGCCACCTGACGGATGTTGTCGACCTTGATCCCGCCGTCGACTTCGAGGCGGATGTCGCGCCCGCTGGCGTCGATGATTTCTCTCGCGCGCTTGATCTTGGTCAAGGCCGACGGGATGAAGCTCTGGCCGCCGAAGCCGGGGTTGACGCTCATGACGAGCACCAGGTCGACCTTGTCGATCACCCACTCCAGCACGTCCAGGGGCGTGGCCGGGTTGAACACCAGGCCGGCCCGGCAGCCCTCGGCGCGGATGATCTGCAGCGTGCGGTCCACGTGGGTCGACGCATCGGGATGGAAGCTCACCAGATCGGCGCCGGCCTTGCAGAAGGCCTGCGCCAGCGCATCGACCGGCTGCACCATGAGATGCACGTCGATCGGCACCTTGCTGCCATCGGCCTTGACGGCGTGCTTGCGCAGCGCCTCGCACACCATCGGCCCGAAGGTGAGGTTGGGCACGTAGTGGTTGTCCATCACGTCGAAATGGATCCAGTCCGCACCGGCCGCGATCACGTCCTTCACCTCCTGGCCCAGGCATGCGAAATCGGCGGAAAGAACGCTGGGCGCGATGCGATGGACGGTGCTCATGGGATGCCTTGTCGACGGGAGCCTTCGCCTCGGCCGGTCGGCCCGGCGCGGGCGTGGTGGGCGGATTCTAGAAGCGTGGCGCCTGCGCACGCGCTACGCTCTCTAGAATCGCGCGATGGTCCACCCCGAGTTCACCGTCGACGTCGCCGTGCGGCCTCTGCCCGAGCAGACGCAGGCCGAGGCCGGCCAGTACGCCTTTGCCTACACCGTCACCATCCGCAACACCGGCGACGTGACCGCGCAGCTGATCGCGAGGCACTGGATCATCACCGATGCGCAAGGCCGCACCGAAGAGGTCCGCGGCCTCGCCGTGGTGGGGCACCAGCCGCTACTCAAGCCGGGCGAGCAGTTCGAATACACCAGCTGGACGCGCATCGGCACGCCCAACGGCACCATGCGCGGGACATTTTTCTGCATGACCGAGGAGGCGCGCCCCTTCGACACGCCGATTGCGGAGTTCGGCCTCACGGTCCCCTCGACGCTGCACTGATCGAGGCCGGGCGGCGCGTCAGGCGTCGTCGCGGCCGCGGCGCTCGCCGCCCTTGCGACCCGAGAACATGGTCCACCACACGATCAGCAGCAGCAGCGCCAAGGCACTGAACGCTTCCAGCAGAATCACCCACATGTCGATGTTGTCCCGTCGTCTTGGCCGGTGCGCATGGCCGGCGTTCATTCTAGGAGCGATGGTGGCGTGCTCCACCGAGACGCCGCTGCCCCCGCAGGCCACGGTGCCGGCCGTGGCCGCCACGCCCGCGCCGACCGCCATGCCCAAGGGGGCGCCGATCGTGCTGCCCCGATCGCGCTGGATACCGGTCGAATGGAGCGATCTGCCCGGCTGGGACGGCGACCCCCTGAGCGAGCTGTGGCCGGCGCTCATGCGCAGTTGCGAGCGGCCATCGGCCGCCTGGCTGCGCGCCTGTACGCTGGCACGGCAGGCCGCGCCCGCCGGCGACGCCGCGGTGCGCGCCTGGCTGCAGCAGCATCTGCAGCCCTATCGGGTGGAGGCACCCGACGGCGCGGTCGAGGGGCTGGCCACCGGCTATTTCGAGCCGCTGGTGCAGGCAAGCCGCGTCGCGCGCGGCGCGTTCCGCGTGCCGCTGTACATGGCGCCCGCCGACCTGGCTGCGCGCAAGCCCTACTGGACCCGCCAGCAGGTGGACACGCTGTCGGCCGCGCAATCGCAGCTGCGCGGCCGCGAGCTGGCCTTCGTGGCCGACCCGCTGGACGCCCTCATCCTGCAGATCCAGGGCTCCGGCCGGCTGCAGATCACCGAGCCCGACGGCAGCCGCAAGCTGGTGCGGGCCGCCTTCGCGGGTCACAACGACCAGCCGTACAAGTCGGTGGGCCGCTGGCTGATCGAGCAAGGCGAGCTCAAGCCCGAGCAGGCCTCGTGGCCGGCCATCAAGGCCTGGGCGCGCATGAATCCGCAGCGACTCAACGAATTGCTGTGGAGCAACCCGCGGGTGGTGTTCTTCCGAGAAGAGCCCTTGCCCGACGCGAACCTCGGTCCGCGCGGTGCGCAGGGCGTGCCGCTCACGCCGGGGCGCTCCATCGCGGTGGATACGCAAAGCATTCCGTACGGCACGCCGGTGTGGCTGGACACGACCGAGCCGCTGTCGGCCACGCCGCTGCGGCGCGCCGTGATGGCCCAGGACACCGGCAGCGCCATCGTTGGCGCCGTGCGCGCCGACTTCTTCTGGGGCTGGGGCGAGCAGGCCGAGCTGCAGGCCGGCCGCATGAAGCAGCCGCTGCGCCTGTGGGCCTTGTGGCCCCATCCCTGAATCGCGAATCGCGCGACATGCTCACCCGAGCATGTCGCGCCCCATCATCAGCACCGCGCCGGCCATCACGCCGACTGCGCTCCAGCCGAAAAAGCGGGTCTTGCGCCGCACCGTGAGCGGGCCCATGACGGCGGTGTTGGAGGCCAGCATCATCATGCCGGCCATGATCGGCACCGCCACCACCCCATTGATGACCGCGCTCCAGTACAGCGCCTTCATCGGGTCGATGGGAGAGAAGCTCAGCGCCGTGCCGGCCAGCGTCGCGACGACGATGATCGCGTAGAAGCCCCGGGCCTCGCGCCAGTGGCGCTCCAGGCCCTCCGCCCAGCCGAACGCCTCGGCCACCGCGTACGCGGCCGACGAGGCCAGCACCGGCACCGCCAGCATGCCGGTGGCGATGATGCCGAAGGCGAACAGCATGAAGGCGCGGTCTCCGGCGAGCGGGCGCAGCGCCTGGGCCGCCTGCGCGGCGGTGTGCACGTCGGTCTGGCCTGCCGCGTGCAGCGCCACCGCGCCCATCAGCATCACGAAGAACGCGATGCCGTTGGAGAACACCATGCCGATGATGGTGTCGATGCGCAGGCGGCGGATCGCGCGGCGCACGTGCCGCAGGCGCTCGCGGCGCGGCCGGATGCCCTGCTGCTGCAACTCCTCGACCTCCTGTGCGGCCTGCCAGAAGAAGAGGTAGGGCGAGATGGTGGTGCCCAGCACCGCGACGATCGCCATCCAGAACGCCGAGTCGGCCTGGATGTGCGGCACCACGAGATCGTGCAGCACGGGCCCCCAAGGAATGCGCATCGTGAACGCCGCCGCGACATAGACGAACAGCGTGAGCGTGAACCACTTCAGGATGGGCGCCAGGCGCCGGTAGGGCACGTACACCTGCAGCAGCACCGTGACCAGCCCGAACAGCATGGCGTGGAAGTGCCCGCCGCCGCCCACGACCAGTTGAAGCGCCTCGCCCATGGCACCGATGTCGGCCGCGATGTTGATCGTGTTGGCCAGCAGCAGCAGCGCGACCACCGCGACGACGAACCAGCGCGGCGCATGCCGGCTCAGGTTGGCCACGATGCCCTTGCCCGACTGCCGGCCGATGCGCGCGCTGACCAGCTGGATCGCGACCATGAACGGCACCGACAGGAACACCGTCCACAGCACGCTGGTGCCGAACTGCGCGCCCACCTGGGTGTAGGTCGCGATGCCGGACGGATCGTCATCGGCCGCGCCCGTGACGACGCCGGGACCGACATTGCGAATGAACGAGGGCAGCCGGCGCGGCCGGTCGGCGTGGTGGTTGCCTTGGGTCATGCGGGCAAGGGTGCGGTGTCGGCAAGTGGGAATGTTCTACGCAGTCTCGGCAAGCCGCGTGCCGGCGTGCTTGGTGGCGCCGCGCCGGTCAGGCGACGACCACCCGGTTGCGCCCCTGCGCCTTGGCCGCGTACATCGCGTGGTCGGCCCGCGAGATGGTCTCGGCCAGCGGCTCGCCCGCGCGGTGCTCGGCCAGCCCGGCCGAGAACGTCACTGCCGCGAGCGCGTCGGAGCGCGGCACCCGCATCGCGGCGACGCGCTCGCGCAGCCGCTCGACGCCCAGCCGGCCGAGCGGCGCGCGCGTGTCGGTCATCAGAAGCAGGAACTCCTCGCCGCCCCAGCGCGCCAGCACGTCCGAGCCGCGTATCGCGGCGCGCGCCTCGGCCGCGAAGGCGCGCAACACCGCATCGCCGGCGGCATGGCCGTGGTGATCGTTGATCTGCTTGAAGTGATCGAGGTCGATCATCGTGACGCAGAACGAATGGCCCGAGCGCATGCAGCGCTGGTGCTCGCGCGCCAGCACTTCCTGCATGTAGCGGCGATTGACCAGGCCGGTGAGCTCGTCGCGCGTGGCCAGGTCCTGGATGCGCTCGAGCGCCTTGCCCAGCTCGGCCTTCTGCGTGCGCAGCCGCTCGCGCAGGCGGCTCAACTGCCCGGCCAGCATCGCGACCGACATGAGCATCGCCGCCAGCACGAAGAAGTGCACGACCTCGATGCTCGGCGCATACACCGCGGGCTCGAGCGACGACATGAGCAGCATCGTGAGGCCGTACATCGCGACGGCCAGCCAGCCGATGCGCCGCACGGTCGCCGGCTGCAGCGCGTACATGCCGAACATCAGCACCACGATCGGGGCGGGGAAGACCGCACCGCGCCCGGCGCCGGTGATGGCGTAGGCCCACACGCCGCTGGCCAGCGCGGTGACCATCTGCACGATGGTGAGCGACGGATCGGCGAAGCCCCGGTTGAAGCCGAGCCGGATGAACAGCAGGAAGCCCGCGAACGCACCCAGCGTGCACGACGTCCACCACGCCGCGGCGGGCCATGTTGCCGCCCCCACCCAGGCGAGGTAGTTCACGCCCAGTGCGCAGGCACACATCAACAGCGTGGCGATGCCGGTCTGCAGCAGCCGAATGCGCTGATGCCGGTCGGAGCCGAGCACGACCGTGGCGATCTCCATCACGGCCCCTCGGGCGCGGCAAGCCGCAGCCGGTCTGAAGTCATGGCCGCCAGGGTATCAGCCGCCATGCAGGTGCGCCAAGGGCAAGGCGCCGCCGGACTTGACCTCGCCCAAGGAAAAGCTCGTGTGCAGGTCCTTCACGTTGGGCAGCGTCAACAGCGTCTCGAGCGAGAGCTTGGAGAAGGCGTCGAGGTCGGTCGTCATCACCTGCAGCTCGAAGGTGCCCGAGCCCGAGATGTAGTGGCACGAGATGACCTCGGGCACGCGCCGGATCGCGTCCTCGAGCTCGCGCGTCGCGGTGGCGGTGTTGCGCTCGGCGTCCACGCGCACGAAGGCCAGCACGCCCAGGCCGATGCGGCGCCGGTCGAGCTCGGCGCGATAACCGGTGATGTAGCGCTGCTCCTCCAGCCACTTGACGCGCCGCCAGGTCGGCGCCGCCGACAAGCCGATGCGCGACGCGAGCTCGGTGTTGGACAGCCGCGCGTCCTTCTGCAGTTCGCGCAGGATGGCGATGTCGTAGCGATCGAGCGACGCACCGTGCGGCTCGGTCGCGTCGGCCGACTCGGGGGTTTTCCCGATATTTGATTGTTTCGGCTTCATTTCTCTATCTGACGCCATGATTGAGCAACATTATTGCTTCGAAGCCTGCTTTCGAGGCATCAAAGGAAAAGACTTCCGCCGGGCGACATCCTAAACTGATGCTCCTTTCGGGCGCCGGCACACCGGCGCTTCGCAGCCGGCCACCGCCTTCGCGCTGCCCCACGTTCCCTGGCCACCGCAGGAGCCTTCCTCGATGAACGCACCCCTTCCCGAGTCGATTCGCAAGGCGCTCGAGACCGTCTCGCTCGACGACAAGTACAGCCTCGAGCACGGGCGGGCGTTCATGAGCGGCGTGCAGGCGCTGGTGCGCCTGCCCATGCTGCAGCGAAAGCGCGACGCGCTGCGCGGGCTCAATACTGCCGGCTTCGTGAGCGGCTACCGCGGCTCGCCGCTGGGCACCTACGACCAGGCGCTGTGGCAGGCGAAGAAGCACCTCGCAGCGCAGAACATCGTGTTCCAGCCCGGCGTGAACGAAGAGCTCGGCGCGACGGCCGTGTGGGGCACCCAGCAGCTCGACCTCTATCCGCAGAGCAAGAAGTTCGACGGCGTGTTCGGTATCTGGTACGGCAAGGGCCCGGGGGTGGACCGCTGCTCGGACGTCTTCAAGCACGCCAACATGGCGGGCACCGCCAGGCACGGCGGCGTGATCGCGATCGCCGGCGACGACCACATCGCAAAGAGCTCGACCGCCGCGCACCAGAGCGATCACATCTTCAAGGCTTGCGGGCTGCCCGTGTTCTTCCCGAGCAGCGTGCAGGACATCCTCGACATGGGCTTGCACGCCTTCGCGCTCAGCCGCTTTGCCGGGGTCTGGTCGGGCATGAAGACGATCCAGGAGATCGTCGAGTCGGCCAGCAGCGTGCAGGTCGATCCCGATCGCGTGGACATCGTCCTGCCGCAGGATTTCGCGATGCCGCCGGGCGGCCTGCACATCCGCTGGCCCGATCCGCCGCTGGAGCAGGAGGCGCGGCTCTTCGACTACAAGTGGTACGCGGCGCTCGCCTACATCCGCGCCAACAAGCTCAACCACAACGTGATCAGCGGGCCGCACGATCGCTTCGGGCTGATCGCCAGCGGCAAGGCCTACAACGACACCCGCCAGGCGCTGCACGACCTCGGCCTGGACGACGAGACCTGCCGGCGCGTGGGCATTCGCCTGCACAAGGTGAACGTGGTGTGGCCGCTGGAAGCGACCATCACCCGCGACTTCGCCCAGGGCCTGCAGGAGATCCTGGTGATCGAGGAGAAGCGCCAGGTCATCGAGTACCAGCTCAAGGAAGAGCTCTACAACTGGCGCCCCGACGTGCGCCCCGCCGTGCTCGGCAAGTTCGACGACGACGAGGGCGACGGCTCGGGCGGCGAGTGGTCTCATGCGAACCCGAGCCAGCACTGGCTGCTGCGCGCCCAGGCCGATCTGACGCCGGCGCTCATCGCCAAGGCCATCGGCAAGCGGCTGAAGAAGCTGGGCGTCGACGCGGACCTGGCTGCGCGCATGGACGCGCACATCGCTCTCATCGAGGCCAAGGAGCGCAGCCTGCAGACGCTCTCCGCGACCAGCGGGCCGAGCGCCGATCGCACCCCGTGGTTCTGCAGCGGCTGCCCGCACAACACGAGCACGCGCGTGCCCGAAGGCTCGCGCGCGATGGCCGGCATCGGCTGCCACTACATGGTGGTGTGGATGGACCGTTCGACCTCGACCTTCACGCAGATGGGCGGCGAAGGCGTGCCCTGGGTCGGCCAGGCGCCTTTCACCACCGACAAGCACGTCTTCGCCAACCTCGGCGACGGCACCTACTTCCACAGCGGGCTGCTGGCCATCCGCCAGAGCATCGCAGCCGGCGTGAACATCACCTACAAGGTGCTCTACAACGACGCGGTCGCCATGACCGGCGGCCAGCAGATCGGCGAGCGGCCCGAAGGGCATTCGGTGCTGCAGATCATGCAGAGCCTGAAGGCCGAGGGCGTGGCCAAGCTCGCCATCGTCACCGACCAGCCCGAGAAGTACCAGGGCGTCGACCTGCTCGTGGGCGTGAACGTGCACCATCGCGACGAGCTGGATCGAATCCAGCGCGAGTTCCGCGAGATCAAGGGCACGACCGCGATCATCTACGACCAGACCTGCGCCACCGAGAAACGCCGCCGCCGCAAGCGCGGCACCATGCCCGAGCCGAACAAGCGCGTGGTGATCAACGAACTGGTGTGCGAAGGCTGCGGCGACTGCTCGGTGAAGAGCAACTGCCTGTCGGTCGAGCCGGTGGAGACCGAGTTCGGACGCAAGCGCCGCATCAACCAGAACACCTGCAACAAGGACTACTCCTGCGTCAACGGCTTCTGCCCGAGCTTCGTGACCGTGGAGGGCGGGCAGATGAAGAGCGCGAAGAAGGGCGCCGCGAGCCGGCCCGATCCGTTCGCCCTGCCGCCGCTGCCGCAGCCTTCTCTGCCGCTGGCCGAAGCCGCTTGGGGCATCGTGGTGGCCGGGGTCGGCGGCACCGGCGTCATCACCATCGGCCAGCTGCTGGGCATGGCGGCCCACCTCGAAGGCAAGGGCATCGTCACGCAGGACTCCGCCGGCCTCGCTCAAAAAGGGGGCGCGACCTGGAGCCACATCCAGATCGCCAACCGCGCCGACGCGATCCACACCACCAAGGTCGGCACCGCGGAGGCCGACCTGGTGATCGGCTGCGACCCGATCGTCACGGCCAACAAGAGCACGCTGGCAGCGGTGCGCGAGGGCCGGACCTTCGTCGCGCTCAACACCCACGGCTCGCCGACGGCGGCGTTCGTCGGCAACCCGGACTGGCAGTTCCCGGCCGGCCACTGCGAGAGCGCGATCACGGCCGCCGCCGGCGCGGGCCGGGTCGGCATGCTCGATGCCGACCGGATCGCCGTCGGCCTGGTGGGCGACTCGCTCTACACCAACCCGCTGATGCTGGGCTATGCGTGGCAGAAGGGTCGCATCCCGCTCAGCCATGCGGCCCTCATGCGCGCCATCGAGCTCAACGGCGTGCAGGTGGACAACAACAAGGCGGCGTTCGAATGGGGTCGCCGCGCGGCCCATGACCCGGCCGCGGTTCAGTCGCTGCTCGCGCCCGCCCAGGTGATCGAGTTCGTCAAGCGATCGGTGAACCTCGACGACCTCGTCGCCCGGCGCGTGGAGTTCCTCACCGGTTACCAGGACGCGGCCTATGCGCAGCAGTACAAGGAGTTCGTGCAGAGAGTGCGCGACGCCGAGCAGGCGCTGGGCAGCAGCAAGCTCGCCGAAGCGGTGGCGCGCTATCTGTTCAAGCTGATGGCCTACAAGGACGAATACGAGGTCGCGCGGCTGCACACCGACAGGAGCTTCCTCGACAAGGTGGCGGCGCAGTTCGAGGGCGACTACACGCTGAACTACCACCTCGCTCCGCCCTTGTTCGCGAAGAAGAACGAGCGCGGCGAACTGGTCAAGCGCGCCTACGGGCCGTGGATGCGCACCGCTTTCGGCGTGCTGGCCCGCTTGAAGGGCCTGCGCGGCACGCCGCTCGATCCGTTCGGGCGCACCGAGGAGCGCCGCACCGAGCGCGCGCTGATCGGCGAGTACAGGCAGTGCATCGACGAACTGCTGGTCCGCCTCGATGCCGCGAGCCTGCCGCTGGCGCTCGAGATCGCGCGCATCCCCGAAGACATTCGCGGCTTCGGCCACGTGAAGGCGCGCCACCTGGCGGCGGCGCGGCCCAAGTGGCAGGCCCTGATGGAGCGCTGGCGCAGCGGGGCGGTCAAGGCCGCGGCGTAACGAGAATTTGCCGCGCGGCGCGGCGACGGCCGGTCAAGGCGAGGGCACGCCGCCTTCCACCAGCGCCGTCGCGGCCGCGATGTCCGGCGCCATCAGGCGATCCTCGTGCATGAAGGGCACGCGCTCGCGCAGCAGCGCATGCAGCGACTCGATCGACGGCGAGGACACCAGCGGGCGATGGAATTCGAGCGCCTGCGCCGCGGCCAGCCACTCGATCGCCACGATGCCGGCGGTGTTGTCGAGCATCTGGTGCAGGCGGCGCGCGGCATAGGTCGCCATCGACACGTGGTCCTCCTGGTTGGCCGAAGTGGGCAGCGAGTCCACGCTGGCGGGGTGCGCGAGCGACTTGTTCTCCGACGCGAGCGCGGCTGACGTGACCTGCGCGATCATGAAGCCCGAGTTGAGTCCGCCATGCTCGATCAGGAACGCCGGCAGGCCGGACAGCACCGGGTCCATGAGCATCGCGGTGCGACGCTCCGCGAGCGCGCCCACCTCGGCGATCGCCAGCGCCAGGTTGTCGGCGGCAAACGCCACCGGCTCGGCGTGGAAGTTGCCGCCCGACAGTGCCTCCATGCGGTCGGCGAAGACCAGCGGGTTGTCGGACACCCCGTTGGCCTCGGCCAGCAGGATGTCCCAGGCGTGGCGCATCTGGTCCAGGCAGGCGCCCATCACCTGCGGTTGGCAGCGCAGGCAGTACGGGTCCTGCACCTTCTCGCAGTGCAGGTGCGACTGCCGCAGCGGGCTGTCGTGCAGCCAGTCGCGGTAGCGCGCCGCGATCTCGCGCTGGCCCTTCTGGCCGCGCACGGCGTGGATGCGGTCGTCGAACGGCGTGTCCGAGCCCTTGGCGGCGTCGACCGTCATGGCGCCCACCGCCACCGCGGCATCGAACACCCGCTGCAGGCGCTGCGCCGCGTGGATCGCCAGGGCGGTTGAGCACTGCGTGCCGTTGAGCAGCGCCAGGCCTTCCTTGGGACCGAGCGCGAAGGGCGCGAGGCCGGCCCGGGCCAGCCCTTCGACGGCGCTCAGGCGCTGATCGCCGACGGTCACCTCGCCGATGCCGATCAGCACGCCGGCCAGGTGAGCGAGCGGCGCCAGGTCGCCCGAGGCGCCGACCGAGCCCTTCTCGGGAACGACGGGCAAGACGTCGGCGTTGAGCAGCGCGAGCAGCGCATCGATGATCTCGCCGCGCACGCCGGAGACGCCGTGCGCCAGGCTTGCCGCCTTGAGCAGGAGCATCAGCCGCACGACCGGCGCGGCCAGCGGCGCCCCGACGCCGGCGCTGTGCGAGAGCACGAGGTTCTTCTGCAGTTGCGCCAGTTGTTCGTCGGCGATGCGGGTTTGCGCGAGCTTGCCGAACCCGGTATTGATGCCGTACACCGCCTCGTGCCGCGCGACCAGCTCGCGCACCGCGCGCACGCTCGCCGCGATCCGTTCGCGCGAAGACGCAGCCAACTCGAAGCGGCCGCCGCCGCACGCCGCGTGATGCAGCAGCCGGGCATCGAGCCCGCCGGGCGTGATCGTGTGAACCATGGTTTGTCTCTAGGGTGTATCCACATAAGTGGTCTAGACAACTTTAGCATGCCCTCTCTTAGAATAGGGCCATGAACGCCACCCGTCGCCGACGCGCCCTGTCTTACGAAACCGTCAAGACATCGATCCAGCAGCGCATCGCGGACGGCGGCTGGCGGCCCGGTTTTCGCCTGCCTTCCGAGCGCGAGCTGGTGCAGGAGTTCGGCTGTGCGCGCATGACGGTGCACCGCGCGTTGCGCGAGCTCGAAGCCGAGGGGCTGATCGAGCGGCGCCAGGGCTCGGGCTCCTATGTCGCCGAGCTGCACCCGATCTCCAACCTGCTGCAGGTGCGCGACATCCACGACGAGATCATCGAGCGCGGCCACAACCACACGACCCGGGTGTTCGGCGTCGCGCGCGAGAAGGCGCCCGCCGAGGTCGCCAGCGCGATGCGCCTGCGCAAGGGCGCGCCGGTCTACCACTGCCGCCTGCTGCACTTCGAGAACGGCGTGCCGATCCAGTACGAGGACCGGCACGTCAACCCGGCGCTCGCGCCCGACCTGCTGGAGCGCGACTTCAGCGTCGTCACGCCCTCGGCGGTGCTGTTCGAGCACGCGCCCCTGACCGAGGCGGAGCAGGTCGTCGAGGCGGTGCTGGCGACGCCCGAACAGGCGCAACTGCTCGACGTGCAGGCGGGCAGCGCGCTGTTGATGGTGTCGCGCCGCACGGTGTCGCAGGGCCAGGTCGCCTCGATCGCGCGCCTGTACCACCCGGGCGCGCGCTACCGGCTGATCGGCAGCTTCGCGGTGCCCGGCGCGGCGAAGATCGCTTAGGGCCCCGGGCCGCGGCGGCGGTGGACAATCGGCGGTTTCGCATCGCCGACACCAAAGACCCGCCATGGCCACCCCACCCACCGCGAGCACCGCCCGCGACCTCACCGACGCCGAGTTCGCCGAGCTCGACGAACTGCTCGAAGCCACGCCGCAACCGCTCGAACCGTGCGACGCCGTCATGCTCGA
>DATFAY010000117.1:0-2020 GCA_035254085.1 Piscinibacter sp.
GCGCATGTCGCTGGGGTTCCTGAGCATCATGGTGCCGCTGCAGATCGTGGTGGGTGACCTGCACGGCCTGAACACGCTGGAGCACCAGCCGGTGAAGGTGGCCGCCATGGAAGGGCTGTGGGAGACCGGCCGCGGCGTGCCGGCGTCGCTGTTCGCGATTCCCGATGCGCAGGCCGAGGCCAACCACTTCGAGGTTGCGATCCCCGCGCTCGGAAGCCTCTATCTCACCCACGACTGGAACGGCGAGGTGAAGGGCCTCAAGGACTGGCCGCGCGAAGACCGCCCGCCCGTGGCCGTCGTGTACTTCGCGTTTCGTGCAATGGTCGGCGTGGGCGTGCTGATGCTGCTGGTGGTGCTCGCCGGCTGGTGGCAGCGCTGGCGCGGGCGGCTGTACGAGTCGGGTGTGTTCCTGCGCCTCGCGCAATGGGCGATGCCGTTGGGATTCGTCGCGGTGATCGCGGGCTGGACGGTGACCGAGGTCGGGCGCCAGCCGTGGGTGGTCTACGGGCTGATGCGCACCGCCGACGCGGTGACGCCATCGCTCACCACGGCGGACGTGGCCTTGTCCCTCGCCATGTACGTGCTGGCCTACATCGCCATCTTCGGCGGCGGCTTCGTCCTGCTGCGGCGCATGGTGCGCATCGGCCCGCCCGCGGCGCAGGCGGCCGAGGGCCAAGAGGAACCGCAGGCACGCGCGGCCCGGCCCCTGTCGGCCGTCACCGACGCTCACGTCGCGAGCGCGCAAGGAGCCGGCGATGTCGCTTGACCTCGTTCCGCTGTGGGCGGCGATCCTGGCGCTGGCCGTCTTCATGTACGTGCTGCTCGACGGCTTCGATCTCGGCGTGGGCATGCTTTTCGCACTGCGCCGCGGCGACGACGACCGCAACCTGATGATCTCGTCGGTCGCGCCGGTGTGGGACTTCAACGAGACCTGGCTCGTCCTCGGCGGAGGCGGCTTGCTCGCGGTGTTTCCGCTGGCGTTCGCCATCGTCATCCCGGCGCTGTACTTCCCGATCCTCGTGATGCTGCTGGGCCTGCTCTTCCGCGGTGTCGCCTTCGAGTTCCGCGAAGTGCAGGGCGCGCGGCGCAGCGTCTGGGACCGCGGATTCTTCTGGGGCTCGCTGGCCGCGACCTTCGCCCAGGGCGTGGTGCTGGGCAATTTCGTCCACGGCTTTCCGGTGCAGGGGCGCCAGTTCGCCGGCACGAGCTGGGACTGGATCGCGCCGTTCCCCCTGCTTACCGGCGTGGGCCTGGTATTCGGCTATGCGCTGCAGGGCGCCACCTGGCTGGTGATGAAGACCGAAGGCGACCTGCAGGCGTGGGCGCGCACGATGGCGCAGCGCTGCCTGTGGGGCGTGCTGGCCTTCATCGCGCTCATCAGCATCTGGACGCCGCTGGCTGACGCGCGCATCGCCGCACGCTGGTTCAGCCTGCCCAACATCGTCTATTTCGCGCCGGTGCCGGTGCTGACGCTGCTGCTGGCCTACGTGCTGCAGCGCTCGCTGCGGCAGGGCCGCGAACTGCTGCCTTTCCTGTGCTCCTTCGGCTTGTTCTTCCTCGCCTTCACCGGGCTGGTCATCAGCCTGTGGCCCTACGTGGTGCCGCCCACGCTCACGCTGTGGGATGCGGCCGCCGCGCCCAAGTCGCAGGCCTTCATGATGCTGGGCACGCTCTTCCTGCTGCCGGTGATCCTCTTGTACGTGACCTGGTCGTACTGGGTGTTCCGCGGCAAGGTGCGCGCCGGCCACGGCTACCACGCGGCCTGAACCGGGCCGACGTGGAGGAGGTCCCGCGCCGCGCCGTTCACTGGAAGTCGGGTCGCAACTCGGGTGGGGTGTACGTATCGATGCCGAGCAGCCGATACGCCGGGCAGACCCAGAGCGTGCCGCTCACCAGCAAGGCGATGCCGGCAAAGCCCCACGCGCCGATCGAGCCGCCGATGGCGAGCGCGACGAGCAGCAGGCCGAGCGTGATGCGCAGCAGGCAGTCGATGATTCCGAGGTTGGGTGCCATGGCGTTC
>DATFAY010000118.1:0-2985 GCA_035254085.1 Piscinibacter sp.
CGCGAGCCCGGACTGGCCGGGCAGCATCCAGTCGAGCACGATCAAGTCGGGCAGCACGCGGTCGACCTCGGACTGCGCCTGGTCGGCCGTCGCGGCGATCGTCGCCTCGTAGCCTGCATGCCGCAGGTTGATCGAGATCAGCTCGGCAATCGCCGACTCGTCCTCGACGATCAGGACTCGACTCATCGCCATGCTCCTCAGCGAACCATCGTCTCGACGGTGGACAACGGGTTGTGCCGCACGTCGGTGCCCTTGACGACGTAGATGATGACCTCGGCCAGGTTCTTGGCGTGGTCGCCCACGCGCTCGATCGCCTTGGCCACGAACACCAGGTCGATGCTCGACGAGATGGTGCGCGGGTCTTCCATCATGAAGGTGATGAGCTTGCGCATCAGGCCCTCGAACTCCTGGTCGATCTGGTCGTCCTGCTTGAGCACCTCGAGGGCGCGCTCGATGTCGAGGCGGGCGAACGCATCGAGCGCCTTTCGCAACTGCTTGATCGCCAGCTCCGATTCGAACGCGAGGTCGCTCACCGGCAGGCGCATGCGGCTGGAGACGCCGCTGTTGATGAGCCGCTGCACCGTGCGCGCGATGCGCGCCGCCTCGTCGCCCACACGCTCGAGGTTGGCGATGGTCTTGCTGATCGCGATGAGCAGGCGCAGGTCGCGCGCGGTGGGCTGCCGCCTCGCGATGATGGTGGAGAGATCGCGGTCGATCTCCATCTCCATCGCGTTGACCGTCTCCTCCTGCGTCAGCACCTGCGACGCCGTCTCGCCGCTGAAGTTGGTGAGCGCGTAGATGGCCTGCGCGACTTGCGACTCCACCAGCCCGCCCATCTCGAGGACGCGGGTGGAGATGCCGCTCAGCTCGGCGTCGAATTGGGTGGAAAGGTGCTTGTCGACCATGATGACTGCTCCTGTCAGGGGCTGCTCAACCGAAACGCCCGGTGATGTAATCCTCGGTGTCCTTCTTCTTCGGCTTCATGAAGAGGTCCGAGGTCGGCCCGAACTCGATGAGGTCACCGAGGTACATGTAGGCCGTGTAGTCCGAAGTGCGCGCCGCCTGCTGCATGTTGTGCGTCACGATCACCACGGTGTAGTCGCTCTTGAGTTCGTGGATGAGCTCTTCGATCTTGCCGGTCGAAATTGGATCCAGCGCAGAGCACGGTTCGTCGAGCAGAAGCACTTCGGGCTTGATCGCGATGCCCCGGGCAATGCACAGGCGCTGCTGCTGCCCGCCGGAGAGGCCCGAGCCGCTCTGGTGCAGCTTGTCCTTCACCTCGTTCCACAGGGCCGCCTTCTTCAACGCCCACTCGACGCGCTCGTCCATCTCGATGCGCGGCAGCGTCTCGAACAGGCGCACGCCGAACGCGATGTTGTCGTAGATCGACATCGGAAACGGGGTCGGCTTCTGGAACACCATGCCCACCTTGGCGCGAATCAACGACACGTCCCGCTTGGAGCGCAGGATGTTCTCGCCGTCGAGGATGATCTCGCCCTCGGCGCGCTGCTCCGGATAGAGCTCGAACATGCGATTGAAGGTCCGCAGCAAGGTCGACTTGCCGCAGCCGGACGGCCCGATGAAGGCGGTGACCTTGTTCTCCGGGATGTCCAGGTTGATGTGCTTGAGCGCCTGGAAGCCGCCGTAGTAGAAGTTGAGATCGCGCACCGAGAGCTTGGGTTTCTCGGTCACGGGCAGGTCGACTCGTGCGTCCATGGTCGAATGTCTCTCAATGCTTGTTGCGGAACATAACGCGCGCGAGGATGTTCAGGCCGAGCACGCCCAGCGTGATCAGGAACACGCCGGCCCAGGCGAGCTTCTGCCAGTTTTCGTAGGGGCTCATCGCGAACTTGAAGATGGTCACCGGCAGGTTGGCCATCGGCGCGGAGAGGCTGGCCGACCAGAACTGGTTGGACAGCGCAGTGAACAACAGGGGTGCCGTCTCGCCGGCGATGCGCGCGAAGGCGAGCAGGATGCCGGTCATCACGCCGGCGCGGGCGGCCTTCAGCGTGACGCTCGAGATGACCTTCCACTTCGGCGTGCCCAGTGCGTAGGCGGCTTCGCGCAACGCGTTGGGGACGAGGCTCAGCATGTTCTCGGTCGTGCGAATCACCACCGGGATGACGATCAGCGCCAGCGCAAGTGCGCCGGCCAGGCCGGAATAGGTCTTCATGCGCGCTACGAACACCGCGTAGATGAACAGGCCGATGACGATCGAAGGGGCCGACAACAGGATGTCGTTGATGAAGCGCGTGGCGCTGCCAAGCCAGGTCTTCTGGCCGTACTCGGCGAGGTAGATGCCCGCCAGCACGCCGATGGGCGTTCCCACCAGCGTGGCCAGGCTCACCATCAGCAGCGAGCCGAAGATGGCGTTGGCAAGGCCGCCGGTCTCGGCCTGCGGCGGCGGCGTCATCTGGGTCAGGGTGGCAAGCGAGAGCCCGCCGATGCCCAGGTGCACCGTCTCGATCAGGATCCAGATCAGCCAGAACAAGCCGAAGGCCATGGCCGCCATCGACAGGCTGAGCGCGACGGCGTTGACCAGCTTGCGGCGCCGATGCTTGGCCAGCCGTCCGGCTTCGATGCTCGATGAAGCGCCGTTCATGCCCGAGCCCCCTCGCCCTTGCGCAGTTGCGCCAGCAGCAGCTTGGACAGCGCCAGCACGACGAAGGTGATGAAGAACAGCACCAGCGCGAGGTACAGCAGCGACGCCTGGTGCAGCCCCTCGCCGGCCTCGGCGAACTCGTTGGCGAGCACCGAGGTGATGCTGTTGGCCGCCTCGAACAGGGACGGGCCGTTCAGCTGGTTGGCGTTGCCGATCACGAAGGTGACCGCCATGGTCTCGCCCAGCGCGCGGCCCAAGCCCAGCATGATGCCGCCGATGACGCCGGTCTTCGTGTAGGGCAGCACGACGCGGAAGACGACTTCCCAGGTCGTCGAGCCCAGGCCGTAGGCCGATTCCTTGAGCATCGCCGGCGTGACCTCGAA
>DATFAY010000119.1:0-2123 GCA_035254085.1 Piscinibacter sp.
CGCCAGCGCACGGTTCAGGTTGATGAACGCGAACGCGATGCCGAACATGATGAGTCCGCACACCAGGATGCTCGCCGGCGAGAGCGTTCCCGCCGTGCCGATGATGGTGGAGGTGGTGATCTCGATGCTGTAGGCGGGCGCCGTGCCCGCGATGCCCATGATCACCGACTCGACGATGCCCAGCGAATCGGCATTGAGCCTAGCGGTCGATTCCATGCGCGCACCTGCGGTCGGGGGGTGACGGAAGACCGGTTTTACTCGACGGGCCCGGCGCACGCAACCGGCGCGCTTCGATGGCGCAGCGGCTCGTCTGCCGCGCGAAGCGCGAGGTCGCCTACGCCAGCTTGAACACGTCGACCACCTGGGCGAGGCGTGCGGCCTGCTGGCTCAGGCTCTCGGCGGCGGCGGCGGACTCCTCCACCAGAGCGGCGTTCTGCTGCGTCACCTGGTCGAGCTGGGTGACGGCATCGCCCACCTGGCCGATGCCCTGGGCCTGCTCGATGCTGGCGGCGCTGATCTCGGCGATCAGGTCGGTGACGCGCTTCACCTGCGTCACGATGTCCTGCATCGAGCGCCCGGCGTCGTCGACCAGCCGCGAGCCGGCATCGACCTTCTCGACGCTGTCGCCGATGAGGGTCTTGATCTCCTTGGCCGCGTTCGCGCTGCGCTGCGCGAGATTGCGCACTTCCGCCGCCACGACCGCGAAGCCGCGGCCCTGCTCGCCTGCGCGCGCGGCTTCCACCGCGGCATTGAGCGCCAGGATGTTGGTCTGGAAGGCGATGCCGTCGATCACGCCGATGATGTCGGCGATGCGCCTGGAGCTCGCGGCGATGAGCTGCATCGTGTCGACCACCTGGGCCACGATCTCGCCGCCCTGCGCCGCGGCACCGCTGGCGACCATCGCCAGCTGGTTCGCCTGACGCGCGGTGTCCGAGTTCTGCTTCACGGTCGAGGTGAGCTGTTCCATCGAGGCCGCCGTCTGCTGCAGGTTGCTCGCCTGCTCCTCGGTGCGCTGGCTCAGGTCGGCGTTGCCGGCCGAGATCTGCGAGCTGCCCGTGGCGATCGAGTCGCTGCTGTGGCGCACGCTGCTGACGATGCCGACCAGGCTCTCGTTCATCGTCTTCAATGCGTGCAGCAACTGGCCGACTTCGTCGCGGCTCGTCGCCTCGACGCAGCAAGTGAGGTCGCCTGCCGCGACCGTTTGCGCCACCTGCAGGGCACGGGCGATCGACCGCGTGGTCGTGCCCGAGACCACGACGATGACGGCTGTGGCCATGGCTGCGAACGCGGCGATGGAGCCGGCAACCAGCATGAGATTCAGCCACGCTTGCGACACCCGCTGGGCCAGCGCGTCGTCGAGGGCCTTGAACGCCACGGCGATCATCTCGAACTGCGCGTCGATCACGCGCGTCGTCACGCCCACGTATTCAGCCGCCTGCAACGTGAGGTGCTCGGCGTGGACGATCTTTTCGTCGGCCAGCTTCACGACCTCGTCAGCGCCGGCCGCCGCGGCGGCCACCGGCCGCTCGATGGCCGGCCGAAGGGTCGGATCGGCCGCGATCGCCTTGTCGAATCCCGCCTGCAAGGTGCGCGCATGCAGGCGGGTCAGGTCCAGAAGAGATCCCATGCGCACCAGGTCGTCGCGGGCCGCATCGCCTCCCTGGGCCAGCAGCAGCGCACCCCGGGCTCGCAGCTGCCCCAGGTTTTCAGACAGGACCGGCGCGTCTCGGAGCACCGCGCCGATCAGATGCGAGGTGCCGGCCTTCGGATCCAGGGCCAGGGTCGACACGTCCACGACGCCATCGAGCAGCTGCAGTTCCTCGGCCACGAGGTCGATGTGCCTGCCGTTGCTCTGCTGCCCCGTGATCGACTTGCCCGACACGCCGGCCGCCAGCGCGCGCCAGTTCCGCTCGATGGCATCGACCCGGGCGACGAGGTCGGCGCCGTCCAGGCTTTGCGCCGCGACGCGCGCCTGCTGCAGCGCGAGCTCGACCTGGCGCGCCTTGCCCTCGCGCGCGCCCGCGCCGTCGGTGGCGCCGCCCAGCACCATCGCCGACAGGGCGCGATGCTGCTGCGTGAACTGGATCAGCTTGAGCACATCGCCCGCGCGGGCGACACCGTCG
>DATFAY010000120.1:0-3642 GCA_035254085.1 Piscinibacter sp.
GGTCTACGTGGCCGACAACATCCAGGACCGGCTCTACCAGATCGACCCGCGCAGCAACGAGGTCACGGTGTACAAGATCCCGCACCGCGAGGGCGACAAGCCGGGCGGCCTGCTGGCGGCGCGGCTGAAGGACTTCCCGCGCCACGACAGCACGTCGAATGCCCACTCGCTCGCGCAATCGGCGCGCGACGGGCACATCTTCATCACGCCGTCGGCGCAGCAGCGGCTGGTCGAGTTCGACCCGAAGACCAAGGCCTTCACGCTGCACGAGATCGGCGGCGGCTTCTACCCGCACACCATCCGCATCGATGCGCAGGACCGCGTGTGGTTCACGCTGGCGCTGTCGAACCAGATCGCGATGTTCGACCGCCAGAGCGGGCGCTTCACGCTGCACGACCTGCCCACCCGGGGCGCGCGCGAGCGGCTCACGGTGTCGCTGATCCGACCGCTCTTCAAGCTCATGAGCTGGGGCGTGCCGCTGGCCAACTGGCTGCCCGTCGACCGCATGTCGACCGGCGTGCCGCTGCCCTATGGCATCGACATCACGCCCGATGGCAGCGTGTGGTTCGCGCGCCTGCACACCAACGAGATCGGCCGCCTCGACCCCGCGACGGGGAAGATCACGATGGTGTCCACGCCCTTCGTCGGCCCGCGCCGACTGCGCAGCGACGGCGAAGGCAAGCTGTGGATCGGCGCCTTCGCCGAATCGGCGATCGTGCGCTACGACCCGAAGAGCGGCCGCTTCACCCGCTTCGACCTGCCGGTGCGGCCCAAGGGCAGCGAAACGCCCTATGCACTGAACGTCGACAAGCGCCGAGGCGTCGTCTGGGTGAACGGCAACCAGTCGGACTCGCTGTACGCGCTGGACATCAAGACGCAGACCTGGCGCCAGGTGCCGCTGCCGCGCCGCGTCGCGTTCACGCGCGACATCGAGATCGCCGAAGACGGCACCGTGTACACCTCGACGTCGAGCTTCCCGAGCTGGCACGTGGAGGACGGGCAGCCGACCCTGATCCGAGTGCAGAGCGCCACGGCGTCGAAATGATCTTCCTGCGCCACCGGTGCTTCTACCTGTCGTGTCTGGCGGCCTTCACCGCCGGCCACATGATCAACTACTCGGTGATCATCTATGCGCAGGAAGTGATCGGCTCCGATCTTCTGTCGGGCATCGGCTTCGGACTGTGCTTCGGCCCGCCGATCGTGCTGGGCTGGTATGCCGGCGTGCTGTGCGATCGTCTTGCGCCGGGGCGCCTGATCCAGGCGGCGCAGGCCTTGTTCATGCTGGCCGCGTGCCTGCTGTGGCTGGGAGATCGTGCCGTCGCTGATGCGGGCGCGCGCGTGCCGTTGCTGGTGGCCGCAGCGGCGCTGGCCGGCGTCGGCTGGTCTTTCGTCGCCCCGGCGCGCATGGCCACGCTTGGGCAGATCGCCAGCGCCCAGGAGCTCAAGCCCGCGTCGGTCCTGTTCAACCTGCTGGTGATGCTGGGCTTCGGCCTCGGGCCCGTGGCGATCGCGCTGCTGCGCCGCACCGTGGGCTGGCCCGGCGTGTTCATCGGAGCTGCGCTGCTGTTCGCGCTGTCCTCGCTGGCGCTGCTGGCCGTGCGCACGCGCCGCAGTGAACGGGCGCACCAGCCGGTGCTCGCCGACATCCGCGATGGCGTCGCGGCCGTGCGGGCGCGACCGCTGCTCATGCAGCTGATGCTGGCGGCCATGGCCGGCTACCTGGCGATGGGGCCGATGACGGTCCTGCTGCCCAAGCTGGCGGCCGCGCAGCTCGGCCTGAATGAACTGCAACGCGGCGGCTTCCTCGGCACGCTCGCGCTTTCGCTCATCGTCGGCGGCGTGCTCGCCCTCGTCACGGCGCGCCGCGTGCACCATGGCCACGCGATCTTCGCCGCCACGACGCTGGCCGGCCTGGCGCTGGCGGCCCTCGGTGCGGTGCACGCCGCGGGCATCGCGGTCGCCCTGCTGTGTGCCGTCGGCGTGGCCGGCGGGCTCGCGTTGTCGCTGATCGTCGCCGGCATCCAGGCCAACGCCGAGGATGCGGTGCGCGGCCGCGTGGTCAGCATGTACACCATCATTTCGCAGGTGGTTCCGGCCGCCTCGGGTGTCGCTGCCGGCGCCCTCGTGCAGGCCTTCGGCGTCGGCGTGGCGCTCCATCTCTGCGGCGCGGCACTCGCGCTGGTCATGATGTTCGGTGCGTGGCGGATGCGCGCGCTGCGACGGCACCGTGGCTGACGCAGCCGGACCGTGCCGCAGCGAGCGGCACGGTCATGCCGGCACCGACCTCGCCCGTGGGCCCGCGCACTGCGCTCACAATGGCTCGTCCACACACGCGAGCGCACGCTTGAAGAGCCCACGCAAACCCGCTGCCGTTCCTCAGACCCGATGGGGCCGGCTGGCGCGCATCGGGATCGCGGCAGCCGAGTTGGCCGCCGGCACGGCGATCGAGGGCCTGCGCGGGCTGGCGCGGCCCACGCCGCCGGGCAGCCCTGCCTTGTTCTCCGCCGGCAATGCCCGACGGCTGGCGAAGCGGCTCGCCACGATGCGTGGGGCGGCCATGAAGCTCGGGCAGATGATCTCGCTTCAAGGCGACGACGTGCTGCCGCCCGAGTTCGCCCAGGCCCTGGCCGTATTGAGGTCCGGGGCGGCGCCGATGCCCCCGGCGCAGCTGCACCGCGTCCTCGGGCGCGAGTACGGCAAGGGCTGGGCGTCGCGGTTCGAAGACTTCGACGAAGAGCCGGTGGCCGCGGCGTCGATCGGCCAGGTCCATCGCGTGCGCGCTCGCGACGGCCGCGACATCGCCTTGAAGATCCAGTACCCCGGGGTTGCGCGATCGATCGACAGCGACGTCGACAACGTCGCCTCGCTGCTGCGGCTGTTCAGCCTGCTTCCGGTCGAGCTCGACGTCTCGGCCATCGCCGCCGAGGCCAAGCGGCAGCTGGCGCAGGAGGCCGACTACCTGCAGGAGGCCCGGTTCATCGAGACCTATTCGCGCTGGGTCGCCGACGAGCCGGCGTTCGTCGTTCCCCGCGTGCACGCGGACCTGACCACGACGCGCATCCTCGCGATGGACTTCATCGAGGGCGTTCCGCTGGAGAGCCTGTCCAGCGACAACACCTCCCAGGCCGAGCGCGATGCCATCGGCTCGCACATGGAACGGCTGATGTTCCGCGAGCTGTTCGAGTTCCGCCTGATGCAGACCGACCCGAACTTCGCGAACTACCTGTACCTGCCCGCAAGCCGGCGCATCGCGCTGCTCGACTTCGGCGCGACGCAGGCCTTCAGCGAGGCGTTCGTTGCTAATTACGTGCGCGTGACTCGGGCGATCGTCGACGACGACCGCGAGGCGCTTTCTCGTGCCGTGGCCGATATCGGCTACATCGACGCCGCCGACTCGCCCGAAGCCGTGCGCGCCGTGCTCGACGTGATCCTGCTGGTCTGCGAGCCCTTGCGCCATCGAGGTCGCTACGACTTCGCCGCGTCGGGCCTGGCGGCACGGGCCCGCACGCTGACCCTCGACCTCGTCATGCGCCAGGGGCTCCTGCGCCGCGCGCCGCCTGCGGAGACGATGTTCCTGCACCGCAAGCTGGTCGGCTCGTTCCTGCTGCTGGCACGCCTGGGTGCGCGCGTCGACGCCCGCGC
>DATFAY010000121.1:0-5723 GCA_035254085.1 Piscinibacter sp.
TCCACCGCACTCACGATGCGCACGTCGTGCAGCAGGACGTCGAAGTTCATTCGCTCAGACTCCGTCCAGCAGTTGCGCGCGGGCCGCGACGAAGCGCCGTTGCGACTCCCGTGCCAGCGGATGCTCGCCATCGGCCACGCGCCGCTCGCCGCCCACCCACACCTCGCGCAGCGCGCGTTCGCCGTGGTGCGCGAAGACATGGCTCGCAAGCACCTGGCCCGCATCGAGGCCTTGCCAGGCGGACCCGCTGTCGAGCACCAGGAAGTCGGCGCGCTGCCCGACGGCGAGGCCGCCGATCGGCCGCCCGCTGGCGCGAGCTCCGCCCGCGACGGCATCCAGCCACAGTCGCTCGGCCACATCCGGCCGCGCCGCCGACGCGAGCACGTTGCGGCGCTGGCGCAGCAGTCGCTGGCCGTATTCCAGCAGCCGCAACTCCTCGGCCACGTCGACACTCGCGTGGCTGTCCGAGCCGATGCCCCACGCGCCGCCGGTGGCAAGGTAGTCGGCCGCCGGGAAGATGCCGTCACCCAGGTTCGCCTCGGTGGTCGGACACAGGCCCACGGTCGCGCCGGCAGCCGCGATGGCGCGCAGTTCGCCGGCGTCCGCGTGCGTGGCGTGCACCAGGCACCAGCGACCATCGAGCGGCAGCTCGTCGAGCAGCCATCGCAGCGGACGCCGGCCGCTCCAGGCGAGGCAGTCGTCGACCTCGCGCTGCTGCTCGGCGATGTGCAGATGAATCGGTGCGCGCGGGTCGATGCGATCGAGCCCGGCGATCGCCTCGCGCAGCGCCGCCGGCGGCACCGCCCGCAGCGAATGCGGCGCCAGGCCGACGCACTCGGCCAGGCCTCGCAGGTCCTCGACCAGGTGCAGCACGCCTTCGACGGTGTCGACGAAGCGTCGCTGCTCGGGTCGCGCCGGCGCGCCGCCGAAGCCGCTCGCTTGGTAGAGCACCGGCAACAGCGTGAGGCCGATGCCCGCGCGACGTGCCGCCGCCGACAGGCGCAGCGCCATCTCGGCACGCGTCGCGTACGGGCGGCCGTCGCGGTCGTGGTGCACGTAATGGAATTCGCACACCGAGGTGTAGCCGGCGCGCAGCATCTCGACGTACAGCTGCGTCGCGATGTCCTCGAGCAGGTCGGGCGTGAGGCCCGCCGCGAAGCGGTACATGTGCTCGCGCCAGCGCCAGAAGCTGTCCTCGCCGTCGGCGCGGACCTCCGTGAGGCCGGCGAAGGCGCGCTGGAAGGCATGCGAGTGCAGGTTGGGCATGCCGGGCAGCACGACCCCCGGCGCGCGCGGCATGGCGCCGCCCGCCGTCGCGCCTGGCGTGACCTCGACCAGCGTGCCCGCCGCATCCCAGGCCAGCAGCACCTGGGCCGCCCAGCCCTGCGGCAGCAGTGCGTGCGGCGCGACGAGCGAGCGGGCCGGATTCGGTGGCGCCATCATGGCCACAGGCGCACCCACAGCGCGCGGCAGTCCGCCGTGAGTGGATCGATTCGAACCGCAGGTGCGCCGTCGCGCCACAAGAGCGCCTGCATCGCCTGCAGCGGGTGCGCGGCCTCGCCCGCTGCCGCCGCCCGCAGCGATCCTGCGCCGCACAGCACGAGCAGAACGGGCGCGGCGCCGACGCGGCACGGGCCATCGACGCGTGCCACCTCGGCCGACCAGCGTCCGCGCCGTGTCATGACGTTGAAGTCGACGCACGGGCCGTCGATGGTCCGTGCATCGAGCGCCTCCTCGCCCGGAAACGCGAAGGGCGGCGACGCCGCATCGAGGCGCAGGGGCTCGGCGCCCTTCGGCTGCAGCAGCATGCCGGCGCCGCACAGCACGACGAGGCAGCGGTCGATGCCGGGGTAGGCGGAGAACGGTGCGTCGCCGGCGACCTCGGCCACGCTCAGCCTCCAGTCGAAGCCGTCCAGCGAGGCGCCGCGCGGCTCGATCGCGAGTTCGCGCGTGTGGCCGGCGCCGTTCTTCCAGCGCTGCGGCGTCAGCGTGTCGATGGGGATCAGCTCGGCGCTCACGAGCCGACCATCGGCAGCTTGAGGCCCTGGGCGCGCGCGGTCTGCACGGCCAGTTCATAGCCGGCATCGGCATGGCGCATCACGCCGCTGGCGCTGTCGTTGACCAGCACGCGCGCGAGCCGTCGCGCGGCCGCCTCGCTGCCGTCGGCCACGATCACCATGCCGGCATGCTGCGAGTAGCCCATGCCGACGCCGCCGCCGTGGTGGATCGACACCCAGGTCGCGCCGCCGGCCGTGTTCAGGAGGGCGTTCAGCAGCGGCCAGTCCGACACCGCATCGGTGCCGTCCTTCATGCCCTCGGTCTCGCGGTTGGGGCTGGCCACCGAGCCGGTGTCCAGGTGGTCGCGGCCGATCACGATCGGCGCCTTCAGCTCGCCGCTCTTCACCATCTCGTTGAACGCGAGCCCCGCGCGATGCCGCTCGCCCAGCCCCAGCCAGCAGATGCGCGCAGGCAGACCCTGGAAGGCGATTCGCTCGCCCGCCATGTCGAGCCAGCGATGCACGTGGTGGTTGTCCGGAAAGAGCTGCTTGAGCTTGCGGTCGGTCTTGCGGATGTCCTCGGGATCGCCCGACAGCGCGACCCAGCGGAACGGCCCCTTGCCCTCGCAGAAGAGCGGCCGGATGTAGGCCGGCACGAAGCCGGGGAAATCGAAGGCGTCGGCAACGCCCTGGTCGTGCGCGACCTGGCGGATGTTGTTGCCGTAGTCGACGGTGGGCACGCCCATCGCGTGAAAGCCCAGCATCGCCCGCACGTGCACGGCGCAGGAGCGTGCCGCCGCCGCCACCAGGCCGGCGTGCTGCGTGGCGTCGCGCTGCGCCGCCCGCCATTGGTCGACGCTCCAGCCGATGGGCAGGTAGCCGTTGACGAGGTCGTGCGCGGAGGTCTGGTCGGTGACGATGTCGGGCCGCGGGCCGCCCGCCTGGGCGCGCCGCAGCAGCTCGGGCAGCACCTCGGCGGCGTTGCCCAGCAGCCCGATGGAGACGGCCTCGCGCCGCCCGGTGTGCTCGCGCACGAGCGCCAGTGCCTCTTCGAGGTCGCGAGCCTGGCGGTCGAGGTAGCGGGTGCGCAGCCGGAAGTCGATGCTCGACTGCTGGCATTCGACGATCAGCGACACCGCGCCGGCAAAGCTCGCCGCCAGCGGCTGCGCTCCGCCCATGCCGCCCAGGCCGGCGCTGAGGATCCAGCGGCCGGCAAGGTCGCCGCCGTAGTGCTGGCGGCCGGCCTCGGCGAAGGTCTCGTAAGTGCCCTGCACGATCCCTTGCGTGCCGATGTAGATCCACGAGCCGGCGGTCATCTGCCCGAACATCATCAGGCCACGGCGGTCGAGCTCGTTGAAGTGCTCCCAGGTCGCCCACTTGGGCACGAGGTTGGAATTGGCCAGCAGCACGCGCGGCGCGTCGGGATGCGTCTTGAACACGCCCACCGGCTTGCCCGACTGGATCAGGAGCGACTCGTCGTCCTGCAGATCGCGCAGGCATTCGAGGATCTTGTCGAACGAGGCCCAGTCGCGCGCGGCGCGGCCGATGCCGCCGTAGACCACCAGCTCCTCGGGCCGCTCGGCCACGTCCGGGTCGAGGTTGTTCTGGATCATGCGGAACGCCGCTTCCGTCAGCCACGACTTGCAGTGCAGCGTGCTGCCTCGGGGCGCGCGGACCACGCGGCCGGGTGCGCGACGCGCGCCCTGGATGGCCGCGTCGGCGATCGGATTCATGTCGTTGGAGTGCATGTGGACCTCGAGGAGAAAGTGGTCTAGACCACTTCGGCGAAGCATGCGTGAACGCACCGGCGCCGTCAAGAGCGGGCCGCGCCCCGGGGCACGGCCCTCATGAGCGCGGGGCTCGTCGATGTGCCAAATCCGTCCTTGGCAAAGTCCTAGGGAAAACCCTATACTGCGCCATATACGGGTTTACCCGCATCACCCAAGGAACCAGACCATGATCACCATCGCCCTGCAGAGCAGCCTGCGCACCCGGGCGCCCCGCCTGGCGCAACCGCTGGGCGGCCTGTTCGCCGCCTTCCTGGCGCGCCTCGAAGCCGCCTTCCGTCCGCGCGAAGACAGCCCCGCGCAGGCCGCCGCCCGGCTGCGCCGCCTGGCCAACCAGTACAGCTCGCAGCCCAGCTTCGCCGCCGATCTGCGCGCCGCCGCCGACCGCCACGAGCAAGCCCACGGCATCGAATAACGGACGCGGCTGGCCGCGCGGCCAGCAAAAAGCCCGCACGCGGCGGGCTTGTCGCAGGGGCGCGAAGCGCGTCAGCCCAGGCGGGCTTCGATCCTCGCCTTGGTCTCGGTGAGTTCCACCGGCAGGTGGTAGGCCAGCTGCTCGAACAGCTGCCCGTGCAGGGCCAGTTCGGCTTTCCAGGCCACGGGGTCGATGCTGTCGACCTGCTCGAACTGCGCCGGCGTGAAGGCCATGCCCTTCCACTGCAGGTCCTCGTAGGCGGGGGTGATGCCGAAGGCGTTGTCCACGCCGTGCGCACGGCCCTCGACCCGGTCGACCATCCACTTCAGGACCCGCATGTTCTCGCCATAGCCCGGCCAGACGAACTTGCCGTCCGGCCCCTTGCGGAACCAGTTGACGCAATAGATCTTGGGCAGCCTGGCGCCGCGCTGCTCCAGCGCGCGGCCCATGTCCAGCCAGTGCTGGAAGTAGTCGCTCATGTTGTAGCCGGTGAAGGGCAGCATGGCGAACGGGTCGCGGCGCACGACGCCTTGCTGGCCGATCACGGCAGCCGTGGTTTCCGAACCCATGGTCGCCGCCATGTAGACGCCTTCGACCCAGTTGCGCGCCTCGGTCACCAGCGGCACGGTGGTCGAGCGGCGGCCGCCGAAGATGAACGCGTCGATCGGGACGCCCTCGGGGTCATCCCAGGCGCTGTCAAGCGCGGGGTTGTTGATCGCGGCCACGGTAAAGCGCGCGTTGGGGTGGGCAGCCTTGGCGCCGGTCTGCGCGGCGAGCTCCGGCGTCCAGTCCTTGCCCTGCCAATCGGTCAGGTGCGCGGGAGCGGGGCCCATGCCTTCCCACCAGACGTCGCCGTCATCGGTCAGCGCGACGTTCGTGAAGATTACGTTCTTGTCCAGGCTGGCCATGCAGTTGGGGTTGGTCTGCGTGTTGGTGCCGGGCGCCACGCCGAAATAGCCGGCCTCGGGATTGATGGCGTACATCTTGCCGTCGGCATGCGGCTTGATCCAGGCGATGTCGTCGCCGATGGTGGTGACCTTCCAGCCCTCGAAGCCCTTGGGCGGGATCAGCATCGCGAAGTTCGTCTTGCCGCAGGCACTCGGGAAGGCCGCGGCCACGTGGTACTTCTTGCCTTGGGGGTTGGTCACGCCAAGAATCAGCATGTGCTCGGCCAGCCAGCCCTGGTCGCGCCCCATGGTGGAGGCGATGCGCAGCGCGAAGCACTTCTTGCCCAGCAGTGCGTTGCCGCCGTAGCCGGAGCCATAGGACCAGATCTCGTGCGTCTCGGGGTAGTGGACGATGTACTTGGTCTTGTTGCAGGGCCACTTCACATCCGCCTGCCCGGGCTCCAGCGGCGCGCCCACCGTGTGCACGCAAGGCACGAACTTGCCTTCCATGCCCAGCGCGTCGTACACGGCGCGGCCCATGCGGGTCATGATCTTCATGTTGACGGCCACATAGGGGCTGTCGGTCAGCTCGATCCCGATGTGCGCAATGTGCGAGCCCAACGGGCCCATGCTGAAC
>DATFAY010000122.1:0-6917 GCA_035254085.1 Piscinibacter sp.
AGGTTGTCGAGCAGCGCGAACAGGTAGCGGTAGTTGATCTCGCCGACGTCGGGTTCGTGCCGCTCGGGCACGCCCGCGATCTGCAGGTGGCCCACGCGGCCGCTGGGCAGGTAGCGGCGCAGCTTCGTCGCGAGGTCGCCCTCGACGACCTGGCAGTGGTACAGGTCCATCTGCACCTTGAGGTTGGGCGCACCCACCTCCTGCACGATCTCGTGCGCGTGGTCCTGCCGGTTGAGGAAGTAGCCGGGCATGTCGCGCAGGTTGATCGGCTCGATCAGCAGCTCGAGGTGCGGCGCCTGGCGTGCCGCCCAGGCCAGGTTGTCGAGGTACGCGGCACGGTGCCGCGCGCGGTCGGCGCCCGCGGGCAGCACGCCTGCCATGAGGTGCACGCGCGGGCAATGCAGCGCCTGCGCGCAGGGCAGGACCTGCTCGACGAAGCCGCGGCGGAACTCCTCCTCGCGGCCGGGCAGCGCGGCGAGCCCCCGCTCGCCGCCGTCCCAGTCGCCGGGCGGCGCATTGAAAAGCACCTGCGACAAGCCGTTGTCGCGCAGGCGCGAGGCGAGCTCTGCAGCCTCGAAGGCGTAGGGGAAGAGGTACTCGACCGCTCCAAAGCCGTCCTTCGCCGCGGCCGCAAAACGGTCGAGGAAGTCGTGCTCCGTGTACATCGTCGAGAGGTTGGCGGCAAAGCGGGGCATGGTCGGTCACAAAGTTGCGGCCATCGTACGGCACCCGCGCCAGCGGGCCACCCTCGCGACGAAGCGCTCAGGCGGTGGCTTCTTCCTGGCGCACCAGCAGCACGGGCACCGGGCTGGAGCGCACCACCAGCTCGGCGTCGCTGCCCATGGTGAGGCGGCTCAGGCCGCGGCGGCCGTGGGTGCCCATCACGATCAGGTCGCAGCCGGCGCTGCGCGCCTCGTCGACGATCGCGTCGGCGATGCTCTCGCGCGTCACCTCGCGCACGACGGTCTCGGCCATGGTGCCCGCTTCGCGCGCGGCGCTGTGCGCCTTGGCCAGCAGCAGCTCGCCCTGGCGATGCAACTGCTTGCGGGTGTCTTCGACGCCTTCGATCGAGACCGTGCCGATCATCATCGGGAAGTCGTCGACCACGTGCATCAGGTGCAGCGTGGCCTGGTGCTCGGCCGCCAGGCCGATCGCCTCACGCAGCCCGCGTTCGGCCGTGGCGCTGCCATCGAGCGGGACGAGGATTCGTTGGTACATGACGCTCTTTCGGGACCGGATCTGCGAGACGCCCGCCGGCCGGCCGCCGCACGGGCAAGCCCATTGTTGGGTGCGAAGGCAGGTGGCGGGTTGACGTGGCGCAGCCGGCGCGCGCGGGGCGCTTTCCTGCGCCAGGTCAACACGCGCGGGCACGGCCTTCCTAGAGTGGATCGAAGGGGGACGTCGTCATGCCCTGGACAGAAGACCGTTATCCGCCCTCGATGCAGCACCTGCCTTCGTGGGTGCGGCGCAAGGCGATCGCCATCGCCAACGCCTTGCTGAGCGAGGGCATGGACGAAGGCCGCGCGATCCGCATCGCGATCGCGCGCGCGAGGCAGTGGGCGGTCCAGCAACTGGGCGCGGTGTCGCCGAATTGCTGACCGCCTGATTCACCGGGCCGCAAGGAGGCTTGCATGTTCCGTGATCGCGAGGAAGCAGGGCGCCTGCTGGCCGCGGCGCTGCTGGAGCGCCACCTGTCGCGTCCGGTCGTGCTGGCGCTGCCGCGCGGCGGCGTGCCTGTGGCCGCCGAGGTGGCGCGCGCGCTGCACGCGCCGCTGGACCTGCTGCTGGTGCGCAAGATCGGCGCGCCGCACCAGCCCGAGCTGGCGGTGGCCGCGGTGGCCGAGGGCACGCCGCCCTCGGTGGTGGTCGACGAGGAGACGCTGTCGATGTCGGGTGCCGATCACGCCTACGTCGCCCGCGTCGCCAACGAGCAACTGGCGGAGATCGAGCGGCGCCGCCGCGTCTACCTGCGCGGGGCGGCGCGCGAGCCGCTGGCCGGGCGCACGGTGGTCGTGGTCGACGACGGCCTCGCGACCGGCTCCACCATGCGCGCCGCGCTGCAGGTGGTGTGGCGGCAAAGCCCGGCGCGCGTGGTGCTCGCCGTGCCGGTGGCGCCGGCGGAAACGGTGCGCCAGATGGAGCGCTCGGTGGACGACCTGGTGTGCCTGCGGCAGCCCGAGTTCTTCGGCGGCGTCGGCGCGCATTACGAAGACTTCCATCAGGTCGGCGACGACGAGGTGATCGCCGCGCTCGATGCCGCCCGCAGCGGTGCAGCCAGCGCCCCGATGCCGCTGACGGGAGCCGCAGCGCCGCGGCGCGATGCGCAGGCCGCGTTGGCCGCGCTGCGGCATCGCCGCTGAGCCGCGGGGGGGTTAATCGGGCGCCGGCGTGGCGAAGCTGCGCACGAAGTCCAGCGACGACACCACGCCGACCAGCCCGGTCGCATCGACCACGGCCACATGGTGGATGTGCTGCTCGACCATGCGCCGCGCCACCTCGCCCAGCGCCGTGTCCGGCGTGACGCACAGCGGCTTGTAGCTGCACAGCTGCCAGGCGCGCGTGGTGTCCGGATCCTTGCCCTCGGCGTGCAGTCGCAGCAGGTCGGTCGCGCTGATCACGCCCAGGGGTGTCCCGTTGGCCTCGACCACCGGCAGCCACGACAGGTTCTTCGCGCTCATCTGCGCGCGCACCGCGGCCAGCGTGTCGTCGAAGCCGGCCGAGTTCACCGGCCGCTGCATGAGGGTGGAGATCGGTTGCCTGCGGTTCATGCGTTTCTCCTCGCGCCGCTCGCGGGCGCACGCTCGCGCGGCGCGCGCCCGAGCCTCGCCTCCACCTCGAGCACGTCGCGCGTGATCTTGAGCAGGGTGTCGGGGGTGACGCTCATCGAGTCGATGCCCAGCTCGACCAGGTACTCGGCCATCTCGGGGTAGTCCGAGGGCGCCTGGCCGCAGATGCCGGCATGGCGGTGATTGCGGCGCGCGCCCTCGACGGTCTGGCGGATCAGCGCCTTGACGCCCGGGTCGCGCTCGTCGAAGTCGAAGGCGACGATGTCGGAGTCGCGGTCCACGCCCAACGCAAGCTGCGTGAGGTCGTTCGAGCCGATCGAGAAGCCGTCGAAGAGCTGCGCGAAGGCGTCGATCTGGATCACGTTGTTGGGGATCTCGCACATGACGTAGATCTCCAACCCATTGGCGCCGCGCGCCAGCCCGTGGCCGGCCATCGCCTGCAGCACCCGCTCGCCTTCCTCGACGCGGCGGCAGAACGGGATCATCAGCTTGACGTTGGTGAGCCCCATGTCGTCGCGCACCCGCTTCATCGCGGCGCATTCGAGCGCGAAGCCCTCGGCATAGGCCGGATGCGCGTAGCGCGAGGCGCCGCGAAAGCCGATCATCGGATTGGCCTCGGTCGGCTCGAACCAGCGCCCGCCGAGCAGGCTGGCGTACTCGTTGGTCTTGAAGTCCGACATGCGCACGATCACCGGCTTGGGGTGGAAGGCGGCGGCGATGGTCGCCACGCCCTCGGCGAGCTGCCGCACGAAGTAGTCGGCCGGTGTGGCGTGGCCGTGCGTGAGCCGTGCGATCTCGTCGCGCACGGCTGGGTCGTCCACCTTTTCCGGATGCACCAGCGCCATCGGGTGCGCGCGGATGTGCTCGGCGACGATGAACTCCATGCGCGCCAGGCCGACGCCGTCGTTGGGCAGCAAGGCGGTCTGGAAGGCGATGTCCGGGTTGCCGATGTTGACCATCAAGTGCGTGCTCGGGCGCCGCAGCGCCGACACGTCGGTGCGGGTGGTGGTGAAGGGCAGTGCGCCCGTGTACACCCGGCCGACGCTGCCCTCCGCGCACGAGACGGTGATCTCGTCGCCGGTGCGGATCGTGGTGGTGGCGTGGTCGCAGCCGACGACGGCCGGGATGCCCAGCTCGCGCGCCACGATCGCGGCGTGGCAGGTGCGCCCGCCGCGGTTGGTCACCACCGCGGCGGCGATCTTCATCACCGTGCCCCAGTCGGGCATGGTGGTGTCGGCCACCAGCACCTCGCCCGGGCGGAACTGGTCGAGCAGCGCGATGTCGGTGACCACGCGCGCGCGGCCCGCGGCGATCTTGCCGCCCACCGCCCGCCCGCTCACGCACACCTTGCCCTTGGCGCCCAGCCGGTATTCCTCGACCTGCCCGATCGGCTTGCGCGAGGCGACGGTCTCCGGGCGCGCCTGCACGATGTAGAGCTGTTGGTCGACGCCGTCCTTGGCCCACTCGATGTCCATGGGCGTGGGCGTGCCGGCCTTGGCGCTGTAGTGGCGCTCGATGCGGATCGCCGCGTCGGCCAGCGCCAGCACCTCGTCGTCGCTGATGCAGTAGCGCGCCTGATCCTCGCGCGCGGTGGGCACGTTGCGCGTGGTGTCGCGCCCGGCGCCCTTGGCGTAGACCATGCGGATCTCCTTGCCGCCGAGCTTGCGCCGCAGCACGCTGCGGTGCCCGGCTTCGAAGGTCGGCTTGAAGACGTAGAACTCGTCGGGGTCGACGGTGCCTTGCACCACGTTCTCGCCCAGGCCGTAGGCGCCGGTGAGGAACACGACGTCGCGAAAACCGGTCTCGGTGTCGAGGGTGAAGATCACGCCGCTGGACGCGCGGTCGGAGCGCACCATCTTCATCACGCCCACCGACTGGTAGACCTTGAAGTGGTCGATGCCGCGCTCGGCCCGATAGGCGATCGCGCGGTCCTTGAACAGGCTGGCGAAGCACAGGCGCACCGCGTCGAGCAGGCGCGCCTCGCCCGCGATGTTGAGGAAGGTCTCGTGCTGGCCGGCGAAGCTGGCGGTGGGCAGGTCTTCCGCCGTGGCCGAGCTGCGCACCGCCATGGTCGCGTCCTCGCCGTACTGCTCGCGCAGCTGCGCATAGGCGGCGCGGATCTCGGCCACCAGCTCGGGAGGCAGGGCGGCGCCGGCGACGATTTCGCGCGCGCGCTGGGCGCGCCGCGCGAGGTCGTCCACGTCCTGCACCTTCAGGCCGTCGAGCGCGGCCTGCAGCGGCTGCCAGGCGCCGGCGCGCTCGAGCACGTGGCGATAGGCCTCGGCGGTGACGGCGAAGCCGTTGGGCACGCGCACGCCCTGAGAGCCGAGCTCGCGAACCATCTCGCCCAGCGAGGCGTTCTTGCCGCCCACCAGCGGCACGTCGGCCGCGCCGAGCTCTGAAAACCAGCGGATGAAGCGTGTCGGCATGGGGCTCTCCCGTCGAAGGCGCAAGGCGATGTTGCGGCTCGCTTCGTCGGTGCGATTTGATCGTTCGCAATGACGGCGCCGCGCCACGCGCCTACGGTTGAGCAAGCGGTGGACATGCGACGGCACCCCATGCCGAACGACCGAAGGAGCACTGCATGAACGTCCTGGAGATCTGCACACGCGAGGTCGTGACCTGTTCGCGCCATGCGAGTGCGCTGGAGATGGCCCAGCTCATGCGCCAATACCACGTGGGCGACCTGATCGTGGTGGACGGCACTGACGGCAAGAGCGTGCCGGTGGGCATCGTCACCGACCGCGACCTGGTCGTGCAGGTGATGGCCAAGGGCGTGAGCCCCGAGATGCTGAGCGCCGCCGACGTGATGAGCGACGAGCTTCGCACGGTGCTGGAGTCCGAGGCGGTCTACGACGCGATCTGGCACATGCGCAGCCAGGGCATCCGCCGGCTGCCGGTCGTCGACGCCCGCGGGTCGCTGCTCGGCGTGGTGACCGCCGACGACGTGACCGGCTACCTCGCCGCCGAGCTGACCGAGGTGTCGCGGATCTCGCCGCGGCAGATCGAGCTCGAGGAAGACGCACTCACCCCGATCCCCATGTAGGCGCCGCATCGGCGCGCGCCCGAGGAGTTGCCATGAAGATCACGCTGTCCGTCATCAAGGCCGACATCGGCTCCATCGGCGGCCACATCGCGCCCTCGGCGCGGCTGCTGGACGCGGTGCGCCAGCACGTGCGCCGCTTCGGCGAAGGCCTGCTCATCGACCACGCCATCTCGCACACCGGCGACGACGTGGCGATCCTCATGTCGCACCGCCACGGGGTCGGCCACGAGGGCGTGCACAAGCTGGCCTGGGACGCCTTCATCGCGGGCACGGCCGTGGCGCGCGAGCAGGGCCTGTACGGCGCCGGCCAGGACCTGCTGAAGGACGCGTTCTCCGGCAACGTCAAGGGCATGGGTCCGGCGGTGGCCGAGATGGAGATCGACGAGCGGCCCAACGAGCCCTTCCTCTTCTTCGCCGCCGACAAGACCGATCCGGGGGCCTTCAACTTGCCGCTGTACCTCGCCTTCGCCGATCCGATGACCACGCCGGGGCTGATCCTGTCGCCCAAGATGGCGCAGGGCTTTCGCTTCACGATCATGGACGTCAACCACACCGAGGGCGACCGGGTGATCGAGCTGGAGGCGCCGCACGACCTGCACGCGATCGCCGCGCTGCTGCGCGACCCCGAGCGCTACGTGGTCGAGTCGGTGCACTCGCGCGCCACCGGCGAGCAGGCGGCGGCGGTGGCGACCTCGCGGCTGCACAACATCGCCGGCAAGTACACCGGCAAGGACGATCCGGTGATGCTGGTGCGGGTGCAAAAAGATTTTCCCGCCACCGGCGAGATTCTGGCTCCCTATGCGGTCGGTCCCTACGTTGCCGGCGCCATGCGCGGCTCGCACCAAATGCCGCTCATGCCGGTGCCGCTCAATTCAGGGATCAGCTACTTCGACGGCCCGCCGGTGGTGAGCTGCGCGGCCTTCGCCATGCACAAAGGCAAAATGACCGAGCCGGTGGATGCTTTCGCCCATCCGTTTTGGGATGCGGTGCGCGACAGCGTTTCCAAGAAAGCCATCGAGATGCGCCGCCAAGGTTTCTTCGGCGCCGCGATGCTCCCCATGTCGGAGTTGGAATACACCGGAATC
>DATFAY010000123.1:0-4800 GCA_035254085.1 Piscinibacter sp.
AGCGTCGCCTCGCGCAGCGCGACCTGCGCCGGATGCTCGCGCAGCGAGTGCGCGTGGATGTAGTGCATGAGCGTGTCGTCGATGGTGAGCATGCGAGTGGCCATCGTGGTCTCCGTGCGGCGTCGGGCCAGCGTAGCCGAGGCCGGGTGACACTGTCGACGCTGCGGGCACCGCGGCCCTGCGCATGAGGCGTCAGGCCGCGACGAGCCGCAGGCGGGTGATTTCCGAAGGCGCGCCGAACCGCTTGGGCGGCCCCCAGTAGCCGGTGCCTCGGCTCACGTAGACCCACAGCCCCTGCCAGCGGTGCAGTCCCGCGGTGAAGGGTTGCTGCAAGGGAACGAACAGGTTCCACGGCCAGAACTGTCCGCCGTGGGTGTGGCCCGACAGCTGCAGTTGGAAGCCCGCCTGCTGCGCGGCCTCGGCGCTGCGCGGCTGGTGGGCCAGCAGGATGCGCACGGCGGCATCCGCGGGCGCGCCGGCCATCGCCGCAGCCGGGTCGCTGCGAAGCGCCGGGTCGAAATGATGAGCGCCGTAGTCGGTCACCCCGCCGAGCAGCAGCGCGGCATCCGAGTGGCGCAGCACGACATGCCGGTTCTCCAGGACCTGCACGCCCAGGCGGCGCAGTTCCTGCACCCAGGCGGCGGCGCCCGAGTAGTACTCGTGGTTGCCGGTGACGAAATAGGTGCCGTGGCGCGAGCGCAGGCGCGCCAGCGGCGCCACATGCTCGGCCAGCTCGTGCACGCGGCCGTCGACCAGGTCGCCGGTCACCGCCACCAGGTCGGCGTCGAGCCGGTTCACCGCCTGCACGATCGCGTCGAGGTAGTCGCGCTTGATGGTCGGCCCGACGTGCACGTCGCTGATCTGCGCGATCGTGAAGCCCTGCAGGGCGGGCGGCAGGCCGGCGATCGGCACCTCCACCGTCACGACCGCGGCGGTGCGCCGGGCGTTCCAAAGGCCCCATCCGGTGGCGAACAGCGCCAGCGGCAGCACCGCGCGGGCGCTCCACAGGGACAGGGCCGGCAGCACGGCGCCGAGCGCGGGCAGCGGCCATGCCAGCAGCGTGAGCGCGAGCAGCGACAGGTCACGCAGCAGCGTCAGCACGAACAGCGACGAGAACAGGCCCATGCACAGGAAGCTGGCCCAGGTCAGCCACTGCGTGGCGCGCGCCGAGCGCAGCCGCCGCGCGACGAGGCCGGCGGGCATCAGGACGGCCGAGGCGGCGATCAGCGCCAGCGCCGGCCACAGCACCCAGGGCAGCGCCGCCCACGCGGGAACCAGGCGCCAGCCGACATAGGCGTGCAGCAGCAACGAGAGGACGACGAGCGGCAACGGGGCCATGAACGAAGCGGCCTGAAGAGCCGGCGCGTGGGCGATCGGCTGGATATGCGGCCGCCCGCGGGAAGATTCAACCGCTGCGTGCGCGCGGCAATCAGTCCTCGGCGAGCAGGCCGCGCTGCCACAGAGAGCGCACCCGCTCGAACGGGTCGTCGTCCGGATCGAATGCGGCCGGGTCGCGGGCCAGCCGCAGCCAGGCCCGGGTGTCGTGGTGGGCGCCGGGCACCGGCTGGTCGTCGCGCACACTGCTCAACCAGGCGTGCACCCGCGCGTATTGACCGGGATGATGCGATTGCGTCCAGGCCAGCCCGACCAGGTCGGCGAAGCCTTCCTCGCGCCGCGTCTCGCGCATGTCGTGGCGCAGGCGGGCGAACTCGGGGTCGGGCTGGGGCGCGCCTTCGCTCAGGTCGACGAATCCGGCCGGCAGCGTATGCCAGGCGCCGTGCACGTAGCGCCAGCAGTGGCCCAGCTCATGCGCGACCATGGCCTCGACCACCGCGTCCAGCAGGTCCGGCTCGATGCGCGCCAGCGTGGCCTCGGCCTCCGGGTTGCCGCGCATGGCCAGCACCAGCTTGCAGCGCTCGTCGACGAAGCCCATCGCGAGCGGCGCATCGCCGGGCTTGGACGCCGGCTGCACCACGATGTCCAGCGGCAGACGCTGTGCCTTGGCGTAGGTGATCGCAGGCCAGCCGGCCTTGAGCCAGCGCATCTCGGTGGCGGTGAGATCGGCCGCGCGTGCCGGCGCGGCGGCGGCAGCCGCCAGGGCGAGGACAAGGAGGACGAAGCGGTGGCGCATGCCCTCCGATTGGATCGCCGCGCCGGCCGCGGCAAGCGCGAAGAAGCGGCATCAAGCCGCGCCAATTCATTGCCCCGGCGGGGGCGGGCTTTCGCCGGGCTCGGGCCCGGCGGGAGGTGGCGGCGGAGGAGGTGGCGGTGGCGGTGGCGTTGCCGGCGCAGCAGACGTGCCGCTCGTGGACAGGCTGCCGCGCCAGTCGCTGCCCCGCGCGTCGCGGCCCAGGTGCTGCAGCGCGCGGTCCAGTTCCTCGGCGCTCTTGGGCGGCTCGCGCGGCGCCGCGCGGCTGGTGGTCACGCCCGCCTTGTCGCCCACCACGATGCTGCCGTCGTCTTGGCGCACGATCACCACCTCGTTCGGCGTGCCGCTGCGATCGGCGGCGCCGATCTGGTCGTCCTCGCGCTGGCGCCGGGCGGCGTCAGACTCGGACCCCGGCGGCGGCTCGATCGACCACTGATCCGCCGGCCAGGGTGCCGACGCCGCTGGCGCGCTCGGGTGGCGCGGCGGCGGGAAGCGTGCCTTGCCGTCGACCAGGCCGGTCTTCAGCGCGCTGCGGAAGAAGTCGCCCACCAGGAGGATCGCGTTGTGTCCGCCCTGGCCCCAGTAGTCGCTGCGCATCGTCACCCGCGAGTCGTTGAAGCCCACCCAGGCGCCGGCCACCAGCGTCGGCTGCATCACGATGAACCAGCCGTCGGTGTTGTTCTGCGTCGTGCCGGTCTTGCCGGCGATGTCGCTCACGATGCCGAAGCGGGTCTTGATCTGCGTGCCGGTGCCGCGGTTGACGACGCCGCGCATCATGTCGATCAGGTCGCTCGCCGCGTCGGGCGAGAGCGCGCGATGGGTCTCGGTGCCGAACTCGGCCAGCACCTGGCCGTGGCGGTCGCTGATGCGCTTGACCATCACCGGCTTGTGATACGTACCCTCCTGCGCGATGGTCGAGTACGCGGTCACCATCTCCAGCAGGGTCACGGGGCTCGTGCCCAGCGCGAGCGAGGGCACCGGGTCCAGCTTGCTCTGGTCTACGCCCATGGCCTGCGCCAACGCGATGATGCGCGGCACGCCGACGTCCTGGGCCACCTGCGCAGTGATGGTGTTCTTGGAATAGACCAGCCCGTCGCGCAGGGTCATGGGCAGGCCGCTCGCCTGCGCCATGTCGGTGGGTCGCCAGACGGTGCCGTCGGACAGCGGGATGTCGATCGGCGCGTCGACGTAGCTGCGATCGGGGCTCAGCCCGCTTTCCAGCGCCGCGCCGTAGACGAAGGGCTTGAAGGTCGAGCCGGGCTGGCGCTCGGCCTGCGCCACGTGGTCGAACTGGTCGGTGGCGAAGTCGCGGCTGCCGATCCAGGCCTTGATCTCGCCGCTTCGCGGATCCATGGCGACCAGGCCGGCCTCGAGCCGCGTCTTGTCCTGCTTGAGCTGCGCCATCAGCGATGCATCGCCCATCAGCTGGCGCAGCGCGGCCGGCTCGCTGCCGCTGCGTTGAAGGGCCTGCTGGAATTGCGGCATCTCGCGTACGAATTGGCTCACGAGGTCGCGCCGGCGCGACCAGAAATGGCCGAAGGGATCGACCTTGGCGCGGGCGCGCGCATAGGCCTCGGGCGAGGTCGAGGCGAGGCGCATCCCGGCCGAGCTCCACTCCACGTCGGCCACCGACTGCAGCAGCTGCGCCTCGTGCTGCACCGCGCGGCGCGCCGCGTCCTGCAGCCGCGAGTCGATCGTGCTCTGGATCACCAGCCCATCGGTGTAGAGGTTGTAGTCGTGCTCGTCGGCCCAGTCGATGAGCCACTTGCGCAGCTGCACCGCGAAGTGCGGCGCCTCGCCCAGGATCTCGGGCTGCCGGTGCAGTTGAACGGCGAGCGGGCGCGCACGCAGCGACTCGAAACTGGCCTGCGACAGCTGCCCGTGGCGCACCATCTGCGCGAGCACCACGTTGCGCCGTTCCTTCGCGCGCTCGGGATGCAGGATCGGGTTGTAGTAGCGCGTGCCCTTGAGCATGCCGATCAGCGTCGCGCTCTCCAGCACGTCGAGGTCGGCGGCGGGCTTGTCGTAGTAGGTGCGCGCCGCCATCTCGATGCCGACGACGTTGTAGAGGAAGGGCGCGGTGTTGAGGTAGGTCTCGAGGATCTGCGCCTTGCTGTAGGCGCGCTCGATGCGCAGGGCCGTCACCAGCTCCTTCACCTTGCGCGTGAGCGTGCGCGAGCGTCCGATCTCGTCGGGGAAGAGGTTGCGTGCCAGCTGCTGCGTGATGGTGGAGCCGCCCTGGGTGTCGCCGCCGAGCGTGTGCCAGGCGGCGCCCAGCGTGCGGTAGAGGTCGACGCCGCGGTGTTCGTAGAAGCGCTGGTCCTCGGTCGCGATCAGCGCCTGCGTGACGTGCGCAGAGATGCGCGCCAGCGGCACCGACGCCTGCTGGGTGCGCGTGAAGCTCATCAGCGGCTTGCCGTCGGCCGACAGCAGCACGCTCGGCCGGGCATCCTGCAGCGCGCGCAGCGCCTGGACGCCGGGCGCGCTGGGCGCCACCGCCATCACGAAGGCGAGCAGCGCGAGCGCCGCGGCGCCGAAGGCGAGCGCCGTGCCGAGCACGAGGCGGCGGGCGATGGCTCGCCGGGGCACGTGGCCGGTGTCGTCGCGCGGCCAGCGCGCCCAGCTCGGCAGCTTCCAGGTCATGGTGTCGG
>DATFAY010000124.1:0-4249 GCA_035254085.1 Piscinibacter sp.
GCTCTTGCCCGAACCGGAAGGCCCGATCAGGCCGACGACCTCCCCCGGCGCGACCGTCATGTTGACGTCCTTCAACGCATCGACGGCCATGCTGCCTTCGCCGTAGCGCTTGCGCAGGCCTTCGATGCGGATGCCGCGTCCAGTCATGTCAGCCTCCGATCGCGGCCGCCGGATCGACCTTCAGCGCCGCGCGGATGGCCAGCGTGCTCGCCAGCGCGCAGATGATCGTCACGGCGACGAGGCCGCGCACGGCGTCGCCCGGCTCCAGCAGCACGTACTTGGGGAACACCGGCGCCCAGACCGTGGCCGCGAGCTTGCCCACGATGAATCCGATCAGCCCGAGGCCCATGGCCTGCTGGAGGATCATGCCGGCGATGGTGCGATTGCGCGTGCCAATGAGCTTGAGCACCGCGATCTCGCGAATCTTGCCCAGCGTCATCGTGTAGATGATGAATGCGACGATCGCGGCGCTGACGATCGCGAGGATCACGAGGAACATGCCGATCTGCCGGGCCGAGGTCGCGATCAGCTTGGCGACGAGGATCTCCTCCATCTGGTCGCGCGTGTACGCCCCGAGGTGCTTCCAGCGGCGAATCGGTTGCGCGACCGTCTCTTCGTCCGTCCCGGGGCGCACCTGCACGAGGATGGCATTGACGTTGCGATTGCTGGCCTGCGAGGCCTGCAGGGCTTCCAGCAGGCCCGGCACGCCCGGGCGGGCGAGGTCCGGGTTGGCTGCCGTGCGCGCGCGCTCATTGCGGATCGCATCGTTGTCCTTGAGGAACTGGGCCTCCTGCGCGTCCTTGAGCGGGACGAAGACCATCGGGTCGCCACCGGAGGACACCATGCGGCGAGTCAATCCGACCACCGTGTAGTCGTGGCGCCGGATCCGGATCCGCTCGCCGAGCGCGAATCCCGTGCGCACGTCGACCACGGCTTCGTAGTGACTGCGCGTGATGTGCCGCCCGGCGACGAGGTAGCCCGGCTCGCCCGGTTGCCCGGCCTCGAATCCGACGACCATGGCGCGCACCTCGTCGTGGCCGGCATCGACGAGGGCGTCGGTATCCCTCGACGCGCGCCTGACCTGCATCGTGAGGTAGGTGATGTTGGCCGCGCGCTGCACGCCGGGCAGCGCCAGCACGGATCGGACGACGTCGTCGCGCAGGCTCGACGATTCGGCATAGGGTCCTTGCGTGTCTTGCTGCACCACCCAGAGGTCTGCGCCGCTGTTGTCGAGCAGGGCGCGCGCGTCGTCGACCATGCCGCGGTACACGCCCGCCATCGTGAGGGTCACACCGATCAGCAGGCCCAGCCCGACGCCGGTGAGGACGAATTTGCCCAGCGAGTGCAGGATGTCCCGGCCGGCCAGGTTGATCATGGCCGGCGTCCCGCCAGCGACTCGACGACCTTGAACCGGCTGTCGGCGCCCAGTTCGCGTTCGCTGTGCACCACCACCGTGGATCCGGGCCGGATGCCGCCCATGACCTGCACGACGCCATCGAGGCTGGCCTGGCCCAGGCGGACCGGCTGGAAGCGCAGCGCGCCGCCGTCGATGGTCCATGCACCGGTGCGGCCCTGCAGCCGCTTGATCGCGGCGTTCGGCAGCGCGACGGCGCTGGCCGTCCCCGGCAGCGACACGGTCACTTCGGCCAGTTCGCCGATCGACAGCCCGTCCGGCAGCCGATCGAAGCTCACCTGCGCCACGCGCTCCTCGGTCACGCTGTCGCTCACGGCCTCGACGCGAGCCACCTTGCCGGACAAGGCTTGGCCCGGATTCGAGCGCAGCACGATCTGCGCGGGCAGTCCGACGGCCAGACCAGCGGAGCGTCCCTGGTCGAGCCGGACCTTGACCCACAGCGACGAGGGCACCACGACGCGCAGCACCGCCTGGCCGGCCACGACGGTCGAGCCCGGCTCGGCTTCCCGGCTCGTGACCACGCCGTCGCTGGGTGCCAGGAGTCGCACATTGGCGCGCTGCTGGCGCAGTCCGGCCCGCTCCGACGCCAGTCGCTGCAGATCGTGTCGCGCCGCGGCGAGGTTGGCCTGCGCAGCCCCGACAGCGGCTTCGGCGGAGATCTGTTCCTGCAGGCGGGCTTCGACGGCACCGCTGCTGACGAACTTCTGCGCACCCAGCTCCGCGTAGCGTCGGGCATTGCCCGCCGCCAGTTCGCCCTTGGCCAACGCGTCCCGGTGCTGCGCCTGCGCCGCGGTCACGGCGCTGCCGGCGCGCGCGATGGAGGCGTCGAGCGCGGCCGCGCGCTCGTCGAGATCGACCGGATCCATTTCAGCGAGCAACTGTCCTGCTCTGACCGCGTCGCCGACGTCCACGGCGACGGCGCGCACGCGGCCGGCGACCGTCGGCCCGATGAGATAGCTTCGACGCGCTTCGACCGTGCCGATGCCGAAGAGCGCCGGTGTCAATCGTTCCTCGGTGGCCTGCACGACCGTGACGCGGACTGGCGCGAGCGGCCCCGTCCGCATCATCACGAAGGCGACGGCCGCGAGCAGCATCGAACCCAGCAGCGCGAGGACGAGGCGACGCCTCGCCAGGGTGTCGAGCTTCATGACGTCTCTCCGAGGCCGCGCCGGTAGAGCGCGAAGACCTGATCCGCCTGCCGGCGCATGGCGCCCGGGCGTCCAGTCAGCATCGACTGCATCACCAGGCCCTGGATCAGCCCGATGAAGCTCGTGGCGGCGGCTTCGGGGTCGAGGTCCGCGCTGACGTGCTTCTGCGCGATCGCGTCGGCGAACAGTCCGAGCAGCAGCTTGCGATAGGCCTGCAGCAAGGCCCGTACTTCGAGCTTGACGCCGGAGTCGGCAGGCTGCTGCAACTCGTGGAAGATGAACCGCGGAACGCCGCTGTGGGTGGCGACGAAGTCGACGTGGGCGCGGAACATCGCGGCGAGCGCGTCCAGCGACGTGGCGGCCTCGTCGGCGGCGGCACGGAGCCTGTGCAGCAGTGTTTCGCGCACCCAGCACATCGCAGCGAGCCAGATGGCATCCTTGGTCGGGAAGTGCTTGAACACGGCACCCTGCGTGACGCCGATCGCCGCGGCGATGTCTCCGGTGGTGATCAGGGCAGGGCTGGACTCGCCCGCCAGACGCAGCGCCGCGGCCACGATGTCGGCCTGGCGTCTTTCCGTGGAGAACCTTGTCTGCATGGTCTTGTGATCTGCTGGTAAGTCATTGAATACTTACCACTATACGCGCCTGCAGCGATTTCTGCACGCTCAGCCGCTTGCCGCCGGCTGCGTGGCTCGTCGAGCGTGCCGGCCCTTGACACGCAACGGATTGGTTGCCTATTATTCGCCTAACGAATTCCCCGCCCCGCGCTCCATGGCCGGACGCCTCGATGACACCGATCTGCTGTTCAAGGCCCTCGGCGACCCGAGCAGGCGCCGGTTGCTCGACCTGCTGCATGCACGCGACGGCAGCACCCTCGGCGCGCTGTGCAAGCATCTGGAGATGACACGGCAGGGCGTGACCCGGCACCTGGGTGTGCTGGAGGCGGCGAATCTGGTGGTCACCGTGTGGCGCGGGCGCGAGAAGTTGCACTTCCTGAACCCGGTGCCGCTGCAGGAGATCCACGAACGGTGGATCGCCAAGTTCGAGCAGCCGCGCCTCGCGGCGCTGGCCGACCTGAAACGACGACTGGAGAGCAGCAATGGCTAGATCGACTTTCGTGTACGTGACCTACATCCGCACCACGCCGCAGAAGCTGTGGTCCGCCTTGACCGACGCCGAATTCATCCAGCAGTACTGGTTCGGGGTGCGCTGCGAGAGCCAGTGGACGGCGGGATCCCCTTGGAAGCTGGTGTCCGGCGACGGCCAGGTCATGGACACGGGCGAGATCATCGAGTCCGAGCCGCCGCGGCGCCTGGTGATCCGCTGGCTGAACCGGAGCAAGCCCGAGCTCACGGCCGAGGGCGAGTCGCGATGCACGATGGAACTGGAGCCCAGCGGCGCGGCGGTCAGGCTTTCCATCACGCACACCATCGAGCGCGACGCGTCGAAGTTCATCGCCGCCGTGTCCGGCGGCTGGCCGAAGATCATGTCCAACCTGAAGTCGCTGCTGGAAACCGGATCGCCCGTCCTGCAGGACCCGTATCCGCTGGAAGGCAACGGCTCCTGATGCGCGTTAAGCCGCCGCTCAGCCGACGCGTCTAAGCTGCGGCCGTGTCCTGCCTTTGACGGCTGCGTGCCGCCGCGCATCACCATGCCCGTTCCCGTGCCCCTCCTCGACGACAGCGAA
>DATFAY010000125.1:0-10188 GCA_035254085.1 Piscinibacter sp.
GTGAAGCTCTCGGCCTCGGCCACCTTGCGCCGGGTCAAGCGCCTGGAAGAGGCCAAGGTCATTGCCGGCTACGTCGCGCTGATCGCGCCCGAACGCGTGGGCCTGGGGCTCACGGCCTATCTCAACGTGAGGCTGGAAAAGCACTCCGAAGTCCACAAGCGCAACCCGATGGACCTGTTTCGCGCCTCGGTGCAGACCTGGCCGGAGGTGGTGGAGTGCGCGGCGCTGACCGGCGAGATGGACTACCTGCTGCGCGTCGTCGTCGAAGACATGGCGCACTACTCGCGCTTCATCATGGACACGCTGCTCAAGCACCCGAGCGTCGAGGACTGCAAGACCAGCTTCGTGCTGGACCGGGTCAAGAACACCACCGCCGTGCCGGTGTGAGCCGGCGCGGCCTGGCCGCTCAGGTATCGAGGTCGAGCAGGACGTGGCGGGTGGCCACGTCGGACAAGTTCAGCAATTGCCCGATGTCGCGCACGTCGTCAGGCAGCGCGGCGTTGTCCCAGCCGTGCGCGGTGTGCCGCGCCAGCCGGATCGCCAGCACCACGTTCTTGGCGCTGGGGTGCTCGGCGTGCCGGTCGTCGGTGATGCGCACCAGCAGCTCGGGCAGGCGCCAGGCCCGCATCAGCGATTGCTGCAGGTCGACCAGCGTCACGTTGAGCACCTCCTTCTGCACGGTGGCCGAGCGCAGGGCAGGGTCCGCACGCTGGGCGTCGCGAATGCGCAGCGACAGCTCGGGCGCGTGGCACCACAGCAGCATCTCGGCGAAGTCGTGCAGCAGCGCCGCGTGGTGGATCACCGCAGCGTCGGGGTCCATGCGGTGCACCGCGAAGCCGAGCGCGAAGTTGGCGGCACGGTGCGCGCGCCTCAGGACCTCGCGCAGACCCTGCAGGGCCTCGGGCAGGTCCTGCAGGTGCTCCTCCACCGTGCGCAGCGTCCCGAAGGCTCGAAAGAACGGGCTGATGCCCATCATCACGATCGCTGCGGTCACGGTCTCGGGTTGCGTCAGCATGCGCGCCGGGCGCGTGACCGAGGCATGCGCGAGCACGCGCAGGGCCATGAGCGGGTCGCCGGCGATCGTCTCGCCGATCAGGTTGGCGTCCACCGCGTCTTCGTTGAGCTGCAGGTCCGCCACCGCGCCCGCCGTGCTCGCGAGCACGGGGATCTCGGTGCTGCGGAAGTAGGCCGTCCAGGCGGACAGGTCGCGCAGCGGCTGGGTCAAGCGGTGGCTGTCCATGGGCATCGCTCAGCGTCGAAACGGCCTGGGCCGGCGAGTCATTCCGTCTTGGTTGTCGGCCGTTCGCGGCACAGCTTGAGCGACGCTACTTGCCGCCCAAGGACGATTTCACGTCCAGCCCGACCTTCTTGTTCACGAACTGCAGCGCGGCGACCTTGCCCAGGTCGACATCGCCGTTCTTGTAGAGGCCCGCCTTGACCATCTGCGCGTAGAAGTCCCGGATGCGCGCGTCGCTCATGGCACCGATGCCGCGCTGCAGCGCCTCGCCCGAGTCGACGATGCCCTGCTGCTTCATCAGCGCGACCGACGCCTCCATCTCGGCCTCGCTCATCTCGGGGTTGTCCTTCATCATGAGCGCGTTGGCCGCCTTGCGGTCGCCGTAGAGGTAGTGCACCCAGCCGAGGATCGAGGCGTCGACGAAGCGCTGCACGAGGTCCGGCCGCGTCTTGACGGTGTCGGTGCGCGCTTCGATCAGGGTCGAGTAGGTCGAGAAGCCGTGGTCCGCCAGCAGATGGACCACCGGCTTGAAATGGCCCTGGTCCTGCACGTAGATCGGCTCGGCCACCGAGTAGCCCTGCTGGATCGCCTTCGGGTTCGCCAGGAACGGACCGAGGTTGTAGTTGTAGGGCTTCAGGGCCTCGTCCTTGAAGCCGTGCGTGACCTTGAGCCACTGCCACCAGCTGAACTGCCCATCCTTGGCGATCAGCGCGACCGGCGCGTCCTTCAGCTTGTCGAAGTCCTCGTACCCCTGACCGGGATGCGCGATCAGGGCTTGCGGATCCTTCTGGAACATCGCGGCCACCACCACGGTCGGCACGCCGTTCTTCACGTTGTCGAAGCTGTGCAGGAGGTTGCCGGTCATCAGGAAATCGATGCGCCCGGCCGGCAGCAGCGGGCGGTTGTTGACCTGCGGGCCGCCCGGGCGGATCGTCACGTCCAGGCCGTATCGGCGGTAGGTGCCGTCGGCCAGCGCCTGGTAGAAGCCGCCGTGAGCGGCCTGCGCCTTCCAGTTGGTGGCAAAGACCACCTTGTCGTTCGCGTGCGCGAACCCGCATGCAAGCAGCACGGCCAGCGAGGCGATCAGGCGCAATGGATTCATGTGCGTTCTCCCTGGGGTTGTCGACGAGGGCGTCATTGTTTCTCGGATGCATGCCAGCGGCCGAGCAGCGCCCGCGACAAGGCATTGAAGGACCAGAAGATGAGCAGGCCCGTCGCCACCAGCAGCATGAGCGCGGCGAACATCTTGGGCGTCTCGGTGCGAAAGCTCGCCTCGAGGATGCGCGAGGCCAGTCCGGTCTCGCGGCCCGCCGCGCCGGCCACCATCTCCGCGGTCACCGCGCCGATCAGGCTCAGGCCCCCGGAGATCTTCAGGCCCGCGATGAAGTAGGGCATCGCCGAGGGCACCAGCAAAAGCCGCAGCCGCTGCAGCGGCGTGGCGCCGTACAGGCGGAACAGATCGCGCAGCTGCGGGTCCGCCGCGCGCAAACCGAGCAGGGTGTTGGCGAGAATGGGGAAGAACGCGACGATCCACGCGCACAGGAGCAGTGCCGCAGTCGTGCTCTCGACGTAGATGAGGATCAGCGGCGCGATCGCGACGATCGGCGTCACCTGCAGCACGACGGCGAGCGGAAAGAGCGCCTGCTCGATCGGCCGCGACAGCGCGAACACCGAGGCGATGAGCACGCCGCCGGCCGCGGCCAGCGCGAGTGCGCCGAAAGTGATCTTCAAGGTGAACCACCAGCTCGGTGCGAGCGAGGCGAAGTTGTCGATCAGCGTGTGCACCACCAGGCTGGGCGCCGGGAGGGTATAGGCCGGGATGTGGGCCAGCCGCACCAGCGCCTCCCAGGCGGCGACGAAGCCGAGCAGGCTCGCGGCGGCCAGCACCCGCTGCATCGTCATGCACCCTGCGCCGCGGGCGCTTGCTGCGCGGCCTCCAGGGCGCGCGAGAGCTGCGCGCACAGCGCGATGAAGCGCGCCGAGGTGCGGAATTCGCCGCGCCGCGGATGCGGCTCGTCCACCGCCAGCTCCGCCGCCACATGACCGGGGCGCGACCCCATGACGAGCACGCGCTGGCTGAGGAACACCGATTCGAAGACGCTGTGCGTCACGAAGACCGCTGCGAAGCGCTGCGCCTGCCAGCAGGCCAGCAGGTCGTCGTTGAGCCGGTGGCGCGTGATCTCGTCCAGCGCGGCGAAGGGCTCGTCCATCAGCATCACGCGCGGCTCGGTCACGAGCGCCCGCGCGATCGAGGCGCGCATGCGCATGCCGCCTGACAGCTCGGCCGGAAAGGCGGCGGCGAATTCGTCCAGGCCCACCGACCGCAGCACCGCGTGCACCCGCTGCGCCGCCGCGGCGCGCGACACGCCGGCCAGTCGCAAGGGCAGCCACACGTTGTCGAATACGCTGGCCCAGGGCATGAGCGTGGGTTCCTGGAACACGAACGCCGTGTCGGCCGAGCGACCGCCCGCGCGTGCCGGCATCTGCACCGAGCCGGAAGTGGGCTCGTCCAGTCCGGCCAGCAGGCGCAGCACCGTGCTCTTGCCGCAGCCCGACGGGCCCAGCAGCGAGACGAACTCGCCGGTGCGCACCCGCAGCGACACGTCGCGCAGCGCGAGCAGCCCGCTGGCAAAGCGCTTGTGCACGCCCTGCAAGGCGATGAGGGGCTCGTTCATGCGGCGAGAGTGTGCCCGCATTCGGCGCAGGCCGGGCGCGCGGCTGCGGCGACAACGGCTTCAGCGCGCGGGCGGCGTCCCGGCGGCGATCAGGGTGGCGACCTCGGCCGCGGACCGCACTCCCAGCTTGGCATAGACGCGCGCACGGTGGACCTCGACGGTGCGCACCGACACGTGCAGCTCGTCAGCGATGACCTTGTTGAGCTTTCCCGTGGCCACGCGCAGCATCACCTCGTGTTCGCGGTCGGTGAGGCTGGCGAAGCGGGCCTCGCGCTCGGCGGCTCGGGCGTCGTCCTGGTGCATCGCCGCCGCCACGGCCAGCGCCTGCTCGATGCGGTCGGCCAGCGCGTTGTCGCTGTACGGTTTCTCGAGGAAATCGAAAGCGCCTTTCTTGAGCGCATCCACCGCCATGGGAATGTCGCCGTGGCCGCTGAGAAAGAGCACCGGGTTGCGGATGCCGCGCGCCACCAGTTCGTCGTGCACCCGCAGGCCCGACATCGGCTCCATGCGGATGTCGAGCACGATCACGCCGCGCAGCGGCCTCGGCGCGGCAGCGAGCGCGGCCAGCAGCGACGGCCCGCTCGCATGCGCCCGCACGTCGAGTCCGCGCGAGCCCAGCAGGAAGCCGAGCGCATCGAGCACCGCCGCCTCGTCGTCGACGAGGTACACGACGCGATCGAGCGGCGTGACGTGGTTCATGCCATTTGCTCCTCGTCCGCGTCCACCGGCTGCAGGTCCAGCGGCAGCGTCAGCGAGAACAGCGCGCCACCGCCATGCGCCGTCTCGGCGGCGAACACGCCATGATGCGCCTCGATGATGGAGCGGCAGATCGCCAGCCCCATGCCCATGCCCTCGGCTTTGGTGGAATAGAACGGTGCGCAAAGGGTCTCGATGCGCTGGCCCTCGAGCCCGGGACCGTTGTCGCGCACGTCGACCCGCACGAAGCGCTGGTCGGCGCTCAGTGACGTGCGCAGCTCGATGTGCCGCGCGCCCGGCTGGGCACCCAGTGCGTCGCTGGCATTGCGCACCAGGTTGACGATGACCTGCTCCATCAGCACATGGTCGGCCACCAGGGACGGCAGGTGCTCGTCCAGGCGCAGGTGCACGTCGACGTGATGGCGGTGCAGCTCGCGCCGCAGCAGGTTGACGGCGCCGCGCGCCACCGCGTTCATGTCGCAGTGCTCGAGCCGCGGCGCGCGGCGGGTGAGGAATTCGCGGATGCGCTGCACGATCGCGCCCGCGTGCGCGGCCTGCTCGCCCAGGCGCTGCAAAGCGCGCAGCACGACGGGGTCGTTCCATCCGTGGCGCTGCAGGGAGTTGGCGACGCCCGCGGTGTAGCTGGAGATGGCGCTCAGCGGCTGGTTGAGCTCGTGGGCCAGCGTGGATGCGACCTCTCCGAGCATGGTCAGGCGCGCGTGGTGCGCCATGCTCTCGGTCTGGCGCCGCTCGCGGTCTTCCAGCCGCTTGCGCTCGGTGATGTCGAGGATGGAGCCCATCCAGCCGATGTGCCGGCCGTGCGAGTCGACCAGCGGCGCCTCGAAGATCATCACGTCGATGTGGCGTCCATCGCGATGGCGCCAGACCGCCTCGTAGCCCTCGCGCGGCGCCTCGCCGGCCATCGTGCGCTGGTGGCGCTGCATCGTCGCCTCGAGCGAATCGTGCGGCCAGTAGGGCATGGGCGGCAGCAGGCCCACCAGGTCTTCCGGACGGTGGCCCACCATCGCGGCCAGCGCGCGGTTGACATACAGCAACCGCCCCTCGAGGTCGCGCGCGCGCAGGCCGACGGTGAGCGACTCTTCCATCGCGCTGCGCCAGGCGGCCTCGGTGCGCCAGGCCTCCTCGGCCAGCGACACCTCGCGCACCTGGCGGCGCAGCATGACCGTGCTGGCGGCAATCAGCACGACGAAGCCGCCGATCAGCGCCAGCGTGAGCGGGCCATACCAGGGCGCGACTCGGTCGCGCGCCACCAGCTCGAGGTAGGTGTCGCTCAAGATGGGCGACATGGCGACGCGGTAGGACGGCCGGTCCGGCGCGCCGCGCGCATCGCCGGTGGAGGCGATCACGGTGCCCAGGGTATCGACGAGCTGCACGTCGTACTTGCGCGCCAGCCACCAGGGCACGCCCTGGCGCAGCATCTCGCTCGGGGAGTAGCGCACGACCATCGCCGCGCCCGACGGCAGCGTGGCCGACAGATGCGCGGAGACGCCGGTCGAAGGCGAGCGTGCACGCTGGACGATGTCCGAGCGCGGCTGCTGCTCCGGAAGGTGCACGAGGATGCGGTTGTTGGCGTCCAGCCAGGTGACGCTGAGCCAGAAGCGGTGCAGGCCCTGCAGCACCTCGGGCATCGACGCGAAGGCTTGCGGCGAGGGCTGCTGCTTGTCCACGTGCAGGCCCAGCTCGTGCAGGCGCTGGCTTTCGCTCTCGATGCGCGAGCTGATCTGCGCTTCGAGTGTGAGCGAGTCGGAGATCATCTCCAGGCGCTGGTCTTCGACGGCGCTGCGCTGCGACTGCACCAGCCAGCCCACGACACCCGCCACGAACAGCAGCGACAGCACCAGCGGCAGCGCCCACAGCCCGTTGCGGCTGCGCGGGCGCGGCGGCACGGCGAGTGTCTTCGGGGCCGACAGCGACGCGTCCATGACGCCAAGTCTAGGCGTGCCGGACGTCACGCGCGCGGGCGCACCGGGCGGGGATGTGGAACTCCACACTATCGGGCGGGAATCGCCGGCCAGAGAATTTCCGCCATCCCACACACAGGAGACAACCCCATGTCGCAAGGACTTTCCCGCTTCGTCACGCGCCGCCTGGCGCTCGCGGCCGCCGCGCTGTGTTTCGCCGCGCCCGCCGCCTTCGCGCAGGCGCCGATCGTGATCAAGTTCAGCCACGTGGTGGCCCCGGACACCCCCAAGGGCAAGGGCGCCGACTTCTTCGCCAAGCGCGCCGCCGAGCTCACCAAGGGCCGCGTCAAGGTGGAGGTCTATCCGAACAGCCAGCTCTACAAGGACAAGGAAGAGATGGAGGCGCTGCAGCTGGGCTCGGTGCAGATGCTCGCGCCTTCGCTGTCGAAGTTCGCGCCGCTGGGCGTGAAGGAATTCGAGGCATTCGACCTGCCGTACATCTTCGACAACTACGCCGAGCTGCACAAGGTCACCGAAGGGCCCGTCGGCAAGAGCCTGCTCGACAAGCTGCAGAGCAAGGGCATCACGGGCCTGGCGTACTGGGACAACGGCTTCAAGTCCTTCTCGGCCAACCGCCCGCTGCACAAGCCCGAGGACTTCAAGGGCCTGAAGATGCGCATCCAGTCGTCCAAGGTGCTCGACGCCGAGATGCGTGCGCTCGGCGCCATCCCGCAGGTGATCGCCTTCTCGGAGGTCTACCAGGCGCTGCAGACCGGCGTCGTCGACGGCACTGAGAACCCGCACTCCAACCTCTACACCCAGAAGATGTACGAGGTGCAAAAGCACATGACGCTGACCGACCACGGTTACCTGGGCTACGCGGTGGTGGTCAACAAGAAGTTCTGGGACGGCCTGCCGGCCGACATCCGCGGCCAGCTGACGCAGGCCATGCAGGAAGCCACCAAGGTCGCCAACGACCACGCGCTGCAGGACAACCAGGACGCGCTGGCCAAGGTCAAGGCCTCGGGCAAGACCGAGATCTACTCCCCGACCGCGGCGGAGAAGGCGGCCTTCAAGAAGGCGCTGGTGCCGGTGCACAAGCAGATGGAGTCGCGCATCGGCGCCGACATCATCCATCAGATCTACAAGGAGACGGGCTTCGACCCGGCCAAGCTGTAAGCCTCGCGCCGCAAGGCGAAGCAAGTCCGGAAATGCCCGCTGTTCAGCGGGCATTTCTTCGGTCTCAATCCGACAGGCACCTTCGGCGACGGTCGTCCTGACCGCGCCCAACAGCGGGCCGCGCCTCGCGCCGGCATCACACCATGAAGTGGCTCGATCATCTCGAGGAATGGCTCATCACGGCGTTGATGGGCGTCGCCACCCTGATCGTCTTCGTTGCCGTGCTGCACCGCTATGCGGCCGGCCTGGCGATCCCGGGCGTGCAGGACTGGCTGCTGGCGCGCGATCTGTCGTGGGCGCAGGAACTCACCATCTACCTGTTCGTCTGGATGGCGAAATTCGGCGCGGCCTACGGCGTGCGCACCGGCATCCACGTCGGCGTGGACGTGTTCATCAACCGCATGCCCGACCAGCGGCGCAAGAAGTTCGTGCTGTTCGGCCTGGCGGCGGGGGCGCTGTTCACCGGCGTGATCGCCTCGCTGGGCGCGAGCTTCGTGTGGGACAACGGGGCGCACCACTTCTTCTTCAAGCTGCTGGGGCGCGACCTGACGGGGCTGCCCGAGGGGCCGGTGACGCCCGACCTGGAATGGTCGACGTGGATCATCTACCTGGCGATCCCGCTGGGTTCGAGCCTGATGTGCTTCCGCTTCCTGCAGGTGGCCTGGTCCTTCGCGCGCACCGGCGAGCTGCCGCACCATGACCACGGGCACGTCGAAGGCATCGTCGATGTCGAGGCCGACTACGTGCATCCGCAAGATCTTCATCCGCAAGAAGTCCGTCCCGAAGGAGAGCGCAAGTGAACGGCTTCATCATCTTCGGTCTGCTGGTGGCGCTCATGCTCACCGGCATGCCGGTCTCGATCGCGCTCGGCCTGACCGTGCTCACTTTCATCTTCGGCTTCACCCACGTGCCGGTGGAATCGGTGGCGCTCAAGCTGTTCACCGGGCTGGAGAACTTCGAGATCATGGCGGTCCCGTTCTTCATCCTGGCGGGCAACTTCCTCACCCACGGCGGCGTGGCCAAGCGGATGATCGACTTCGCGTCGTCCATGGTCGGCCACTGGTACGGCGGCCTGGGCCTCGCGGGCGTGCTCGCGTGCGCCCTGTTCGCAGCGGTGTCGGGCTCGTCGCCGGCGACGGTGGTCGCGATCGGCTCGATCCTCATGCCTGCGATGGTGCGCGCCGGCTTTCCCAAGCGCTTCGGCGCGGGCGTCATCACGACCTCGGGTGCGCTGGGGATCCTGATCCCGCCGTCCATCGTGATGGTGATGTACTCGGTGTCGACCAACACCTCGCTGGGCAAGCTCTTCATGGCGGGGGTCATTCCCGGCATCGCGCTGGCGAGCTTCCTGGGCTTCACCACCTGGTGGCGCGCGCGCAAGAACAACTACCCGCGCCAGCCGCGCGCCAGCTGGGCGGTGCGCTGGAAGACCTTCCGCGAGTCGATCTGGGGCCTGCTGCTGATCCTCGTCGTCATGGGCGGCATCTACACCGGCTTGTTCACGCCCACCGAGGCGGCCGCCATGAGCGCGGTCTATGCCTTCTTCGTCGCGGTATTCGTCTACAAGGACCTGACGATCAAGGACGTGCCGCGCGTGCTGCTGAGCTCGGCCAACATGAGCGCGATGCTGCTGTACATCATCACCAACGCGGTGCTGTTCAGCTTCGTGCTGGCCAACGAGCAGATCCCGCAGCACCTTGCGGACTGGCTGGTCGGCATGGGCCTGGGCCCGATCGCGTTCCTGCTGGTGTGCAACGTGCTGCTGCTGGTGGCGGGCAACTTCATGGAGCCGTCGTCGATCGTGCTGATCATGGCACCCATCCTGTTCCCGGTGGCGCTGAAGCTGGGCATCGACCCGGTGCACTTCGGCATCATCATGGTGGTCAACATGGAGGTCGGCATGTGCCATCCGCCGGTCGGCCTGAACCTCTACGTGGCGTCGGGCATCACCAAGATGGGCATCACCGAGCTCACGGTGGCGGTGTGGCCGTGGCTGCTGACGATGCTGCTCTTCCTCGTGCTCGTCACCTACTGGCCGCCGCTCACGCTGTGGCTGCCGAACCGGCTGTTCTGAGCTGACGGCGCCGGGGTCGCCGCAAGCGCGGCGCCCTCGGCGCTTTCTTCACAAGGACAGCACATGCCCTTCGCTGGCAGGCAGGGTGCCGTCCAGCAAGGCCGCGTAGCTGCGCTGCACCGCCTCGGGCCCATGGCCGCGCACGATGCGGCACCAAGGGGCCTCGGCGGCCCCCGCCTGTCGCATGAAGGCGGTCCAGGCCGCGGCCATGCGGCGGCCCAGTTCGTGCCCGCCCCAGTCCGCCTGGCGCTTCTTGGCCTGGGCAGGCGCGAAGAACAGCACCGGGCGCGGGCCGGCCAGGCCCTTGGCGCCGCCGAGCTCGCTCCAGTGCGTGCCGCCGACCGAGCAGCTGTACATGAGGCGGGCGTCGAAATGGGCGTGGACCGACGTTCGCAGCGCTGCATT
>DATFAY010000126.1:0-9519 GCA_035254085.1 Piscinibacter sp.
TCGCTGATGCCGCGCGCGAAGAGCGCGCCGAAGACGTCCACCGCGCGGCGCGGCTCGGCCAGCGTGCGGCGCAGCCGCCGCAGCGAGCGCTCCTGACCGCGCCGCAGCGCGTCGATGCGCGCATGCAGGCCTCGAAAGCACTCGTTGTGCGAGGGCAGTACCAGCACGTCGTCGGGCACCTCGCGCTGCAGCCGGTCCAGCGACGCCAGCCAGTCGGCCATCGGGTCGGCGTCGGGCTCGATCGGATAGACCGACACGTTCGACGAGATGCGCGGGAGCACCTGGTCGCCCGAGATCAGCACCTTCAGGTCGGGGCAGTACAGGCAGGCATGCTCGGGCGAGTGGCCGTTGCCGACGATCACGCGCCACTCGTGCGCGCCGATGCGCAGGCTGTCCCCGTGCTGCAGGCGGTGGAAGCTGTCGGGCAGCGCGTGGATGTGCTTGCCGAAGTTGCCGAAGCGCGCGCGGTAGGTCTCGATCGCCGCGTCGCCCCAGCCCGCGCGCCGGTAGAAGCGGATCGCGTCCTCGGGTGCCTCGCGGCCGGTGTCCGACACCATCACGCGGCAGGTCAGGTATTCGAGCCGGGTCATCCACAGCCGCACGCCGAACTTGCGCGTCATCCAGCCGGCCATGCCGACGTGGTCCGGGTGCATGTGGGTGACAAAGATGCGGCTGAGCGGGCGCTGGTCGGGCGCGTTGGCGAACTGCTCGCGCCAGACCGCGACCGTCTCTTCGGTGCGCACGCCGGTATCCACCAGCGCCCAGCCTTCGCCGTCGTCCAGGGCCCACAGGTTGATGTGGTCCAGCGCGTAGGGCAGCGGCATGCGGATCCAGTGCACGCCGGGGGCGACCTCGATGCTGCGGCCCCGCTCGGGCAGCGTCGGGAACGGATAGGACAGCGCCGGCTTCGGGGCGGCGTCGGCGTCGGTGTCGGTGTCGGGATCGGTGTCGGCCAGGCCGTCCATCGGGGCTCCAAGAAAGCGAATCGTCAAGGCGAATGATGCCTCGCCGGGGCAATCACCCTTCGCCGACCGTATTGATAAGCATGCTTATAATAAGCGCCGATATGAAAAAGCACGACTTCAGCCAGCGCTTCGGCTTCCTGGTCAACGAGGTCGGGCGCCTGTACGGCCGGCGCTTCGACCAGCTCGCGCGCGAGCGGCTGGGTCTGTCGCGCGCCCAGTGCCGGCTCATCGGCGCCGTGGCGACGCACGATGGCGATCTCCCGCTCAGCCAGGCCGAGCTGGCGCAGCGGCTGGACCTCACCGCCATGAGCGTGGCCACGCTGTGCGACCGCATGGAGGCCTCCGGCTGGATCCGCCGCCGGCCCAGCCCGACCGACCGCCGTGCCAACACGATCGAGCTGCAGCCGCGCGCGCACAAGGCGCTCGAGGCCGCGCTGGCGCTGGGCGACTCCATCCAGTCGCAGTCGCTGGCCGGCTTGAGCGCATCCGAGCGCAACCAGCTGATGGCGTTGCTCAAGCGCGCCTACATGAACCTGCAGACGCTGCCGGGCGAGTCCGCGGGCGCATGAGCTACCGCCTCCCAGGTCATCCCGGCGAACGCCGGGATGACGGTGCGACGGGGTGATGCCCGATGAATGACGGGAAGCCCTTCCAATTGCATCGCGGCATGATCACCGTCTCGATCATGCTGGCGACCATCATGCAGGCGCTGGACACCACGATCGCCAACGTCGCGCTGCCGCACATGCAGGGCAGCCTGCAGAGCTCGCAGGACCAGATCACCTGGGTGCTCACCTCCTACATCGTGGCCGCGGCCATCGCCACGCCGCTCACCGGGTGGCTGTGCGCGCGCTGGGGCCGGCGCAGCGTGTTCCTCGCCGCGGTGGCGGGTTTCACCGCGGCATCCGCGCTGTGCGGCATGGCCGGCTCGCTGTGGCAGATCGTCGCCGCGCGATTGCTCCAGGGCCTGTTCGGCGCGGCGCTGGTGCCGCTGTCGCAGGCGGTGCTGCTCGACATCAACCCGCGCGAGAAGATCGGCCAGGCCATGGCGATCTGGGGCGCCGGCATCATGGTCGGGCCCATCCTCGGGCCCATGCTGGGCGGCTGGCTGACCGAGAACGCCAACTGGCGCTGGGTGTTCTACATCAACCTGCCGGTCGGCCTGATGGCCTTCTACGGCATCGCGCGCTACCTGCCCGAAAGCCGGCCGGCGGGCATCAAGCTCGACGTGTTCGGCTTCGTCACGCTCAGCCTGGCGATCGGCCTCTTGCAGATGTTCCTGGACCGCGGCGGCCAGCTCGACTGGTTCGACTCCGCCGAGATCTGCCTCGAGGCGACGGGCTCGGTGGTGGCCTTCGCCTTCTTCGCGGTGCACACGTGGACGGCGCAGGGCGAGTCCTTCTTCAACCGCGCGCTGCTGCACGACCGCAACTTCATCACCGGCCTGCTGTTCGCCTTCATCGTCGGCATGATCCTGTACGCCACGATGGCGCTGTTGCCGACGCTGCTGCAGGGCCTGTTGGGCTACCCGGTGGTCTACACCGGCGAGGTGATGGCGCCGCGCGGCGTGGGCACGATGCTGGCGATGATCGCGGTGGGCCGCCTGGTGCAACGCATCGAGCCGCGCAAGATCATGGCCTTCGGCTTCACGCTGACCGCCTTCTCGCTGTGGCAGATGACGCGCATGACGCTGGACATGGACAGCACGCTGGTCATCGTCTCCGGCTTCATCCAGGGCCTGGGCATCGGCTTCACGTTCGTGCCGCTGAGCGCCGCGGCCTTCGCCACGCTCGCGCCGCGGCTGCGAAACGACGGCACGCCGATCTTCAGCCTGCTGCGCAATATCGGCAGCAGCGTGGGCATCTCGATCGTGCAGATGCTGCTGACCGAGGGCACGGCACGCGCGCACGCCGAGCTGGCGGGCGACATCTCGCGCTCCAACCTCGTGCTGCAGTCGCTGCCGCCGGCGCTGAATGCCGACACCCCGGCCGGCCTGGCGCTGCTCAATGCCGAGGTGACGCGGCAGGCGGCGATGATCGGCTACGTGCAGGACTTTCGCATCATGATGATGCTGACCCTGCTGGCGATGCCGCTGCTGCTGCTCATCCGCAGGCCGCAGGCCGCCGCGGGCGGTACAGTGAGCGCCGAAGCGCCGCATTGAACGGCGCGACCTTCGGGTTCATGCCGCCTGCACCGCCGTACCGCCACACCGTCGCCGCGCTCGCCTTCGGGCAGATCATCTGCTGGGCGGCGCTGTACTACACCTTCTCGTCCTTCGTGCTGCCGATGCAGCAGGCGCTCGGCTGGCGCAAGACCGAGCTGATGGGCGCCTTCACGCTGGGCCTGGCGGCGTGGGGGGTGGCCAGCTACGCGGTGGGCGCGGCCATCGATCGCGGACAAGGCCGCGGGGTGCTGACGGCCGGCGCGGTGCTTGGCGGCCTCGGCACGCTGATGTGGTCGCAGGTGAGCAGCGTGCCCATGCTCTACGCCACCTGGGCCCTGCTGGGCGTCGCGATGGCCATGACGCTGTACGACCCCGCCTTCATGGTGCTCACCAAGCGCTTTCCCGATCGCTACGTGCAAGGCATCACCACGCTCACGCTGGTGGGCGGCTTCGCCAGCACGCTGTCGTTTCCGGCGGCGGTGTGGCTGATCCAGTCGTTCGGCTGGCGCCACGCGCTGGTGGTGATCGGCCTGGTGCTGCTGCTCGTGGTCGCGCCGCTGCATGCCTGGGCCTTGCGCGGGCCGCCCTTTCCGCCCGTGCCGCGCGGCGCGAACGAAGACGCCGACACCGACGCCACGCTGCACGACGCGCTGCGCGAGCCGAGCTTCTGGCTGCTCACCGCCAGCATGACCTTGTACGCGGTGGCCGTGGCGGCGCTTTGGGCGCACGTCATGCCCGCGTTTGCGGCCAAGGGCCGCAGCGAGAGCGAAGCGCTGCGCGTGGTGGTGTGGTTCGGGCCGGCGCAGGTGCTGGGCCGGCTGCTGCACTTCATGTCGGGCCGGCGGCTCAGTGCCAGGCGGCTGGGCATCGTCGTGATGTGCGGGCTGCCGGTGTCGCTGGCGATCTTCGCGCTGGCCGACGGCATGGCCGCGCTGCTGGTGTTCGCGCTGCTGTTCGGCTTCGTCAACGGCCTCATCACCATCGTGCGCGGCAGCATCGTGCCGGAGTTCTTCGGCCGCGAGCACGTGGGCCGCATCAGCGGCGCGATGTCGGCCATCACCTTGTCGGCGCGCGCGGTCGCGCCGCTGGCGGCCGCCTGGCTGCTGCTCGCCCTGCCGGGCTACCGCGAGCTGCTGCTGGTGATGAGCGGCCTGGGGGCGGCGTCGCTGATGGCCTTCGTGATGGCGCGGCCGCCGGCCCCGAGCCGCCGCTGACGGACGGCTCCTACACCCCGATCGGACGCCCCGATGGCGGCGCGGCGAAAGCGCCTGACATCCGCGCCCCGCGCACGGCCCTAGATTGCTGCCATGACCACTTTCCCGGTCAGCATAGGAGACGTGCATGGATACGATCGATCCCCAAACCTGGAACGTCATCGCCGGCGTCGTCATCCTCGCGCTGATTGCCGTCGCGGCATGGGCGTACACGAGGAAGCAGAGTCATCAGCTGGCGCAGCGCTTCGGGCCCGAGTACGGTCGCACGGTCGACCAGCTGGGCAGCCGCGGCAAGGCCGAGGCCGAGTTGCGAGCGCGCGAGAAGCGCGTCGAGAAGCTCGACATCGTCCCCTTGACGCAAACCGACGCCACGCGCTTCAACGACGCGTGGGCGGGTCTGCAAAGCCGCTTCGTTGACAACCCCAAGGGCGTGCTGATCGAGGCCGACCAGCTGGTGCGCGAACTGATGACCAAGCGCGGCTACCCGATGGCCGACTTCGAGCGCCGCGCAGCCGACATCTCGGTGAATCACCCCAACGTGGTGAACCACTACCGCGCCGCCCAGGCCATCGCCTTGCGTGACCAGCGCGGCGAAGCCGACACCGAGGAACTGCGCAAGGCCATCGTGCACTACCGCGCGCTGTTCCAGGAATTGCTCGAGGTGCAGGGGCAGCCGCGGCCGATGCAGGCCCGGCATGCGGAGGTGCGGCCATGAACGACCGGATCGAGCAAGAGAGCCTGACCACGGCCGACCTGGTGGCCGCCACGCAGGCCCAGGCCCCCCAGGCCCCGCAGTCAGCGCAGCAGGACCAGCCGCGCCCCGACGGCCAGCGCCCCGACGGCCAGGGCGAAGAGCTCGCCGCGCTGTTCCCGCCCGACAAGGCGCAGGAGTTTCGCTCGCGCTGGGACGAGGTGCAGATCGGCTTCGTGGACGACCCGCAGCGCGCAGTGCGCCAGGCCGACGAACTGGTGGCGCAGGTGATGAAGAACCTGGCCGAGACCTTCGCCGGCCAGCGCGCGCATTTCGAAGGCGAGGGCGCCGCCGACGGCGCCTCGACCGAGGCGATGCGCGTGGCGCTGCGCCGCTACCGATCCTTCTTCCAGCGCTTGCTCGCCTTGTGAGCGGCATCGCCGCGCCCGCGCCTGGGCCGGGCGCCGGCGATGTAGGCGCTCAAGCCCTCGGCCAGCGCGGCGAAGGTGACGGCGCAGCGCGGGCTGTGACGCAGGTCCTCGTGCATCGCCACCCAGGTGTCGAGCACGTAGGAGAACCCGGGGCACACGCGCACCAGTGCCGGCTCGCGCCGCGCCAGGCCGAGCTGGCACATGCCGATGCCGAAGCCGGCGCGCACGGCGGCCAGCTGCGCCAGGTCGCTGTCGGCGCGGAAGGCAAAGCCCGCGCGTGAGAAGGCGCCGGTGCGGGCCTGGAAGCGGCGGATGAAGTCGGTCTCCTGATCGAAGCTGACGAGGGTGTGCGACGCGAGTTCGGCCAGGGTGGCGGGCACGCCGTGCAAGTCCAGGTAGCCGCGGCTGGCGTGCAGCCCCAGCTCGATGCCGCCGACGTGGCGCGCCACGAGCGCGGCCTGCGCCGGGCGCACCATGCGCACCGCGATGTCGGCGTCGCGGTTGAGCAGGTCCTCGACGCGATTCGACAGTGCCAGCTCGATCACCAGCTCGGGGTGCGCCTCGCGCAGCGCGGCGAGGATCGGCGGCAACACCTCGACGCCGACCATCTCGCTCGCGGTGATGCGCACGCTGCCGCGCACGCCGTCGCCGTGGCCGCTCGCCACGCGGCGCATCGCCTTGGCGTTGGCCGCGAGGTTCTCGGCATAGGGGCGCAGCGCCAGCGCCGCGTCGGTGGGCGCGAGGCCGTCGACCGAGCGGGTGAACAGCTTCAGGCCGAGCGCGGACTCCAGCCCTTCGATGTGGCGGCCGAGCGTGGGCTGGGTGAGCCCCAGCGATCGCGCGCCGGCCGACAGCGAGCCGTGCTCGATCACGCTCAGGAAGGAGCGGTACCACTGCCAGTCGGGCTCGGCCATGGGTATTCAGGAATGAATGGAAGCCAGTCGAATCTAGCCGATTTTCATTGAGACGGGCGCGACGCACACTGAGGCACGTTCATCACACGGCAAAGAGGAGAGTCCATGCCCCAGATCGCCTTGTTCGGCGCCGCCGGCGCCATCGGCCAGAGCATGGCCGCCGCCTTGCGCGCCCAGGGCCGGCCCTATCGCGTGGTCGGCCGGTCGGAGGGTGCCTTGCGCAGCGCCTTCGGCGACGACCCGCTGGCCGAGCTGGTCGTCTGGAACCCCGACGATCCGGCCTCCGTGGCCGCGGCGGCGCAGGGCATCGAGACGCTGGTCTACGCGGTCGGCGTGAACTACTGGCAGTTCGAGCTGCACCCGAAGCTGATGCAGCAGACGCTGGACGGCGCCATCGCCGCCGGCGTGAAGCGCATCGTGCTGATCGGCACCGTCTACCCTTACGGCCTGCCCCGGGCCACGCCGCTGCGCGAGGACCATCCGCGCGAGCCGCACACCTTCAAGGGCCGCATGCGCAAGGTGCAGGAAGACCTGTTGCTCGAAGGCGCCGCCGCCGCGGGCATCCAGACCACCATCGTGCGCCTGCCCGACTTCTACGGCCCGGGCGTCGCGAGCAGCTTCCTGCACGGCGCCGCCGCAGCCGCGGTGCGCGGGCGCACCGCCGACATGGTGGGCCCGATCGACACCCCGCACGAGTTCGTGTTCGTGCCCGACGTCGGGCCGGTGGTGGTCAAGCTCATCGACACGCCCGCCGCCTTCGGGCGCAGCTGGCACCTCGCCGGCGCCGGCGTCACCACGCAGCTCGCGCTGTTGCAGGAGATGGAGCGCCAGGTCGGCCACCCGATCAAGCGGCGCGTGATCGGCAAGACGCTGCTGCGCGTGCTGGGCCTGTTCAATCCGATGCTGCGCGAGCTGGTCGAGATGCACTACCTGCAGACCGACCCGGTGCTCATGGACGACACCGCGCTGCAGCAGCTCATCGGCCCGATCCGCAAGACGCCCTACGCCGAAGGCATCCGCCAGACGCTGGAGGCCGAGCGCCGGGCGATGAGTGCTACGCCAGCACCGCGCCCCACAGCGGCGCCAGCCGCAGGGTCGTCTGCCCGTCGCGTGAGCTGACCGCCGCGTCGCCGTTGAGGCGGTCGCGCCATCCGGCCGGCATCTCGAACGGGAAGCTCACGTCTTGCGCCTGCTCGCTGCGGTTGATGGCGACGACGGCGCGGTGCACGCCGTCGTCGCGCAGGTGCACCAGCACCTGCCGCGCGTCGTCGGCGAGCAGCGTGGTCACGCCGCCGGTGCGCAGGGCGGGCACGCCGTGGCGCAGGGCGATCAGGCGCCGGTAGGCCGCATGCAGCTCGGCGTCGAAGGCGACCTTGTCGGCGTGCGTGCGCGGCTGGCCGTCGGGGCCCATCGCCTCGTCGTCGTAGTGCAGCTCGGGCCACAGCATCGGCTTGCGGCAGCACGGGTCGTTGGCGCCCCACAGGCCGGCCTCGTCGCCGTAGAAGATCACCGGCGCGCCGAGGTAGGTCATCTGCCACAGCGCGAACAGCAGGTGCAGCTGCCGCTCGTGGGCGTTGGGCTTGCGGGTGTCGAACAGCGGCGCGCGCGAGTCGCGCGGGTGGTAGGTCTCGTCGAAGGCACGGTAGTCGAGCCGGTCGCGGTTGACCGGGTGCGACGCGAGCCGAGCGGTGTCGTGGCTGCCGAAGAGGTTCTGCTGCACCGGGGCCACGCAGCCCGGGTAGGCGTCGCGCAGCTCGCGCAGCAAGGCATCGAACTTCGTGGTGGCGATGCGCGTCTTGTCGCGGAAGAAGTACTCGTCGCAGGCGAAGGCGAAGTTGTAGTTCATCACCGCGTCGAACTCGTCGCCTTCGAGGTAGGGCACGTTGAAGGCGACGTCGCGGATGTTCTCGGCCACCAGGTAGGCCTCGGGGTTGATCGACTTCACCAGCCGGCGCCAGTCCTTCCAGAAGCCGTGCGGCACCCAGGGCGCGACGTCCAGGCGCCAGCCGTCGATGCCGCGGGTGGCGTCGTCGTTGGGCGCGAGCCAGCGGCGCGTGGCGGCGTGGATGTATTCGCGCGGGCCGGGGGCGAGCTGGTCGCCCACCTTGCGCAGCTCGGGCAGGGTGTCGTAGCCGCGCCAGGCTTCGTAGATGAAGGGCTTGCCCGCGGCGTCGTCGCGCCACTGGTGCACGGTGAACCAGTCGGCGAAGCGCGAGGCCTGCTGCTTCTCGACCAGGTCGCGAAAGGCCCAGTGGTTGACGCCCACGTGGTTGAACACGCCGTCGAAGATGATGCGCATGCCCAGCGCATGCACCTCGTCGATGAGGCGCAGCATCAGCAGGTCGGCGGCGGTCCAGGCCCAGGTGCGCGGGTCGTCGGGCGTCTCGCTGGCCATCAGCGCGCGGTCGCCCTGCGGGTCCGGACCGAAGTGCGGATCGATGTGGTGCAGCGAGGCGCCGTCGTACTTGTGGTGCGAAGGCGCGTCGAACACGGGGTTCAGGTAGATCGCATTGACGCCCAGGTCCTTGAGGTAGGGCAGGCGCGCGATCAGGCCGGCCAGGTCGCCGCCGTAGCGACGATCGTGCAGCGCCATGAGCCGGTCCTTGCCGCCCACGGTCTCCCAGGGCTGCATGGCGTACCAGTCGGAGGTCCAGCGGCTCACACGCCATTGCTCGTCGGCCCCGGGGGCCAGCCGCCCGCCGCGCAGGCTTTCGATCGTGGGGTCGTTCTTCGGGTCGCCGTTGGCGAAACGCTCAGGAAGGATCTGATACCAGACCGCGTGCGCGGCCCATGCGGGAACGAAGCTGGAGGACTCGGAATTCATGGCAACTGCAGGCGAAAACGCGCATGCTAGCGGCCATTTCCCGGGCGTGGGGATGTAATTGACGTAGTGTCAGCGCCGACGATCGAGGGTGAGCTGGTCGTTGTCGCGCTTCATCGAGAAACGGGTCAGGAAGCTGTTGCCCAGCAGGACGAAATCCATCTGCGACGGGATCACCGCCGCCTCGACGTTGTAGACCTGCACGTCGCCCACGCGCACGGCGGTGAGCGAGGTGAGGTGCACGGGGACCATGCCGTTGGCGGTGCCCATCGCGATGCGGCGGCCGTTCTTGTAGTCGAGGCCGATGCGCTCGGCGTCG
>DATFAY010000127.1:0-11183 GCA_035254085.1 Piscinibacter sp.
CGCCTGCGAGGTGCTGCGCGCGGCCGGGCTGCGCGAACAGGTCATGATCGACGTGTCGCACGGCAACAGCAGCAAGCAGCACCGGCGGCAGATCGACGTCGCGCACGACGTCGCACAGCAACTGGCCGACGGCGAGCGCCGCATCACCGGCGTGATGATCGAGAGTCACCTCGAGGAAGGCCGGCAGGACCTCGTGCCCGGCGTGCCGCTGCGGCACGGCGTGTCCATCACCGACGCCTGCATCGGCTTCGCGCAGACCGTGCCGGTGCTGCGCGAACTGGCCCAGGCCGTGCGCACGCGGCGCCGCAGCGCGGCGCGCTGACGCGCCGCGATCACCGCACCACGTCCGGCGGCGGCACCCGCGGCTCGTGCACCGGTGCCGGGGCGTCGGGCGAGGGCGGGTCCTCGATGTCCGGCGGCGGCACGTCGGGTCCGGGCGGAGCAGGCGGCGGCTGCGGCCCGGGCGCCGGCTCGGGCACCGGCGGCACGGTGTATGCCCGCAGCGGCATATACATTCTTCAGCGCTCGACAAACACTGCCGAAAGCGTGCCGGCGCTCAGTGCGTCGTCGGGCCGCTCGGCTCGGTGCGGCCCGCCTCGGCCGTGCCGCCGGGCTCATCGCGCGACGACGGAGTTCCCGCCTCGCGCACCTCGATGCGACGCGAGCGTTCCATCTGGGCCTGCTTGGGCAGGTGCACCTGGAGCACGCCTTGGTTGAACTCCGCGCGAACCTGCGACGGGTCGGGCGAGAAAGGCAACTGGATGCTGCGCTGGAAGCGCCCGTAGCTGCGCTCCATGACGTGCATGTTCTTCTGCGTGCGATCGGTCTCGCACTTCTTCTCGCCGCTGATGGTCAGCATGTCGCCGTCTACGCGCACGTCGACCTCCGAGGGCCGCACGCCGGGCAGCTCGGCCGAGATGCCGATCTCGTGCTCGTCTTCGTGCACATCGATGCGCGGCGCCGACACGATGCCCGCCGCGCCGCCCGCCGCGCCCGCGCTGCCGGTGAACACGTCGTCGAACAGGCGGTTCATCTCGCGGTGCAGGTCGAGCAGCGGATCCAGCGGCCGCAGGTCGCGGCCATAGGAGAAGGGAGCCGGATAACGTGAGGCCATGATGGAACTCCTTGGACAGTGGCCGGGGAATCCTTCGAGCGGCAACGCGCATGCCCGCCATCGCGCGACGCCGGGCACACCGCTTGCACGCCGGCGGGCATTGGTTGTCGCCGGACGCGAAACGATGAACAGCAGGCAGGCGTGGGGCGCTGCGCGCCAGGCGGCGTCGGCATGGAGCGCGGACCGCGTGCCCAGCCTGGGCGCCGCGCTGTCGTACTACACCGTGTTCTCGATCGCGCCGCTGCTGCTGATCGTCATTTCGGTGGCCGGCCTGGTGTTCGGCGTGGATGCCGCCCAGGGGGCGATCGTCGAGCAGTTGCAGGGGCTGCTGGGCGAGCGTGCCGCCCAGACCATCCAGAGCCTGCTGCAAAGCGTCGCGAAGCCTCGGCAGGGAATCGCTGCGACGGTGATCGGCGTGGCCCTGCTGCTGCTGGGCGCGACCACGGTGCTGGCCGAGCTGCAGAGCGACCTCGACCTCATCTGGAAGGCGCCGCAGCGGGCGCGGGCATCCGGCCTGTGGGGCTGGCTGCGCGCCCGACTGCTGTCGTTCGGCATGATCCTGGGCATCGGCTTCCTGCTCATCGTGTCGCTGGTCGCGAGCGCGGCGATCTCGGCGCTGGGCCATTGGTGGGGGCCGCTCTTCGCCGGCTGGGAGGCGCTGGCTCACGCGGTGGACATCGCGCTGAGCTACGTGCTCGTGACCGCCATGTTCGCCCTCATCTACCGCTTCATGCCCGACGCGCGCATCGAGTGGCGCGACGTCTGGTTCGGCGCGGCGGTGACCGCGCTGCTGTTCACGGTGGGCAAGTTCCTCATCGGCCTTTACCTCGGCAAGAGCAGCGTGGTGTCGGGCTTCGGCGCCGCCGGCTCGCTGGCGGTGCTGCTGCTGTGGGTGTACTACTCGGCGCAGATCTTCCTGTTCGGGGCGGAGTTCACGCGGGTCGTGGCCGAGGGCTACGGCTCGCGCAAGACGCGAACGCCATCCGCCGAGCGCACGCCGCCCGTGCCGGCTGCGGTGGCCGCCAGGCCGGCGCCGGTATCGCGCGGTTCGGCGGCCGTGGCCGGGGCGAATCGCTCACCGGCGCCGCATCGCGCGGGCCGCGTGGCGCTCGCGCTGCAGCGTCATCCGCTGCCGGCGATCGGCGCGGCCGCCGCCCTCGGTGCGCTGGTGGCGTGGGGTGCCAGGCTGCTTCGCGGCAAGCGCGAGCCTCGGATGCCGCCGCGTGCGTCGACATCGGCGACGGCCGCCGGCGGGCGCGTCGCGAAGGGCGTCGTCCAGGCGGCAGCGTCGATCGTGCTGCGGTCGACGGCCGATGCGGCAGCGCGCGGCCTGCGACGCGCACGGCGGCGGGCGGCGACGTGATCCGGCCGGCGCGCGTCAATGCCCGCGCAAGGCATCGCGCAGCGCCTGCGTCGCGCACAAGGCGCCGACCTCGATGCCGTTCCAGTTCTTCAGCGCGAGGCTGCTGCGCTCGTGCATGAAGCGCAGATCGTCGTCGTCGAGCCGCACCAGCGCCTCGATCACCGCGGCCATCGCGACTTCCGCGGCGCGGGCGTTGTTGCCGTCGGCGATCTTGATCGCCACGCCCAGGCCGCGCTCGGGCAGCGCCGCGCAGTACATGCCCTCCGCGCCGACCTTGCAGAAGACGCGCTCGCCCAGCCGCTGCATCACCAGGGTGTCGAAGCGGCCGGTGCCGCCGACCATGAAGGGAGCGCGCGCCACGGCCTGGCGCAAGCGGCGGGCCGCGCGCGCCTGCCCCTCGCGCAGGCCCACGCCGGCGCCGAAGCGGGCGAACGCGAGCGCGAGGTGGCGCAGCGGGATGGCATGCGTGGGGATGGAGCAGCCGTCGGTTCCGCGCGGCCCCTTGCTCAAGTCGAAGCCGGCGCTCGACTGCAGCGCATCGCTCACTTCCTGCATCACCGGATGCTCTGGCTTGACGTAGCCCTTGACGTATTGCCGAAGGTCGAGGCCGCCGTCGTTCCAGCCCATGAGCGCGCACGCCAGGCAGACGAAACCGGCGTGCTTGCCCGAGCAGTTGTTGTTCAGCGCGGTGGGCTTCTCGCCGTGGGCCGCGAGGGCGCGCGCCGAGGTTTCGTCGTAGGGCCAGTGCACGCCGCATTCGAGCACGGTGGCATCGACGCCGGCCTTGGCCAGCATGCCGGCGGCCGTGCGCACGTGCACCGGCTCGCCGCCGTGCGAAGCGCAGGCGAGGGCGAGCTCCTCGTCGCTCAGCTGCAGGCGCCCGGCGGCATCGCTCTCGACCAGCGGCAGCGCCTGCAGCGCCTTCACCGCCGAGCGCGGGAACACCGGCCGCTCGATGTCGCCGAGTTGCAGCATCACGCTGCCGTCGGCATCGACCACCGCGATCGAGCCGCGGTGCTCGGACTCCACCGCGCTGCCTCGCCACGCCTCGACCAGTATCGGTACCATCGATCGCTCCATTGCATTGCGCCTGCGTCCACTGTAGCGAAGCCGCGCCCCGGCACAATGCCGGCCACCCATGACCTCCACCGCGCTCGCCCTGGTTCTCTTTGCCGCCCTGTGCCATGCCAGCTGGAATTTCGCGGCCAAGCGGGCGGGCGGCGGCAACCACTTCGTCCTGCTCGGCTCGTTGTGGGTCACTCTGCTGTGGTTGCCGCTGGCGCTGTGGATCGGCGTGCAGGGCATGGCCGGATGGGGCTGGGCCGAGTGGCTGGCGCTGGCCGGCAGTGCGGTCGTGCATGTCTTCTACTTCCGCACGCTCCTGCACGGCTATGCGGTGTCGGACCTCACGGTCGTCTATCCGGTCGCACGGGGCAGCGGCCCGTTGCTCAGTGCCGTCGGGGCCGTCGTCGTGCTGGACGAGCGCATGTCGCTGCTCAGCGCCGCCGGGGCTGCGGCGGTGGTGGGCGGCGTGTTCCTGATCGCGGGCGGCCCCGCGCTCTGGCGGCAGGCGCACGATCCGGCGCGTCGCGAACGGGTGCGGCGCGGGCTGCGATGGGGCGCGCTCACCGGCACCTTCATCGCGGGCTACACCGTCATCGACGGCTACGCGGTGAAGGCGCTGCTGATCTCGCCCATCCTCGTGGACTACTTCGGCAACCTGCTGCGGGTGCCGCTGATGCTGCCGTTTGCGCTGCGCGACCGCGCCGGCTTCGCGCAGGCCTGCCGCACCCAATGGCGCGCCGCGCTGGTCATCGCGCTGCTCGGGCCGCTGAGCTACGTGATGGTGCTGTACGCGATGCGCATGGCGCCGCTCAGCCACGTGGCGCCGGCACGCGAGGTGTCGATGCTGTTTGCCGCCCTTCTCGGCGGCACGCTGCTGGGCGAGGGCGACCGCGCCGTGCGCCTGGTCGGCGCCGCGTGCATCGCGCTCGGCGTGGCGGGGCTGGCCTTCGGTTGAGCGCGGGGCGGACGCGATGAGCTCCAGCACCCGCTTCGACGCCGTCGCCGGCATCGACTTCACCAGCCGGCCGACACGGCGCAAGCCGATCACTGCCGCGCTCGGCCATGTCGCGGGCGGCGTGGTCAAGCTCGAGCGGCTGGAGGCGCACGACTCGTTCGAGAGCTTTGCCGCCTGGCTGCGCACGCCGGGTCCTTGGGTGGCGGCGATCGACATGCCGTTCGGCCTGCCGCGCGAACTGGTGACCGCCCTCGGCTGGCCGCGCGAGTGGCTGCCGTTGATGCGGCACTACGCCTCGCTCAGCCGCGAGCAGATCCGCGAACGCTTTGCCGCCTTTTGCGCCGCGCGGCCCGCGGGCGGCAAGTTCGCGCACCGCGCCTGCGACGCACCGGCCGGCTCGTCGCCGTCGATGAAGTGGGTCAATCCGCCGGTAGCCTACATGCTGCATGCCGGCGTGCCATTGCTGATCGACGCGGGCGTGCACCTGCCGGCCGTGCACCCGGGCGATCCGGGGCGCGTCGCGCTCGAGGGCTATCCCGGGCTGCTCGCGCGCGAGCTCATCGGCAAGCGCTCGTACAAGAGCGACGAGGTCGCCAGGCAGACACCCGAGCGCCTGATCGCGCGCAAGGATCTGGTCGATGCGCTGGAGCAGGGGCGCAGCCGCCTCGGTTTGCGACTGCGCGCCAGCCATGCGCAACGCGACGCGCTGATCGCGGACGCGAGCGGGGACCGGCTCGACGCCGTGCTGTGCATGATGCAGGCCGCATGGGCCAGCACGCAACCTGGCCACGGCCTGCCGGCCGAGGTCGACCCGCTGGAAGGCTGGATCACCTCGGCCAGCCTGTTCACGGACGCAGCCTGAGGGCGCACGACCGATGGAGGCGATGAACCTGCTGTTGCTCGCCGGCGGGCTGCTGGTCTTCGTGAGCCTGCTGGCCGGCGTGTTCTCCACCCGCCTGGGCCTGTCGTTCCTGCTCGTGTTCCTGCTGGCCGGCATGCTCGCCGGCGAAGACGGCCCGGGCGGCATCCGCTTCGACAGCCCGCTGCTCAGCGCCTGGGTCGGCAACGCGTCGCTCGCGATCGTGCTGCTCGAAGCAGGCGTGGGCACCCGCATGTCGACCTTTCGCAGCGGGCTTGCACCGGCGCTGCTGCTGGCGACGGTGGGCGTGGGCCTCACCGCGGCGATCGTCGCGTTGGCGGCCAGCGCCGTCATGGGACTCGATTGGCGCCACGGCCTGCTGGTGGGCGCCATCGTCGGCTCGACCGACGCCGCTGCGGTGCTGTCGCTGCTGCGCCATGCCGGACTGCGCCTGCACGAGCGGGTGTCGGCCACGCTGGAAATGGAGTCCGGACTCAACGATCCGATGGCAGCGTTCCTCGTCATCGCCCTCATCGCATTGATCCAGACACCGGCCGGCGTGGGCGAGGTCGCGGGGCTGCTCGCCAAGCAGGGCGGCTTCGGCGCGGCGATCGGCCTGGGCGGCGGCGCGGCGGTGGCCTGGCTGCTGCGCAGGCTGCCCCTGGGCGCGGAGCATGGCGGCCTGCTGTCGCTCATCATCGTGTCGGGCGGCATGGTGCTGTTCGCGCTGGCCGGGCTGGTCGATGGCTCCGGCTTCCTGGCTATCTACCTCTACGGCCTGCGGGTGCGCGCCCGCGCCGAAGAGGCCGCTCACGCGGCCTCCTCGGCGCTCGACGGCTTCGCCTGGGCGGCGCAGGCGACGATGTTCCTGCTGCTCGGCTTGCTCGTCACGCCGCGCGCGATGCTGCAGGCCTTGTGGCCCACGCTGGCGATCGCCGCGACGCTCATGTTCGTCGCGCGGCCGGTGGCGGTGCTGCTGTGCCTCGCGCCGCTGCGCTTCACCTGGCGGCAGCGCCTGTTCATCGGCTGGGTCGGGCTGCGCGGCGCGGTGCCGATCGTGCTCGCGCTGTTGCCGGTGCTCGACCACGTGCCCGGCAGCGGCCGCTTCTTCAACGTCGCCTTCGCGGTGGTGATCGCGTCGCTGTTGCTGCAGGGCACGACCCTCGGCTGGTCGGCGCGCCGGCTGGGCGTCATCGAGCCACCCGACGAGCCGCTGCCCGGCGAAGGCCAGGTGCAGGGCCGCCTCACCTTGGACGCCGAACTCCCGCTGGCCGACGTGTTCGGCTTCTTCCAGCTGCCGCTGCCGCAGCACGACGCGCTGACGCTGGGCGACTGGATGACGCAGACCCTGGCGCGCGACCATGCGGAAGGCGACGGCCTCGATTGGCATGGCGCGCACTTCCGGGTCGATGGCCTGCGCGACGGACGCATCGTGCAGGTCGGCGTCACGCTCGCGCCACGCACCGCATGAAGCAAGAAGCCCATCGCCTGCACGCGGCGCTGGAGGCCTGGTTTGCCGAACAGGGCTGGCAGCCGTTCGCGTTCCAGCGCGAAGTCTGGGCAGCCATGCAGCACGGCCGCAGCGGCCTGCTGCACGCGACCACCGGATCGGGCAAGACCTACGCGGTGTGGTTCGGCGCACTGCTGCGAGCGATGCACCTCGACACGGCGCGACGGGCACACGCCGCGGCGCCGCCGCTGACGGTGCTGTGGATCACGCCGATGCGGGCGCTGGCGGCGGACACCACGCGCGCCATCACGCTGCCCTTGGGCGAGCTGGCGCCGCACTGGACGGTCGGGGCGCGCAGCGGCGACACGCCCAGCGCCGAGCGCGCGCGACAGGATCGGCGCCTGCCGACCGCGCTGGTGACCACGCCGGAAAGCCTGAGCCTGATGCTGACCCGCGAGTCGGCACGCGACGAACTGGGCCAGGTGCAGACCGTGATCGTCGACGAATGGCACGAGCTGATGGGCAACAAGCGCGGCGTGCAGGTGCAGCTCGCGCTGGCGCGGCTCAAGCGCTGGAACCCGCAGCTCGCCGTGTGGGGCCTGAGCGCCACCTTGGGCAACCTGGCCGAGGCGATGCAGGTGCTGCTGGGCGACACGCCGGGCACGATGGTGCAGGGCCGCATGGACAAGTCGCTGCTGATCGACACGCTGATTCCCGACGAGCCCGGGCGCTTCTCGTGGGGCGGCCACCTGGGCGTGCAGATGCAAAAGCCGGTGGTCGAGGAGATCGAGCGCTCATCGACGACGCTGGTGTTCGTCAACATGCGCTCGCAAGCCGAGATCTGGTATCAGCTGCTGCTCGAGCAACGTCCCGAGTGGGCCGGCACGGTCGCGTTGCATCATGGCTCTCTCGACAAGGAGACCCGCGAGTGGGTCGAGCTGGGCCTGAAGGAAGGGCGGCTGAAGGCGGTGGTGGCCACGTCGTCGCTCGATCTGGGCGTCGACTTCCTGCCGGTGGAGCGGGTGTTGCAGATCGGCTCGCCCAAGGGCATCGCGCGGCTGCTGCAGCGCGCCGGCCGCAGCGGCCACGCACCCGGCCGGCCGAGCCGCGTGACCTTGGTGCCGACCAACACGCTGGAGCTGATCGAGGCGGTCGCGGCGCGCCGCGCCGCGCAGGCCGGCAGGATCGAGAAGCGCGCCACGCCCGACAAGCCGCTGGACGTGCTGGTGCAGCACCTGGTCACGGTGGCGCTGGGCGGCGGCTTCGTGGCCGAGGAGCTGTTCGAGGAAGTGCGCGGCGCGAGCGCGTACCGCGGGCTGACGCGCGACGAATTCCAGTGGGCGCTCGATTTCGTCGAGAAGGGCGGCGCGAGCCTGGCCGCGTACCCCGAGTACCACCGGGTGCAGCTGATCGACGGGGTCTACCGCGTGCCCGACCGCGCGATCGCACGACGCCACAAGCTGCAGGTCGGCACCATCGTGTCCGACTCGGCGATGCAGGTGAAGTACCTCGCCGGCGGGCGCATCGGCACCGTGGAAGAAGGTTTCATCGCGCGGCTCAAGCCGGGCGACTGCTTCCTCTTCGCCGGCCGCCTGCTCGAGTACGTGCGCACGCAGGACATGACCGCCTACGTGAAGAAGGCCGAGCGCCACAAGGGGCTCGTCACCACCTGGGCGGGCAGCAAGATGCCGCTGTCGAGCGAGCTGGCCGACGCGGTGATCGAAGTGATCGCAGGCGCCGCGCAGGGCGACTTCTTCGAGCCGGAGCTGCAGGCCGCGCGGCCGATGCTCGAGACGCAGGCGCGGCTGTCTCGCCTGCCCTCGCCCGACACGCTGCTGGTCGAGCGCTACGACTCGCGCGAGGGCCACCACGTCTTCATCTATCCCTTTGCCGGCCGCTATGTCCACATCGGCCTCGCGAGCCTGCTGGCATGGCGCCTCGCGAAGGACGCGCCCAACACCTTCAGCCTGTCGATCAACGACTACGGCCTGGAGATGCTGAGCGCGATGCCGGTCGAGCTCGCGCCGCTGTTCGACCAGCGCCTCTTCGACGAGGGCGAGCTGCTGCACGACGTGCTGGCCAGCCTCAACTCCAGCGAGCTCGCGCGCCGGCGCTTCCGCGAGATCGCGCGCGTGGCGGGGCTGATCTTCACCGGCTACCCCGGCGCGCCCAAGAGCACGCGCCAGCTGCAGGCGTCGAGCTCGCTGTTCTACGAGGTGTTTCGCAAGTACGACGCGAGCAACCTGCTGCTCACGCAAGCACAAAGCGAAGTGCTCAGCCAGGAACTGGACATCCGCCGCCTGGCGGCGACCCTGAAGCGCATGCGAGGGCAGCAGATCGCCGCGGTGCAACTGGCCGCGCCCAGCCCCTTCGCGCTGCCGCTGATGGTCGAGCGCTTCCGCGAGAAGCTGACGACCGAGAAGCTGAAGGACCGGCTGGCGCGCATCGTGCGCGACGCGGAGAAGATCGCCGACCGCTGAGGTCACAATCGCGCGATGTCGCCTGCACGTCGCCGTGTCTTCCTTCGATTTCGCCACGGGCTGATCAGCCTCGCGTTGGCATTGCCCTGCGGCATGGCTGGCGCGGCGTCGACCTTCGCTGGCGAGGTCGTCCACGTGACGGACGGCGACACCCTGTGGGTGCGGCCCGACGGCGGGCGCGACCGGCCCGTCAAGCTGCGACTGCAGGGCATCGATGCGCCGGAGCGCTGCCAGGCCTGGGGCGCCGAGGCGACTGCAGCGCTCGGCGCGCGCCTGCTGCATCGCCACGTGCAGGTGCGCACGCGGGCGCGTGACGTGTACGGCCGCAGCGTCGCGAGCGTCAGCCTCGAGGGCCAGGACGTGGGCGCCTGGATGGTCTCGCAGGGCCACGCATGGAGCGAGTCCTATCGGCGTCGTCGCGGCCCTTACAGCGCAGAGGAACAGCAGGCGCGCGCGGCGCGGCGCGGGCTGTTCGCCGACGGCGCCGCGCTGCCGCCGCGCCGGTTCCGGCGCGAGCACGGCGCATGCCGGTGACCGGCATGCGTGCGCTTCTTCAGTAGTTCTTCGCCACCACTGAAGGTCTCGCCAAAGTGACGCGCGCTCGCGTTCCGAGCGTTCCATCCTGGGCGATCTCGAAACAGTCCGATTCGAGTTGCAGCGTGGTGTCGGCAGTGTCTTTGGACAACGTGTTCAAACAGAACAAGTTGACCGCGCCGTCAGCTTCGAGCGACCACGTCGTGACTGACGTGCCCGTCTTCGTAGCCGACGCTTGCACGCAGCTGTTCATGTCATTGAAGGATTGCAGCGGACCGCCGGTCGGAGCGGCTCCGCTGGCCGCCATCGCGGCGGACGTTGGCGGCGCGACGCTCGCCGTGGCGACGCTGCAGACGGGCGAATTGGTGTCGAGCGTTGACTGCGTGCCGACCACGACGAATGTCGCGGGATCGTAGAAACTGCGGTTCACCGTGCGGTGAATGCCGAGGCTGCCGATCTGTACGAGTGCGGTGATGTCGCCGGCGGAATACAGCGTGCCGGTGAGCGGAAACACCTGCGAAGGGGCCGGCGCTGACGACAGGCCGAAGCTGTAGGCGCTGCCGTCGGACGCCGTGCCCGTGACAGTCCAGTTGTTAGTGGTCGAGCCGGAGAGAAGGTTGCGCCAAGCCGCATTGACGGCGAACGCATTCGCAGGCGGTGGCGGTGGAGGTGGAGGCGGCGTGGGCGTGGGCGCGCTGCCGGCAGAGCCGCCGCCGCCGCAGCCGGCGATCAATGCCGCGACGGCCCACATGGACACACGCATGGAACGGTTCATGGGTCACCTCTTGCATGGGTGGCTCCCGACTGCTCGGATCATACAAGTCGGCCGTTTCGGCGCCGGTGGCGTCGTGCGCTGAGCGCCCCCGCGATTGGGGGGGTCGCGCCCGGCATCGAAAAACTTGGCGCCCACGGAATGCCGGCCCCAAGTCGCCCGTACACCTGCATTGCCGAGGCGCCCGAGCGCGCACGGAACACCAGTCGGGACCACGCGCACAAGGAGGCAGTCCATGAGCATGACGCGCAAGCAATTCCTCGGCGGGCTCGCCGGCGGCACGGTGGTGCTGATCGTCCAGGGCTGCGGGGGTGGGGGCGGCGGCTACTCGTCGTCCAGCACGACGCCGCCGGCCGGCACGTCGTGCAGTGCGACCACCATCAGCGGCAACCACGGCCACGCGCTGACCGTGCCGCAGTCCGACCTCGACTCGACCACCGACAAGGTCTACAGCATCATGGGCAGCGCCTCGCACGACCACACCATCACCTTGTCGGCGGCGATGCTGGCGCAGCTGAAGGCGGGGATGTCGGTGACGACCACCTCGACCACCACCTTGTCGCACAACCACGACGTGACGGTGAGCTGCGC
>DATFAY010000128.1:0-2738 GCA_035254085.1 Piscinibacter sp.
ATGCTGGTGGTGGCGCGAGCGGTGCAAGGCCTGGGCGGGGCGGTCGTGTCGGCGATCTCGCTGTCGCTGATCATGAACCTGTTCACCGAGACCGCCGAGCGCGCCAAGGCGATGGGCGTCTATGGCTTCGTGTGCGCGGGCGGCGGCAGCATCGGCGTGCTGCTGGGCGGGCTGCTGACCGGCACGCTGAGCTGGCACTGGATCTTCCTGGTCAACCTGCCGATCGGGGCGGCGGTGATCGCGCTGTGCCTGGTCTTCCTGCCGGCCGGCGGGGCGACCGCGGCCGGGGCGCGGCTCGACGTGGGCGGCGCGCTCACGGTCACGGCGTCCCTCATGCTCGCGGTCTACGCCATCGTCGACGGCAACGAGGCCGGCTGGAGTTCGGCGCAGACCATCACGCTGCTGGGCGTGTCGCTGGCGCTGCTGCTGCTCTTCCTGGGCATCGAGTCGCGCGCGCCGACGCCGCTCATGCCGCTGGGCCTGCTGCGCCTGCGCAACGTGGCCACCGCCAACGTCGTGGGCGTGCTGTGGGCCGCCGCGATGTTCGCCTGGTTCTTCATCTCGGCGCTGTACCTGCAGCTCGTGCTGGGCTACGGCCCGATGCGCGTGGGCCTCGCCTTCCTGCCGGCCAACCTCATCATGGGCGTGATGTCGCTGGGCCTGTCGGCGCGACTGGTCATGCGCTGGGGCGTGCGCAAGCCGCTGGGCGCGGGCCTGCTGCTGGCCGCGCTGGGGCTGCTCCTGTTCGCGCGCGCGCCGGTGGACGGCCGCTTCGCGGTCGACGTGCTGCCCGGCATGCTGCTGCTCGGCCTGGGCGCCGGCATGGCCTTCAATCCCCTGCTGCTGGCGGCGATGAGCGAGGTCGCGCCCAGCGAGAGCGGCATCGCATCGGGCATGGTGAACACCGCCTTCATGATGGGCGGTGCGCTCGGGCTGGCGGTGCTGGCGAGCCTCGCGGCCGCGCACACCGATGGCCTGGCTGCGGCCGGCGCCGACGCCCGCTCGGCGCTGGCCGGCGGGCATCACCTCGCGTTCGGGCTCGGTGCGCTGTTCGCGGCGATGGCGGCGCTCATCGGCGCGGGCCTCCTGCGCGCGCGCCTCGCCGAGCGCCCGTCACGCGGCTCGGCGCTCAGAAGCGATAGCGAAGCGCGATCCGCAGCACGTTGACGTCGTAGTGCGGCGCCTGTTCGCCGAAGGCGAGCAGGTTGGGCACCGTGGCGGGCAGCACGCCGTCGACGTGCCAGTCGCGGCTGTCGTAGCGCTCGTACCAGTAGCTGCCGATGAGCGACAGGTTGTCCTTCAGGCGGTAGGTCGCGGCGAGCTTCAAGCTGTCGCGCGCGGTGGTCGCGGTGGGGAAGGGCGACGTCGCGGCGCCGGTCTCCACCGACTGGTCGCTGCGCGAGCGTGAATAGGTGAAGTCCGCGCTCAGCTGCAGCTTGCCCTTGAGGGCGTTGTGCGTCGCGCCGAGGCCGACCATGTCGATCGCGTCCTTGCTGCGGCCGGTCCAGTCGGGCACGCCGGCCTGCTGGCTGCCCGCCTGCACCGAGCGGATGCGCTCGCCTTGCGCGTAGGCGCGCAGCTGCGTGTCGTCGGAGACGGCGAAGGACAGGTCGGCCGTCAGGCTCTCGCTGCGCGCGCTGGTGAGCCCGACCAGCGAGTGCTTGTAGTCGTCGCTGGACCAGTCGAGGCCCAGCCCGACGTTCACCCGCTCGCTGAGCGCGAGGTCGCCGCGCAGGCCCACGGTGTCGCGGGCGCGGTCGGCTTCGTTGTACTTGCGCAGCAGCGGGTTCTCGGGCGGCTGCACGGCGGCGACGACGTTGTAGTCGCCATTGCTGCGCTCGGCGTGCGCGACCTTGGCGGTGAGCCACAGGCTCTCGCGCGCTTTCGCACGAGCGCGGACCCAGACGGTGCCTTCGCGGGTGTTGCTGACTTCCTGCAGCGTGCGGTGCAGCGCGTCGTACTCGGCACCGGCCGACAGCTTGAGCGTGCCCGCGCCGCCGTAGTCGGCGCCGAGCTTGAGGCGGTCGCGGGTGAAGCTGTAGGGCAGGTTGATGCGCGGCGCGAGGCCCAGGAACATGTCGGTCGACACCGACGGGTAGGCGTCGCTGGGGGTCTGGTTGTCGCGCTCGTTGCGCGTCAGGCTGGCGGTGAGGCGCAGCCGCTGCGTCGCCTGGGCCGACAGCCGCACGCTCGCGTCCAGCGTGTCGGCGCGCCCGTGCAGCGATTGAGAAGGCAGCACCGGCACGGCGAGCGCCGGGTTCAGCGTGGCGGCCAGGTAGGGCTCGTCCTGCGTCATGCGGCCCACCGCGATCTCGGCGCTCGCGCGCACGGCGGGCGTGAGCTGGTAGCCCACGGTGCCGACGAGCTGGTGGAACTGGTTGTCCGGCGCCAGCGCGAGCTGCCCGTTGCCGCTGGTGATCAGGCCCGAGGTGAAGGGGTTGCTCCAGGTCAGCGCGTCGTCGCCATTGCGGAAGGTCGACGCGTTGTAGCCCAGGCTCGCCTGCAGCTGGCGGCTGGTGTAGGCGGCCGAGACCTCGAACTGCTCGGTCACCTGGTCCACCGGCAGCACCAGCTGCGAGGTGGTCGAGAAGAACGAGCCGGCGCCGCGCTGGGTGCCGTCGCGCACGTCGCGGCGCGCACTGACGCGGTAGCTCCAGTGCTCGGGGCCGAGGACCGATGCGCCCAGGTCCAGCCGGGTGCGCTTGAAGCCGATGTCCACCGGCTGCAGCGTTCCGGCC
>DATFAY010000129.1:0-2921 GCA_035254085.1 Piscinibacter sp.
ACGCATGGCGCAATCCGATCTGCAATGGCCCACCGACTCGGCCGAGGCATTCCTCGCGCTGGGCCGCAAGGTGCTCGCGCAGCAGCCGTTCAGCGGGCTGATCGGCGCCGAGTTGGCGGCGCTCGCGCCCGGGCGCTGCGAACTGCGCCTGGCGCTCACCGAGCAGCTCAAGCAGCAGCACGGCTTCGCGCACGGCGGCGCGGTGAGCTACCTCGCCGACAACGCGCTCACCTACGCCGGCGGCACCGCGATGCGCGTGCCGGTGGTCACCTCGGAGTACAAGATCAACTACGTGCGCCCGGCGGTCGGCGAGGTGCTGGTGGCACGCGCCGAGGCGGTCGCGATCGGGCGCAACCAGACCGTGTGCCGCTGCGAGGTCGTCGCGCTCGCGGGCGGCGAGGAGAAGCTGGTCGCGCTGGCCCAGGGCACCATCGCCCGCCTGCCCGAGAAGGAAAGCTGATGCAAGTCGTCGACCTGGCCAGCGCCCGCGCGATGTTCCATGCCGCGCCGTTCGTGCACGACCTCGGCATCGAGCCGACGGCGGCCTCGGCGGGCGAATGCGAGACCGAGCTGGTGCTCGCGGCGCGCCACTTCCAGCACAGCGGAACGGTCCATGCCGGCGTGATCACGACCATGGCGGACCACACGGCCGGCGCGGCGGCGCAAAGCATGGTGCGCGGCGCCGGGCTGGTGCTGACGGCCGAACTCAAGGTGAGCCTGCTGCGCGCCGCCAAGGGCGAGCGCCTGACTTGCCGCGCCAAGGTCATCAAGCCCGGCTCGCAGGTCACCTTCACCGAAGCCGAGGTCTTCTGCGACGGCAAGCTGGTCGCCAAGCTGAGCGCGACCATGGCCGTCGTCACCCCTGCCTGAGCCTTCATCATGAGCTACCGACAAACCACCGAGTTCTTCCTCTACGACTGGCTCGACGTCGAGTCGCTGCGATCGCGCGCGCGTTTCGCCGACCACTCGCGCGAGACCTTCGACTCCGTGCTCGACACCTGCGAGAAGATCGCCCGCGAGAAGTTCGCGCCCTTCAACCGCATCGCCGACACCGAGGAACCGTGGTTCGACGGCGAGCGCGTGCACCTGCCCGAGAGCAGCCATGCCGCTTCACGCGCCTATGTCGAAAGCGGCATGCTCGCGGCAGCGCAGGACTACGAGCTCGGCGGCATGCAGCTGCCCTGCGTGGTCGAGATGGCGGCGCACAGCTTCTTCTCGAAGGCCGGCATCGGCATCGGCGGCGGCGGCATGCTCACCAGCGGCAACGCCAACCTGCTGATGGCGCATGGCACGGCGCTGCAGAAGGAGGTGTTCGCGAAGAACGAGTTCGCCGGCCGCTTCTTCGGCACGATGTGCCTGAGCGAGCCGCAGGCCGGCTCGAGCCTGTCGGACGTGGCCACGCGCGCCACGCCGGACGGCGACGACTTCGAGAACGATCCGCTCGGCCCGCGCTACCGCCTGCGCGGCAACAAGATGTGGATCTCCAACGGCGAGCACGAGCTCGCCGACAACATCGTGCACCTCGTGCTGGCCAAGATCCCCGGCCCGGACGGCAAGCCGGTGGCCGGCACCCGCGGCATCTCGCTGTTCATCGTGCCGAAGAAGCTGGTCGACACCGCGGGCGCGCTCACCGGCGAGCGCAACGACGTGGCGCTGGCGGGGCTGAACCACAAGCTCGGCTACCGCGGCATCCCGAACACGCTGCTCAACTTCGGCGAAGGCAAGTACCCGGTGCGCGGCGCCAGCGGCGCCATCGGCTATCTGGTTGGGCGCCCCGGGGACGGCCTGCGCTGCATGTTCCACATGATGAACGAGGCGCGCATCGCCGTGGGCCTGGGCGCGGCCATGCTGGGCTACGCCGGCTACGAGGCGAGCCTCGACTACGCCCGCAACCGACCGCAGGGCCGCCCGATGGGGCCGGGCGGCAAGGACGCCAGCCAGCCGCAGGTGCCGATCATCCGGCACGCCGACGTGAAGCGCATGCTGCTCGCGCAGAAGAGCTACTGCGAGGGGGCGGTGGCGCTCGAGCTGTACTGCGCGCGCCTCGTCGACGAATTGCACACCGGCGACGAGCACGCGGCCGCCGAGGCAGGCCTGCTGCTCGAGATGCTGACGCCCATCGCCAAGAGCTGGCCCAGCGAGTGGTGCCTGGAGGCCAACAGCCTGGCGATCCAGGTGCTGGGCGGCTACGGCTACACCCGCGATTTCCCGGTCGAGCAGTACTGGCGCGACAACCGGCTCAACATGATCCACGAGGGCACGCACGGCATTCAGGCGCTGGACCTGCTCGGGCGCAAGGTCGTGATGGATGGCGGCAAGGGCCTGGCGACACTGGCTGCACGCGTCAACCGCACCATCGAGCGTGCCCTGGCCCTGCCGGCGCTCTCGGCCTACGCGAAAGACCTGGCCGCAGCGCTGGCGGCTGTCGGCAACGCCACCCAGGCTGCCTGGGCCACCGGCAACCCGGAGGAGGCGCTGGCCAACGCGACGCCGTACCTGCAGGCCTTCGGGCACCTGGTGCTGGCCTGGATCTGGCTGGACGTCGCGCTCGTGGCGCAGCAAAAGCCCGGGCCGGGACAGGAAGCGCTCGCGCAGGGCAAACTCGCGGCGGCGCGCTACTTCTTCCACTACGAGCTGCCGCGCATCGGCGCCTGGCTCAAGGTGGTGCAGACGCGCGACGATACCTGCCGCACCATGGACGAAGCCTGGTTCTGAGGCCGTCGTCCGCGAGGCGGACCCTGCACCCTGGAGAATCGGCAGATGCGACCCGCGACGCTCGACAAGCTCATCTGGATCCTCGTCTATGGCGGCCTGCTGGCCGTCGGGCTCGCCCTGTCGGTCGGGCGCACCGACGCCGCGCTGGGCTGGATGATCGCCGGTGCCGGCGGCATCGCCGGCGCGGCCGGCGCGCTGCTGGTCGT
>DATFAY010000130.1:0-6031 GCA_035254085.1 Piscinibacter sp.
CCGCGCGTCCCCGCGGGCGCGCACGGCGCTTGCTCCGTCATCGGTGCCTTGCCACTGCCGCGCGGAGGTCCGATGACGACAACCTTGACCCTTGCCCAGGCGGTCGCCGCCTGGGCGCTCGTGGCGGCGGCGATGGCGCCGTCCGACGCCGGCGCGGCCACCGCCGCGCACACCGCGCGCGCCAAGCCGGCACGCCATGCCGCGTCCAAGCCGCCGCCGGGGCCGCCACCCGCCCAGGCCGAGCAGATCGACGCGGCCAAGCTCGTCTACCTCGGGCATTACCACTGCGAGCAGGGCAAGAGCGTGGACATCGCGCCGGACGACAAGTACGACGGCTACGTCGACGTCAAAAGCGGCAAGACGACTTACCTGATGAAGCCGGTGCTGTCATCGACCGGCGCGGTGCGCCTCGAGGACGTGAAGGGCCGCACGTTGATGGTCCAGATCGCGCAGAAGTCGATGCTGCTCGACGTGAAGGCCGGCCACCGCATCGTCGACGACTGCGTGAGTCCGCGCCAGGACGAATTGGCCGCTGAGGCGAAGCAGGCCGAGGCGGCGCAGGCCGCGGCCAGCGCGGCCACGGCCGCGGCGGTCAGTGCCGCGCAGGCGGCGTCGCAGGCCGCAGCGGCCACCAGCGCGGCGGCGTCGGCGGCGGCGCGCTGAGCGGTCGGCTGCGCCCTGTCAGACGCTGAGGTGCTCGGCCGCCAGGTGCGGCTCCTGGGCGTCGATGACGGCTTCGGGCTCCTCGGCGTCGAGCTCGCCGCCGCCGTCCAGCCGCTCGCGCAGCCGGGCGCCGTCGAGCTCGCCGGTCCATTTGGCGACGACCAGCGTGGCCACGCCGTTGCCGACCAGGTTGGTCAGCGCGCGCGCCTCGGACATGAAGCGGTCGATGCCCAGGATCAGCGCCAGCCCCGCGACCGGCACTGCACCCACTGCCGACAGCGTGGCCGCCAGCACGATGAAGCCGCTGCCCGTCACGCCCGCCGCGCCCTTGGAGGTGAGCAGCAGCACGGCCAGCAGCGTGAGCTGCTGCACCAAGGTCATCGGCGTGTTGGTGGCTTGCGCGACGAACAGTGCCGCCATCGTGAGGTAGATCGAGGTGCCGTCGAGGTTGAACGAGTAGCCGGTGGGGATCACCAGGCCGACGACGCTCTTGGTGGCGCCCAGGTTCTCCATCTTGGCCATCATGCGCGGCAGCACCGACTCGGACGACGACGTGCCCAGCACGATCAGCAGCTCCTCCTTGATGTAGCGGATGAACTTCCAGATCGAGAAGCCATGCAGGCGCGCAACCCCGCCCAGCACGACGAAGATGAAGATCAGGCAGGTGGCGTAGAACGCGCCCATCAGCTTGCCCAGCGACAGCAGCGAGCCCAGCCCGTACTTGCCGATGGTGAAGGCCATCGCCCCGAAGGCGCCGATCGGCGCCAGCTTCATGATGAAGCCCACGATCGCGAACAGCACGTGCGAGCTCTTCTCGATCATGTCGAACACCAGCGTGCCGCGCCCGCCGAAGCGGTGCAGCGCAAAGCCGAACAGCACCGCGAACAGCAGCACCTGCAGGATCTCGCCCTTGGCGAAGGCATCGACCACCGTGTTCGGGATGATGTTCATCAGGAAGTCGACGGTTCCCTGCATCTTGCCCGGCCCGGTGTAGGCCGCGATCGCCTTGGTGTCGAGCGTGCGCGGATCGACGTTCATGCCCGCGCCCGGCTGCAGCAGGTTCACGACGGTGAGGCCGACGACCAGCGCGAGCGTGCTCACCACCTCGAAGTACAGCAGCGCGAGCCCGCCGGTCTTGCCGACCTTCTTCATGTCCTCCATGCCGGCGATGCCGACCACCACCGTGCAGAAGATGATCGGCGCGATCATCATCTTGATCAGCTTGATGAAAGCATCGCCCAGCGGCTTCATCGCCTCGCCGGCCGACGGAAGGACGTGGCCGACGGCCACACCGATCACGATCGCGGTGATCACCTGCAGGTACAGCGATCGGTAGAAGGGCTTCTTGGTCATGGGCAGGGCTGCGGGCGACGCACGGCGGCGAAGCCAGCGAGTGTGCGCGCCGGCGCGCGCTGGCGCGTCCGCAAAAACCGAAGCGCCCGACGGCTCAGCGCGTCCAGGGCGGCGGCGCGTCCGCCGCCAGGCCGTAGCGCTGCGCCGCGTCGGCCAGCACGTGCCGTTCGCACGCGCCCTCGCGCACCAGCGCCTGCAGCGCGGCCAGCACGATCTGGTGCCGGTCGACCTCGAAGAAGCGGCGCAAGGCGGTGCGTGTGTCGCTGCGGCCGAAGCCGTCGGTGCCGAGCGTGATGTAGCGCGCGTCGACGTATTCCGCGATCAGCTGCGGCCAGGCGCGCACGTAGTCGGTGGCGGCCACGATCGGCGCCTTGCCTGCCAGCAGGCGCGCGACGTGGCTCACGCGGTCGATGCTGCCCGGCTGCAGCCGGTTGCCGCGCTCGAGCTCGCGCGCCTCGCGCGCGAGCTCGCTGAAGCTGGTGACGCTGAAGACCTCGCTGGCCACCTGCCATTGGTCGGCGAGCAGTTGCCCGGCGGCGATCACCTCGCGCAGGATCGTGCCGCTGCCCAGCAAGCGCACGCCGGCGCGCGGCGTCGGCAGCGCATGCGTGTGCAGGCGGTACATGCCGCGCAGCAGGTCGGCATGCACCTCGGCCGGCAGCGACGGCTGCTCGTAGTTCTCGTTCATCAGCGTGAGGTAGTGGAACTCGTCGCGCTGTTCCTCGAGCATGCGGCGCATCGCGTGGTCCATGATCACGGCCACCTCCCCGGCGAAGCACGGGTCCCAGGCGCGGCAGTTGGGCACGACCGAGGCCATCACCAGGCTTTGCCCGTCCTGGTGCTGCAGGCCCTCGCCGCCGAGCGTCGTGCGTCCGGCCGTCGCGCCGAAGAGGAAGCCGCGCACGCGCTGGTCGGCCGCGGCCCACATCAGGTCGCCCACGCGCTGGAAGCCGAACATCGAGTAGTAGATGTACATGGGCAGCATCGGCAGGCCGTGCACGCTGTACGAGGTGCCGGCGGCGATCCAGGAGGCGAGGGCGCCGGCCTCGGTGATGCCCTCTTCCAGGAGCTGGCCGTCGCGCGCCTCGCGGTACGACAGCATCGAGCCCGCGTCCTCGGGCTCGTAGAGCTGGCCGTGCGGCGAATAGATGCCGATCTGCCGGAACAGGCTCGCCATGCCGAAGGTGCGGGCCTCGTCCGCGACGATGGGCACGATCCGCGGCCCCAGCGCCGGGTCCTTGAGCAGGCCGCTGAGCATGCGCACCGCGGCCATGGTGGTCGACATCTCCTTTCCTTCGGCCTGCAGCGCAAAGCCGCCCCACTGTGCGAGCGGAGGCACCGGCAGCACCGGCGCCTCGCCCTTGCGCGCCGGCAGCGGCCCGCCCAGCGCCGCGCGGCGCTCGTGCAGGTAGCGCATCTCCAGGCTGTCGGGCTCCGGCTTGTAGAAACGCAGCTGCGCGACGTCGTCGTCCGACAAAGGCAGCGCGAAGCGGTCGCGAAAGGCCTTGAGCGCGTCGAGGTCGAGCTTCTTGGCCTGGTGCGAGGTCATGCGCGACTCGCCGGCGCCGCCCATGCCGTAGCCCTTCTTGGTCTTGGCGAGGATGACCGTGGGCCGGCCCTGGTGCGCGCGCGCCGCGGCGAAGGCCGCGTGCAGCTTGCGGAAGTCGTGGCCGCCGCGCTTGAGCGCATCGACCTCGGCTTCGCTCATGTGCGCGACGAGCTTCTGCACTTCCGGGTCCTGGCGAAAGAAGTGCTCGATGTTGTAGGCGCCGTCCTTGGCCCCGAGGTTCTGGTACTGGCCGTCGACGGTGGCCGCGAGGCGGCGCAGCAGCACGTGGCCCTGGTCGCGGGCGAACAGCGCGTCCCAGTCGGAGCCCCACAGCACCTTGATCACGTTCCAGCCGGCGCCGGTGAACAGCGACTCCAGCTCCTGCACGATCTGCCCGTTGCCGCGCACCGGCCCGTCCAGGCGCTGCAGGTTGCAGTTGATGACGAAGGTGAGGTTGTCCAGGCCTTCGCGCGCGGCCAGCGTCAGGCCGGCGATCGATTCGGGCTCGTCCATCTCGCCGTCGCCGAACACGCCCCAGACGCGGCGGTGTGCCGTCTGCAGCAGCCCGCGGTGCGCGAGGTAGCGCAGGAAGCGCGCCTGGTAGACCGCGTTGAGCGGCCCCAGGCCCATCGAGCCGGTCGGGAATTGCCAGAAGTCGGGCATCAGCCAGGGATGCGGATACGAGCTCAACCCCGGTCCGCCCAGCTCCTGCCGGTAGTGGGCGAGCTGCTCTGCGTCGAGCCGCCCCTCGAGAAATGCGCGTGAATACACACCGGGCGCCGAGTGCGGCTGGAAGTACACCAGGTCGGCGTTGCGCGGCGCCGCATCGGACGACGCGTCGCCCCGGAAGAAGTGGTTGAAGCCGACCTCGAAGATCTCGGCAGCCGAGGCATAGCTGGCGATGTGCCCGCCGAGCTCCCCGTACGCCAGGTTGGCGCGCACCACCATGGCCAGCGCGTTCCAGCGCATGATCGCGGTCAGCCGCTCCTCGACGGCGAGGTCGCCCGGGTAGCGCCCCTGCTGCTCGACCGGAATCGTGTTGCGATAGGCGGAATAGGGCTGCACGTGCGGCACGATGCCCAGCTGCTGCGCCTGCTCCTCCAGCCGCTCCAGCAGGAACAGCCCGCGCTCGGCGCCGCCGGCGCGGATGGCGGCCTGCAGGGCGTCCAGCCACTCCTGCGTCTCGGCGGGGTCGCTGTCGCGGGCGGCGGCGATGAGCGTGTCGAGCAAGGTGGTGGCTTCGCGTCCGGCCATGGTTGGCGTCTCCTGGGATGGGCGCGCCTGGCGGCGCAGCGGCATGCAACTCGCACTGTAGTCCGGCGTCAAACCCTGCGCCGTACAATCCCAAAGTTTTGCCGGCCGCTATTGCCCGCGGCTTCACTGCGGGCTCCCGCGCGCCGCCCGAAGAAGCGGCACCCAGTCGCGGGGCCGCCCTGCGTTTCCTCGAGAGGACCTTACAAGTGTTCATTTCCGAAGCTTTTGCACAGGCCGCACCGGCCGCCGGCGGCGCCGCCGATTCCCCCTTCGGCAGCATCGGCGGGATGCTGCCGATCCTGCTGGTCTTCGTGGTCATGTACTTCGTGATGATCCGCCCGCAGATGAAGCGCCAGAAGGAGCACAAGGCGATGATCGAGGCGCTCGCCAAGGGCGACGAGGTGGTCATCGCCGGCGGCGTGCTCGGCAAGGTGTCCAAGATGGGCGAGAGCTACCTTGGCGTCGAGGTCGCTCCGGGCGTCGAGCTGCAGGTGCAGCGCTCGTCCGTCGTCCAGGTGCTCCCCAAGGGCACGTTCAAGTGATCGCGCCGCATCGCGCCCACGGCCGGCGTGATGCATGCAGCCCAGGAAAGGCGCCATGAACCGCTATCCCCTCTGGAAATACGCGATCCTCGTCGTCGCACTATTGATCGGGCTGATCTACACGCTGCCCAACTTCTTCGGCGAGGCGCCGGCCGTGCAAGTCAGCAGCGGCAAGGCGACGCTGCGGGTCGACCACGGCACCGCCGATCGCGTGCAGCAGGCGCTGTCGCAGGCCGGCCTGCAGGCCGACTTCGTGCAGTTCGAGGGCAATTCGGTCAAGGCGCGCTTCAACGACCTCGATGCCCAGACCAAGGCCAAGGACGCGATCAACAAGGCGCTGAACCCGGACCCGAGCGACCCGAACTACGTGGTGGCGCTCAACCTGCTGTCGCGCTCGCCGCGCTGGCTGACGGTAGTGCATGCGCTGCCCATGTACCTTGGCCTGGACCTGCGCGGCGGGGTGCACTTCCTGCTGCAGGTCGACATGAAGACGGCGCTGACCAAGCGCGCCGAAGGCCTGACGGTGGACATCCGCACGGCCTTGCGCGACAAGAACCTGCGCCACGCCGGCATCAGCCGCGACGGCACCAACATCGAGGTGCGCTTTCGCGACCAGGACACGTTGAACGCCGCGCTCAACCTGCTCAACGACCAGTTCGCCGACATGCAG
>DATFAY010000131.1:0-5488 GCA_035254085.1 Piscinibacter sp.
CGACCATGAATGAGGCCGGCTCCAGCGACTATGGCCTGTGGTGGCTGGTGGCCATCAACAGCATCGTCTTCGTCGGCTTCGCATACAGCTTCTTCAAGCCGGCCACTGCCCGCGACTGGCGCGGCTTCGGCGCGTACTCGGCCTTCATCGTGGCGCTGTTCGCGGAGATGTACGGCTTCCCGCTCACGATCTACCTGCTCTCGGGCTGGCTCGCGCCGCGCTTTCCCGGCGTCGACCTCTTCGGGCACGACGCAGGCCATTTGTGGTGGCTTCTGTCCGGGCGGCAGGGCAACCCGCATTTCGGTGTGCTGCACCTGCTGAGCGCCGTGGCGATCTTCGGCGGATTCACCCTGCTGTCGAAGTCCTGGCATGTGCTCTACCACGCGCAGCGCCGCCACGAGTTGGCCACCGAGGGACCGTACCGGCGCGTGAGGCATCCGCAGTACGTCGGCTTCGTCCTCATCATGCTGGGCTTCCTGCTGCAGTGGCCGACCTTGCTGACCCTGGCGATGTTCCCGGTGCTCGTGGTCATGTACGTTCGACTTGCCATCGCCGAGGAGCGCGACTCGCTGCGGGCTTTCGGCGAGGCATGGCGCGCATACGCCGCCGTGACGCCGCGATTCGTGCCGCGCTTGGGCGGCGGGCACGGAGGGCGCATCATCAAGAGCGACTGACAGGAGCCGGACGATGCAGCAGCCCGAAGAGACCCCCGTCCACGCGCATCACGACCACTCCGCACACGCGCACGCGCACCACCACGGTCCAGCCGCAGCGATGCCGGCGCCTGCCGCACCGGCCAGCAGGCCTCGCGGGGATCGGCCGGTCGAGTACACCTGCCCGATGCACCCGCAGGTGCGGCAGCCCGGCCCGGGCCAATGCCCGATCTGCGGCATGACGCTCGAGCCGCTGGTGGCCACCGGCGAGGCGGGCGAGAGCGCCGAGCTGCGCGACATGACGCGGCGTTTCTGGTGGGGCCTCGCGCTCACGGCGCCGGTGCTGGCGCTCGAGATGGGCGGCCATGTCGTGGACCTCCATCACCTCGTGCGCCAGCAGCTGTCGAACTGGATCCAGCTGCTGCTCGCGACGCCGGTCGTCGTGTGGGCCGGTGCGCCGTTCTTCGTGCGGGCGGCGGCGTCGGTGCGGCATCGCAGCCTCAACATGTTCACCCTGATCGCGCTGGGCACCGGCGCTGCATGGTTCTACAGCATCGTGGGCACGGTGGCGCCGGCGCTGTTCCCGTCGGCGCTGCGAACGCCCGACGGCGCGGTGCCGATCTATTTCGAAGCGGCAGCGGTCATCACGGTGCTGGTGTTGCTCGGGCAGGTGCTCGAGCTGCGTGCCCGCGAGAAGACCTCCGGCGCGATCAAGGCCCTGCTCGGGCTGGCGCCGAAGACGGCGGTGCGCGTTCGGCCCGACGGCAGCGACGAGACGGCGCAGATCGACGCCATCCAGGTCGGCGACCTGCTGCGGGTGCGGCCGGGCGAGAAGGTGCCGGTCGACGGGGAGCTCACCGAGGGCAAGGGCACGGTGGACGAGTCGATGGTGACCGGCGAGCCGATGCCGGTGGCCAAGGCGGCCGGCGCCAAGGTGACGGCGGGCACGATGAACCAGACGGGCAGCTTCGTGATGAGGGCCCAGAAGGTGGGCGCCGACACGCTGCTGTCGCAGATCGTGCACATGGTGGCGGCCGCGCAGCGCAGCCGCGCGCCGATCCAGCGCATGGCCGACCAGGTGGCCGGCTGGTTCGTGCCGGTGGTCATCGCGGTGGCGGCGATCGCCTTCGTCGTCTGGATCGCGTGGGGTCCGAGCCCGGCGTTCTCCTATGCGCTGATCGCGGCGGTGGCCGTGCTCATCATCGCCTGCCCTTGCGCGCTGGGGCTGGCGACGCCGATGTCGATCATGGTCGGCGTCGGCCGAGGGGCGCAGCACGGCGTGCTGATCCGCGACGCCGAGGCGCTGGAGCGCATGGAGAAGGTCGACACCTTGGTCGTCGACAAGACCGGCACGCTGACCGAGGGGAGGCCGCGCGTCGTGCACGTCGAGCCGCTGCCGGGGTTCGGGGCCGACGACGTGCTGCAAAAGCTCGCCAGCGTCGAGCGCGCGAGCGAGCATCCGCTGGCTGCGGCGGTGGTGGCCGCGGCACAGGAGCGCAAGCTGCCGCTCAGGCCGGTGATCGGCTTCGACTCGCCCGTCGGGAAGGGCGTGCTCGGGACGGTGGACGGCATGCAGGTGGCGTCCGGCAGTGCCAGGTTTCTTGCCGAGCGCGGCGTCGACGTGGCGCCCTTGGAGGCCGCCGCGCAGGCGCAGCGCACCAAGGCGGCGACGGTCATCTTCGTCGCACTGGGCGGCCGGCTGGCCGGCTTCGTCGCGATCGCCGACCCGATCAAGCGCACGACGCCCGCGGCGCTGCAGGCGCTGCGCGCGGCCGGCGTGCGCATCGTCATGCTGACCGGCGACGGCAAGACGACCGCCGAGGCCGTGGGGCGCGAGCTCGGCATCGACGAGGTGGTGGCCGAGGTGTTCCCCGAGGACAAGGCCAAGGTGGTGTCCCGGCTCAAGGGTGAAGGCCGTGTCGTGGCGATGGCCGGCGACGGCGTCAACGATGCGCCCGCGCTCGCCGCCGCCGAGGTCGGCATCGCCATGGGCACCGGCACCGACGTGGCGATGGAAAGCGCCGGCGTCACCTTGCTCAAGGGCGACCTGGTGGGCATCGTGCGCGCTCGCACGCTGTCGCGCGCGACGATGCGCAACATCCGGCAGAACCTGTTTCTCTCGTTCGCCTACAACGTGGCGGGCATCCCGCTCGCGGCGGGCGTGCTCTATCCGTTCTTCGGCTGGCTGCTCTCGCCGGTGGTGGCAGCGGCCGCGATGGCGCTGTCATCGGTCAGCGTCATCGCGAACGCGCTGCGCCTGCGCACGGTGACGATCGACTGAGCCGCTACGCCGAGCTCGCCATGGCGTTGACGCATCGATTCCTGCTTGCCCTGTTGTGGCTTGCCTGGGCCGCCTTCTGGTGGGCCGCCTCGCGCCGCGTCAAGCCGACCCAGCGCAGCGAATCCTTGCGCTCGCGGATGATGCACATCCTGCCGCTGACGGTGGCCGTGATCCTGTTGTGGTGGCCGCCCGGTTCCGGGGCAGCGTGGAATGCTCGGTTCCTGCCGGTCGCGCCGTGGCCATTCTGGCTCGGCGCCGCGCTCACCTTGGCCGGCCTGCTATTCGCCGTGTGGGCGCGGGTGCAACTGGGTGGGAACTGGAGCGGCATCGTCACGCTCAAGCTCGATCACGCGCTCGTCACGAGCGGGCCTTACGCCGTCGTGCGCCATCCGATCTACACCGGCTTGCTGCTGGCCTTCGCGGGCACGGCCATTGCGCTGGGCCAGTGGCGCGGCATCGTCGCGGTCGCATTGGTCCTGTGGTCGTTCTGGCGCAAACTGCAAGTCGAGGAGCGCTGGATGTGCGAGCGGTTCGGAGCGCGTTATGAGGAGTACCGCCGGAGCGTGGCGACGCTCGTTCCGTTTCTCTGGTGAGGATGCATGACGACCCATGCCGCGCCGATGCGCGTCATCCGCTGCGACGGCCTCGTGCTGGAGCCGCAAACCGCCGCGCATGCGCACGACATGTTCGCCGTGCTCAGCGACCCCGCGATCTACCAGTACGAGAACCAGCCGCCGCCTTCGCCCGAGTGGCTGCTGGCGCGCTTCAAGCGGCTGGAATCGCGGCGATCGAGCGACGGGCGCGACGAGTGGCTCAACTGGGTGCTGCGCCTGCCGTCGTCGCAATTGATCGGCTACGTGCAGGCGACGGTGCATCCGGACGGGCGCGCGGCCATCGCCTATGCGCTCGCCAGCGCGCACTGGGGGCGCGGCCTGGCGCGCCGCGCGGTCGAGGCGATGATCACCGAGCTGGCCGCACACCATGGCGTGCGCACGCTGTACGCGGTGCTGCGGCGCGAGAACCAGCGGTCGCTGGGGCTGCTGCAGCGCCTCGGCTTCGAGAGCGCGACGCCCGAGGCGCTGGGCCGCCATCCGGTGGCGCCGGACGAACTGCTGATGGAGCGCGTGCTCAAGCCGCCGCCAGGGCCGTCGCGCGCAGCCTGAGCAGGCTGGTGATGCTGGCCCCGAAGGCGCACAGCGCCGCGATGCCCAGCGCCATCGCCGGAACATGCTGCGGCAGGCTGGCCGACACGCTGAACAGCATGGCGATCAGCACCGCGCCGCTCGACTGGCCGGTGAGGCGCGCGGTGCCGAGCATGCCGCCGGCCGCGCCCGAGCGCGACGCCGGCGCGGAGGTGACGATGGTGTGGTTGTTGGGCGACTGGAACAGCCCGAAGCCCGCGCCGCACAGCGCGAGCCGCCAGCCCAGTTGCAAGAGCGAGGGCTCCGGCGGCAGCAACACGAGCGCGAGCAGGCCCAGCCCGAGCGCGACGAGCCCGATGCCGCCGAGCAGGCCGTCGCCCACGCGGCCGATCAGCCGCCCGGCCAGCGGCGCGACGACCACGGTGGCGATCGGCCACGCGCTCAGCACGACGCCCGCATCGGCCGGCGTGCGCCCGAGCCCGTCGAGCAGCAGGAAGGGCAGCGCGATCGACGCCAGCATCTGCGCGCAGAAGGCCGCGATGGACGTGCACATCGAGAGACGGAAGACGGGGATGCGCAGCAGGTCGATCGGCAGCAGCGGCACGACTTGCCCGCGCTGGCGCCGCACGTGCACGATGCCCACCGCGATGCCGGCGGCCACGAGCGCCGCCGCGGCGAGCGACGCGCCCGCGCTCGGACGCTCGAGGCCGCGCGGCACCAGCCGGTCCAGGCCCAGGAAGAGCAGCCCGAACATCGCGATGTTGAGCACCACGTCGAGCGGCGACAGGCGCGCGGCCGCAGGGCGCCCCGCGTGCTGGCGAGGCAGGCTGCGCAGGCCGAGCGCGAACACGCCCAGGCCCAGCGGCACGTTGATCGCGAACAGCCACGGCCACGAGGCCACCGAGAGGATCAGCGCCGACACCGAGGGCCCGGCCACCGAGGCGATGCCGACCACCGCCGAGTTGATCGCGATGCCGCGGCCGAGCAGCCGGCGCGGATAGATGATGCGCACCAGCGCCGCGTTGATCGCGAACATGCCCGCGGCGCCCATGCCCTGCAGCGTGCGGGCGGCCACCAGCTGCGGCAGCGTGCGCGACACCACGCAGGCCAGGGACGCGACGGTGAACAGGCCCAGCCCGGCGAGGTAGACCCTGCGGTAGCCGAAGAGGTCGCCCAGCATCGCCAACGGCAGCAGCAAGGCGAGGATCGCGACCTGGTAGGCGTTGACCACCCAGATCACCTCGCCTGCGCTCACGCGCATGTCGCGCGCGATGCCGGGCAGCGCGAGGTTCATGACGGTGCCGTCGAGCACGCACAGCGCGATGCCGCAGATCACCGTGGCCATGGCCACGTAGCGCGACGGTGTGGGCAGCCCGTCCATCGGTGGCGCCGGCGGCGCGGGTGGAAGGCTG
>DATFAY010000132.1:0-2755 GCA_035254085.1 Piscinibacter sp.
GGCCGGTTGGGAGACCGCGCTCGAGGCGGCGCTGCGCGAGCGCATCAACGCGCTGGAGGTCGGCCGCATCGAGACGGTGCGCGCCTTCGCGAGCGATTCGCCGCCGGCCAAGCTGGCCTTCTACACGCCGCCCCAGGCCGCTATCGCCAACACCCACCAGACCCTGCCGCGCCTGTCGGACCTTCTGCGCCTGGGCGATGCCGGGCTGAAGGCACTGCTCAACGACTGGCTCGAAGGCGTGTACACGGCGGCCGGCATCGATGAGGCGCTGGCGGCGCGCTCCAGGCTCACGCACGGCGAGGTGATCATGACCCGCGAGGGCCACGCCGTGAGCCAGTACGCGGTCGCCTTCTACGCTCCCGATTCCGAGCAGGCCGGCATGCTGGCGCGCGCGCAGGAGATCGAGAACCTGGAGCGCCAGCTGCGCGCGCAGGCGCTGATCGCCGAGGAAGCGCGCAGCGCGATGGTGCGTGCCGACGCGGCCTACACCGACGCGTCGCAGCGGCTGGTGTCGGCCCGACGCGAGGCCGCGGAGGCGCAGACGCGCGCCCACCAACTGCAGGTGGAGCTGCTGCGGCTGTCGCAACAGGCCGAGCAGACGACGGCGCGCCGCGCGCAGCTCGACGACGAGCTGGCCGAGGTCGACGGCCAGCTCGAGGAACTCAACGAGCGCCGCGCCACCGGCGAGGCGAAGTTCGAAGAGCTCGACATGCAGCTCGCCACGACGCAGGAGCGCCACGCCGAGCTCGAAGAGGGCGTGATCGCGGCCGAGCGCAAGCTGGCCGAGGCGCGCGAGCAGCTGCGCTCGCTGGAGCGCCAGGCCCAGGAGGCGCAGTTCTCGTCGCGCGCGCTGGCGGCGCGCCGCGGCGAACTTCAGCGCAGCATCGAGACGGCGGTGCAGCAGATCGCCGCCAACGAGCAGTCGGCCGCGCAGCTGCACGAGGAGTTGACCGTGCTGACCGACGCCGCCGCGCAGGCCGGGCTGCAGACCGCGCTGGCCTTGAAGCTGGAGCGCGAGGCGGCGCTCGGCGCCAAGCGCAGCGAATACGACGACCTCACGCTGCGCCTGCGGCGGGCCGACGAGCAGCGCCTCGCGCACGAGCAGAGCCTGCAGCCGCTGCGCGAGCGCATCACGAAGCTGCAGCTCGAAGAGCAGGCGGCGCAGCTCGGCGGTGCGCAGTTCATGGAGCAGTTGGTCGCGGCCAACGTCGATCTGGAAGCGCTGGCCGCCAACGTGCAGGACAACAACGTCAAGCTGTACGGCCTGCAAGGCGAGATCGACCGCATCAACCGCGAGATCAACGCGCTGGGCGCGGTGAACCTGGCCGCGCTCGACGAGCTCACCGCGGCACGCGAGCGCAAGACCTTCCTCGACGCGCAGTCGGCCGACCTGAACGAGGCGATCACCACGCTCGAGGACGCCATCCACAAGATCGACCTCGAGACGCGCGAGCTGCTGGGCAGCACCTTCAACCTGGTGAACGAGCACTTCGGCCGCATGTTCCCGAGCCTGTTCGGCGGCGGCAACGCCAAGCTGGTGATGACCGGCGACGAGATCCTCGACGCGGGCGTGCAGGTGATGGCGCAGCCGCCCGGCAAGAAGAACAGCACCATCCATCTGCTGTCGGGCGGCGAGAAGGCGCTCACCGCGATTGCGCTGGTCTTCGCGATCTTCCAGCTCAACCCCGCGCCGTTCTGCCTGCTCGACGAGGTGGACGCCCCGCTGGACGATGCCAACACCGAGCGCTACGCCAAGCTCGTCAAGGAGATGGCCGCGGGCACGCAGTTCCTCTTCATCAGCCACAACAAGATCGCCATGGAAATGGCCGAGCAACTGATCGGCGTGACCATGCAGGAGCAGGGCGTGTCGCGCATCGTGGCGGTCGACATGGAGGCCGCGGTCAGCATGGCCGAGGCGGCGTGATGGACGCATTCCAGCCCTTGCACCGATGGGCAGCCTGACCGTTGCGTTGGCATCGCTGGGCGGCCTGGTGCTGGCCGGCGTGGTCGCGCACGGCGCATGGCAGGCGCGCAAGGCGGGCCCCCGCCGCGCCGCGCCCGCGACGCCGCCGCGCGCCGAACCGCGCGAACCCGTGCTCGACGCGCCGCCCGCGCAGGCGGCGCCCGCCGCTGCCGCCCACGATCCCCTCGAGCCGCGGCCGCCGCGGCGCGCGACGGCTCGCCTGGACGCGCTGATCGACGCCATCGCGCCGCTCACCGTCGAAGCGCCGATCAGCGGCGAGGTCGTGCTGATGAACCTGCCGCCGACGCGCCGTGCCGGCGGCAAGCCCTTTCTCATCGAAGGCCTCGACACAGAGACCGGCGAGTGGGAGACACCGCAGCCGGGACGGCGCTACGGCGAGTTCCAGGCCGGCGTGCAGTTGGCCAATCGCACGGGTGCGCTCAACGAGATCGAATACTCGGAGTTCGTGCAGAAAGTGCAAGGCTTTGCCGAGGCGATCGGCGCCATGGCCGACTTCCCCGACATGCTCGACGTGGTCGCGCGAGCGAGGGAGCTCGATGCCTTTGCCGGCGAACACGACGCGCAGCTGGCCGTGCACCTGCATGCACGTTCAGCCGCGTGGAGCGTGGGCTACATCCAGCAGCACGCGGGCCGCCACGGATTCGTCGCCGGGGTCGTCCCCGGCCGGCTCGTGCTGCCTTCGACCGAAGACGGGGCGCCGCCGGTGCTGATCCTCACCTTCGACTCGCAGGCGGCCTTCGCCGACGATCCCAACAAGGCCGCCGTGCGCGA
>DATFAY010000133.1:0-7191 GCA_035254085.1 Piscinibacter sp.
CCAGGCCGCGCGCGACGCGCGAATCGGTGTCGTCCAGCCGGTCGTGCTCGACGGCGGCGATGAACTGCCCCAGCCGCTCGTTGAGCTGGCGAAGCACGAAGCGGTTGAAGGGCACGCTGGTGTCCAGCAATTCGTGAAAGGCATCGATCGGCAGGCCTGCGACGGTGCTGCGGCGAAGGGCCTGGATGTTGTAGCGGTAGGGCTCGCGCTTGAGCAGCGTGCCCTCGCCGAACCACGCGCCCGGGGGAAGGCCGGTGAAAGTGACGGGTGCCGCCCGCGAGTTGTCGTTGCTCATCTTGAGCAGCCCGTCGATCACGCCGAACCAGTAGGTCGGTGCCTTGCCGATGCGGCACAGCAGGTCGCCGGACTGGGCGGTGGCCACGCGCATCGCGGCCGCTGCACGCTGCTGCTCGGCGCGGCTCAGCGCGCCCAGCCACGGCACGTTGGCGAGCTCGGCGTCGGTGAGGGAACGGGCGCGTTGCCACAGGGGCACGCCGGGAAGCGCGTTGTTCATGGCACCGAGGGAAAGTCCGCTGGGTGGTGACCCTAGGATTGTCGTTGCAACGACAACATGGCGTCAAACTGTTCTCTAGCATCCGGACTCAATGAGTCAGCGTGCGCGCCCCATCGGCGTGCAGCTCGGAGGAGACCACGGTGTCGACGACCTTTCCACGGCTTCTGCTCGAACATGCCGAGAAGCGTGCGCAGGCCGCTGCATTGCGCGAGAAGGAATACGGCATCTGGCAGACGACGACCTGGTCGCAGCTGGCACGCCTGGTGGGCGAGCTCGCAGGCGGGCTGGCGCAGGCCGGACTGCGCCGCGGGCAGCATGTCGTCGTCGTGGGCGAGAACCGGCCGCGGCTTTACGCCACCATGCTCGCGGCGCAGTCCCTGGGCGCGGTGCCCGTGCCGCTGTACCAGGATGCGGTGGCCGCCGAGTTCGCCTTTCCGATCAACAACGCCGAGGTCGCGTTCGCGGTCGTCGAGGACCAGGAGCAGGTGGACAAGCTGATCGAGCTGCGGCCGCAATGTCCGCAGCTGGCGCACATCTGGTACGACGATCCGCGCGGGCTGCGCAACTACGACGAGCCGGGGCTGCACTCGCTCGATTCGCTGATCGAGAGCGGCCGCGCCTTTGTCGCGCAGCACCCAGGCTGGCTGGCCGAGCAGGTGCAGGCCACGCAGCCGCACGACGTGGCGGCGCTGTTCTTCACGTCGGGCACGACGGGCCATCCGAAAGGCGTGGTGCACACGCATTTCAGCCTGATCGACCGCGCCCGCGCCGGCGCCACCTTCGACAAGCTCGGCGCCGACGAAGAGGTGCTCGCCTACCTGCCGCCGGCATGGATCGGCCAGAACATCTTCTCGTATGCGCAGTGGCTGGCCTGCGGCTACGTGGTCAACTGCCCCGAGTCGGCCGACACGGTGACGATCGACATGAAGGAGATCGGCCCGACCTACTATTTCGCGCCGCCCCGGGTGTTCGAGGGGCTGCTCACCTCGGTGATGATCCGCATGGAGGACGCCGGCGCGCCCAAGCGCTGGATGTTCAAGCATTTCATGGAAGTGGCGCGCCGCGTCGGCCCCGCGCGCATGGACGGCAAGGCATTGCCCTTGGGCGACCGGCTCGCCTGGTGGCTGGGCAACCTGCTCGTCTATGGCCCGCTGCGCAACACCTTGGGCATGAGCCGCGTGCGCGTGGCCTACACCGCGGGCGAGGCCATCGGCCCGGACCTGTTCGTCTTCTACCGGGCGATCGGCATCAACCTGAAGCAGCTCTACGGTTCGACCGAGACGGCCGTGTTCGTCTGCCTGCAGCCCGATCACGAAGTGCGCTCCGACACCGTGGGCGTGCCCATCGACGGCGTGGAGCTCAAGGTGCTCGACAGCGGCGAGATCCTCGTGCGCTCGCCCGGGCTGCTCACGGGCTACTACAAGAACGCGGAGGCCACGGCGGAGGTGCTCACCAGCGACGGCTGGTACCGCACCGGCGACGCCGGCTTCCTCGACGCGGGCGGGCACCTGAAGATCATCGATCGCGCCAAGGACGTGGGTCGCCTGATGGGCGGCGCCAGCGACGGCGCGATGTTCGCGCCCAAGTACGTCGAGAACAAGCTCAAGTTCTTCCCCTTCATCAAGGAGGCCGTGGCCTTCGGCGACAAGCGCGAGAAAGTCTGCGCCTTCGTCAACATCGACTTCGAGGCGGTGGGCAACTGGGCCGAGCGGCGCAACCTGCCGTACGCCGGCTACACCGACCTGGCCTCCAAGCCCGAGGTGCTCGAGCTCGTGCGCGAATGCGTCGAGAAGGTCAACGCGGACCTGTCGCAGGACGAGCGGCTGGCGGGCAGCCAGATCCACCGCTTCCTGGTGCTGCACAAGGAGCTCGACGCCGACGACGGCGAGCTCACGCGCACCCGCAAGGTCCGCCGCGGCGCGATCGCCGACAAGTACGGCGTGCTGGTCGAGGCGCTGTATGCCGGGCGCGATTCGCAGTACATCGAGACCCAGGTGAAATTCGAGGACGGCCGCACCGGCGTCGTGTCGGCCGATCTGAGGATCGTCGACGCCAAGACCTTCGAGCCCGTCAGGAGAGCCGCATGAGCAGCGCAGTCACGGCCCTGAAAGGCCCCTTGGGCGTGGCCGACGCCTCCAACGATTCGGTCGTCGACTCGCGCACGCCGGCCTCGGTGCGGCGCACCGGCGAGGTGATCCTCGACATCCAGAACATCAGCCTGTCCTTCGGCGGCGTGAAGGCGCTCACGGACATCAGCTTCAACGTGCGCGAGCACGAGATCCGCGCCATCATCGGCCCCAACGGCGCGGGCAAGAGCTCGATGCTCAACTGCATCAACGGCGTGTACCAGCCGCAGCAGGGCTCGATCACCTTCCGCGGCAAGACCTTTCGCCACATGAACTCGCGCCGCGTGGCCGAGATGGGCGTGGCGCGCACCTTCCAGAACCTCGCCCTGTTCAAGGGCATGAGCGTGCTGGACAACATCATGACCGGCCGCAACCTGCGCATGAAGACCAACCTCTTCCTGCAGGCGCTGCGCATCGGGCCGGCCGAGCGCGAGGAAATCGTCCACCGCGAGTTCGTCGAACGCATCATCGACTTCCTCGAGATCCAGCCCTGGCGCAAGACGCCGGTGGGCCGCCTGCCCTACGGCCTGCAAAAGCGCGTCGACCTCGGGCGCGCGCTCGCCATGGAGCCGCAGGTGCTGCTGCTGGACGAGCCCATGGCCGGCATGAACACCGAGGAGAAGCAGGACATGTGCCGCTTCATCCTCGACGTGAACGACGAGTTCGGCACGACCATCGTGCTGATCGAGCACGACATGGGCGTGGTGATGGACATCTCCGACCGCGTCGTGGTGCTCGACTACGGCAAGAAGATCGGCGACGGCACGCCCGACGAGGTGCGCCGCAACCCGGACGTGATCGCCGCCTACCTCGGCACCAGCCACTGAGCTCTCGACACCATGGGCTTCTTCCTCGAAACACTGCTGGGCGGCCTGATGGCGGGCATGCTCTATTCGCTCATCGCGCTGGGCTTCGTGCTCATCTTCAAGGCCTCGGGCGTGTTCAATTTTGCGCAGGGCGCCATGGTGCTGTTCGCGGCGCTGGCGATGGCGCGCTTCTCGGAGTGGATTCCGCAGGCGCTTCACCTCGAGAGCAAGGCGCTGGGCAACCTGCTCGCGTTCATCGTCGCGATGGCGGTGATGGTGGCGCTGGCCTGGCTGGTGCAGAGGCTGTGCCTGTCCAAGCTGGTCAACCAGGAAGGCATCACGCTGCTGATGGCCACGCTGGGCATCAGCTATTTCCTCGACGGCTTCGGCCAGACGCTGTTCGGCTCGGACATCTACAAGATCGACGTGGGCATGCCCAAGGACCCGATCTTCCTGGCCGAGAAGCTCTTCCAGGGCGGCATCCTGGTCAACCAGGAGGATCTCGCCGCGGCGCTGATCGCCGCGCTGCTGGTGGCTGCGCTGGCCGCGTTCTTCCAGTACACCGGCACCGGCCGCGCGCTGCGGGCGGTGGCCGACGACCACCAGGCCGCGCAGTCGATCGGCATTCCGCTGGGACGCATCTGGGTCATCGTGTGGTCGGTGGCCGGCTTCGCCGCGCTGGTGGCCGGGATCGTGTGGGGCTCCAAGCTCGGGGTGCAGTTCTCGCTGTCCGAGGTGGCGCTCAAGGCGCTGCCGGTGGTGATCCTCGGCGGCCTCACCTCGGTGCCCGGCGCCATCATCGGCGGCCTGGTGATCGGCGTGGGCGAGAAGCTCTCCGAGGTCTACATCGGCCCCTTCTTCGGCGGCGGCATCGAGATCTGGTTCGCCTACGGCCTCGCGCTGGCCTTCTTGCTCGTACGCCCCCAAGGCATGTTCGGCGAAAAGATCATCGATCGTGTGTAGAGCAACCGTGGCAAGACATCTTCAATCAAGCGGCGTGCGCGGATCCGGCTTCGCCGGTCCGCTGCGCGAGCCCCCCCGGGGGGCAGCGACCAGAGGGAGCGTGGGGGCATGATTTATCGCGAGAACGGCCAGTTCAAGACCAGCTACCGCGCCGACCAGCAGATCTTCCCGATCGCGCAGGACCGGCTGTTCGTGCTGCTGCTGATCGCGTTCGCGATCGTCGGCGTGCCCATGCTCGCGAGCGACTACCTGTTCCGCGCGATCCTGATTCCGTTCACGATCCTGTCGCTCGCCGCGCTGGGGCTCAACATCCTGGTCGGCTATTGCGGCCAGATCTCGCTGGGCACGGGCGCCTTCATGGCGGTGGGCGCGTACGCGGCATACAACTTCTCGGTTCGCGTGGCCGGCATGCCGCTCATCGTGTCGATCCTGCTGGGCGGCGTGTGCGCCACGCTGCTGGGCGTGGCGTTCGGCATCCCCAGCCTGCGCATCCGCGGGCTTTACCTCGCCGTGGCGACGCTGGCGGCGCAGTTCTTCGTCGAGTGGGCGTGCCTGCGCATCAAGTGGCTGACCAACGACTCGACCTCGGGCTCGGTGTCGGTGGCCGCGCTCGACGCCTTCGGCTGGAAGATCAACAACCCGACGGCCAAGTACCTGTTCTGCCTGGGCTTCCTGATCCTGTTCGGGCTGGCGGCCAAGAACCTCGTGCGCAGCCACATCGGCCGCGAATGGATGGCGATCCGCGACATGGACGTGGCCGCCTCGGTGATCGGCATCCGCCCGGTGTACGCCAAGCTCACCGCCTTTGCCGTGAGCTCGTTCATCGTCGGCGTCGCCGGCGCGCTGTGGGCCTTCGTGCACCTGGGCTCGTGGGAGCCTGCGGCCTTCGGCATCCAGCGCTCGTTCCAGTTGCTGTTCATGATCATCATCGGCGGCCTCGGCTCGGTCATGGGCAGCTTCTTCGGCGCCGCGTTCATCACGGTGCTGCCGATCGTGCTCAACCAGTCGCTGCCCGCGCTCGGCCAGGCGGTGGGCTGGCGCATCGACACCGCGCTCGTCTCGCACACCGAGTCGATGATCTTCGGCGCGCTGATCGTGTTCTTCCTGATCGCCGAGCCGCACGGGCTGGCCCGGCTGTGGTCCACCGCCAAGGAGAAGCTCAGGCTGTGGCCGTTCCCGCATTGATCCGTTCTTTCGCCAAGCGCCGGTTCGTCCGGTGACGTTCCAAGCATCACTGAGTGCATCAACACTGGAGACATGAGATGAAGATGAAAAGATTCGCTCTCGCCGCCGCGATCGGGGCGGCCGCCCTGTCGACGCTGGTTGCGGCGCCCAGCGCGTTCGCGCAGGCGAAGGAGCAGTTCTTCCCCGTGCTGCCCTACCGCACCGGCGCCTACGCACCCAACGGCGTGCCCTGGGCCAACGGCTACGTCGACTACCTGAAGGTCATCAACGCGCGCGACGGCGGCGTCAACGGCGTGAAGATCGCGTTCGAGGAGTGCGACACCGGCTACTCGACCGACCGCGGCGTGGAGTGCTACGAGCGCCTGAAGAGCAAGGCCAACGGCGAGATCTTCCAGCCGCTGTCCACCGGCATCACCTTCGCGCTCACGGCCAAGGCGCCCAACGACAAGAACCCGCTGATCACCGCGGGCTACGGCCTGTCGGAGTCGAGCGACGGCATGGTGTTCAAGTGGAACTTCCCGCTGATGGGCACCTACTGGAGCGGTGCCGACATCATCATGCAGCACATCACCAAGAAGGAAGGCGGCAACCTCAAGGGCAAGAAGATCGCGCTCGTCTACCACGACAGCCCCTACGGCAAGGAGCCGATCCCGCTGCTGCAGGAACGCGCCAAGCTGCAGGGCTACGACCTCACGCTGCTGCCGGTGACGGCGCCGGGCGTCGAGCAGAAGGCGACCTGGCTGCAGATCCGCCAGCTGCGCCCCGACTACGTGCTGCTGTGGGGCTGGGGCGTGATGAACTCGGCCGCCATCAAGGAGGCGGTGGCCACCGGCTATCCGCGCGAGAAGATGTACGGCGTGTGGTGGTCCGCCGGCGAGCCCGACGTGAAGGACGTGGGCGAGGCGGCCAAGGGCTACAACGGCCTGGTGGCCACCGGCACCGAAGGGCGCGTGATTGCCGACATCAAGAAGTACCTGCACGCCAAGGGCCAGGGCACCGGCCCGGTCGAGGAAGTCGGCCAGACGCTGTACATGCGCGGCTTGACCTCGGCGGCGCTCGCGGTGGAAGCCATGCGACGCGCGCAGGAGCGCTACGGCAAGGGCAAGGTGATGAACGGCGACCAGCTGCGCTGGGGCGTCGAGAACCTCGCGCTGGATGCCAAGAAGCTCGACGTGCTCGGGCTGACGGGGATCATGCGTCCGGTGTCCACGAGCTGCGCCGACCACGAAGGCTCGCGCTCTGCCCGCATCCACACCTGGGACGGCAAGAAGTGGGTCGTGACCTCGGACTGGTACTCCGCCGACGAGTCGATCATCAAGCCGCTGGTGAAGGCCGCGGCGGCGAAGTATGCGGCGGACAAGAAGCTCACGCCGCGCACGCCCGCCGACTGCCAGACCTGACGATGAGTGGACTCGGCGCCCACGGCGTGGTCATCCCGGCGCAAGCGGGGATCCACCCAGGGCGCCGACTCGTGGATCCCGGCTTGCGCCGGGATGACCGGAACCCGACATGAGCGCATCACCGAACATCCTTCTCAACGTCAACGGCATCGAGGTCATCTACAACCATGTGATCCTCGTGCTCAAGGGCGTGTCGC
>DATFAY010000134.1:0-2726 GCA_035254085.1 Piscinibacter sp.
AATGCTGGACACGGGCGGCGAATACGCCTGGCGGGTACGTGGCGAGGAGCACATGTGGACGCCGGACGCGATCGCCAAGTTGCAGCACGCGGCCCGCGCGAACAACTGGAACACCTACAAGGAATACGCCCAGCTGATCAACGACCAGAGCCGCCGGCACATGACCTTGCGGGGCTTGTTCGAGTTCAAGCTGGACCCTTCCAAGGCGATATCCATCGATGAAGTGGAGCCGGCCAAGGAGATCGTCAAGCGCTTCGCCACCGGCGCGATGTCGCTCGGTTCGATTTCCACCGAAGCGCACACGACGCTCGCCGTGGCCATGAATCGCATCGGCGGCAAGAGCAACACGGGCGAGGGCGGGGAAGACCCCGCGCGCTACCGCCAGGAGCTCAAGGGCATCCCGATCCGGCAGGGGCAGACCATCGCCGACATCATCGGCCGCGATGTGGTCGAGGTCGACTACCCGCTCGAGGCGGGCGACTCGCTGCGCTCCAGGATCAAGCAGGTTGCATCCGGCCGGTTCGGGGTCACAGCGGAATACCTCGCCTCCGCCGACCAGATCCAGATCAAGATGGCACAGGGGGCCAAGCCGGGCGAGGGCGGCCAGTTGCCCGGCGGCAAGGTGTCCAAGTACATCGGTTTCCTGCGTCACTCGGTGCCGGGCGTCGGCCTGATCTCGCCGCCGCCGCACCACGACATCTATTCGATCGAGGATCTCGCCCAACTGATCCACGACCTGAAGAACGTCGCGCCGCACTCGTCGATCAGCGTCAAGCTGGTTTCGGAAGTCGGCGTGGGCACGGTGGCCGCCGGCGTAGCCAAGTGCAAGAGCGACCACGTGGTGATCGCCGGGCACGACGGCGGGACGGGCGCATCGCCCTGGTCTTCGATCAAGCACGCCGGCAGCCCGTGGGAGATCGGTCTGGCCGAGACCCAGCAGACGCTGGTGCTCAACCGGCTGCGCGGGCGCATCCGGGTTCAGGCCGACGGCCAGATGAAGACCGGCCGCGACGTGGCGATCGGCGCCATCCTCGGCGCCGACGAGTTCGGCTTCGCCACCGCGCCGCTGGTGGTCGAGGGCTGCCTGATGATGCGCAAGTGCCACCTCAACACCTGCCCGGTGGGCGTCGCGACGCAGGACCCGGTGCTGCGCAAGAAATTCCAGGGCAAGCCCGAGCACGTCGTCAACTACTTCTTCTTCGTGGCCGAGGAAGCGCGCCAGATCATGGCGCAGCTGGGCATCCGCAAGTTCGACGAGCTGATCGGCCGCGCCGACCTGCTCGACACGAAGAAGGGCATTGCGCACTGGAAGGCGAAGGGCCTGGACTTCAGCCGCATCTTCCACCTGCCCGCGGCCCCGGCCGACGTGCCTCGCCGCCAAGTCGAGGAGCAGGACCACGGCCTGGCCCGTGCGCTGGACGTGCGCCTGATCGAGAAGTGCCGGCCCGCTTTCGAGCGCGGCGAGAAGGTCCAGTTCATGGAAGAGGCGCGCAACGTCAACCGCACGGTGGGAGCGATGCTCTCCGGCGAGTTGATCCGTCGCCATCCGGAAGGCCTGCCCGACCAGACGATCTTCATCCAGTTCGAGGGCACGGGCGGCCAGAGCTTCGGCGCCTTCCTGGCCAAGGGCATCACCTTCTACCTGATCGGCGACGCCAACGACTACACCGGCAAGGGCCTGTCGGGCGGGCGCATCGCGATCCGGCCGAGCATCGACTTCCGCGGCGATGCCACCAAGAACATCGTCGTGGGCAACACGGTGCTGTACGGCGCGACCAGCGGCGAGGCCTTCCTGCGCGGCGTCGCTGGCGAGCGCTTCGCGGTGCGCCTGTCGGGCGCGACGACCGTCGTCGAAGGCACGGGCGACCACGGCTGCGAGTACATGACCGGCGGCACGGTGGTGGTGCTGGGCCAGACCGGGCGCAATTTCGCGGCCGGCATGTCGGGCGGCATCGCGTACGTCTACGACGAGGACGGCCGCTTCGCCGAGCGCTGCAACACCGCGATGGTGGCGCTCGATAAGGTGCTGCCCGCGAGCGAGCAGGAGACGGCGCTGCCGCGCGCCATCTGGCACAAGGGCCTGGCCGACGAAGTGCTGCTCAAGAAGCTGATCGAGGACCAGCACCGCTGGACCGGCTCGCTGCGCGCGCGCGACATCCTGGACCGCTGGGCCGAGTCGCGCGGCAAGTTCGTGAAGGTCTTCCCGCACGAGTACAAGCGGGCGCTGGGCGAGTTGCACGCCGCGCGCGAAGCGGGTGACACGATCGCCAAGGCCAAGTCCGCCGACAAGAAGACGAAGACGGTGCCGGCCAAGTAAGGCGCGGCGCCAACCAACGAATCGGGAACATCATGGGAAAAGTCACCGGCTTCATGGAGTACGAGCGCCAGGAGGAGCACTACGCTCCCGTGCAGGCGCGCGTCAAGAACTACAAGGAGTTCGTCGTCGGACTCAAGGAAGAGGAAGCGAAGATCCAGGGGGCGCGCTGCATGGACTGCGGCATCCCGTTCTGCAACAACGGCTGCCCGGTCAACAACATCATCCCGGACTTCAACGACCTGGTGTACCGCGGCGACTGGAAGAACGCGTTCGCGGTGCTCGACTCGACGAACAACTTTCCCGAGTTCACGGGCCGCATCTGCCCGGCGCCCTGCGAGGCGGCCTGCACGCTCAACTTCAATGACGACCCGGTCGGCATCAAGAGCATCGAGCACGCCATCATCGACCG
>DATFAY010000135.1:0-33000 GCA_035254085.1 Piscinibacter sp.
CATCTTCGACAGGTCGTTGCCGGCGATCAGCGGCGCGGCCAGCATGGCCCACAGCGAGAAGTGCGACTCGTACTCGGTGGTGGTCATGCCGCCGTTGCCCACTTCCAGCATGTCGGGGTCGTTCCAGGCGTTGGGGCCCGAGTCGCGCCAGCGCTCGGCCTGCAGGTCGAGGATGTTGACCATGCCCAGCGCCCACTCCTTCTTGCCTTCCCAGAGGTCGGCAATGTCGCCGGTGGTGCGCCACAGGTGGCCCACGCCTTGCGCCCAGCGCTCGGGCTGGTTGTTGCCCCATTCGCAGATCGACAGCACGATGTCGCGGCCCGACTCGCGCAGCGCCTTGGCCATGATGGTGTACGCGGCCTCGGCGTTGCGCGTGCCGGTGCTGCACCAGTCGTACTTCAGGTAGTCCACGCCCCACTTGGCGTACTGGCGCGCATCCTGGAACTCGTGGCCGGCGCTGCCGGGACGGCCGCCGCAAGTGAGCGAGCCGGCGTCGGAATACAGGCCGAACTTCAGCCCCTTGGAATGCACGTAGTCGGCCAGCGCCTTCATGCCGCTGGGAAAGCGCTCGGGATCGGCCTGGATGTTGCCGTCGGCGTCGCGGCTCTTCTGCCAGCAATCGTCGATCACGATGTACCGGTAGCCCGCGTCCTTCATGCCCGAGGCGGCCATGGCATCGGCCTGCTGGCGGATCAAGTGTTCGCTCACGTTGCAGGCGAACTTGTTCCACGAGTTCCAGCCCATTGGTGGCGTGGGCGCCAGGTTGGGCTTCGGTGCGTCGAGCTTCAGTGTCTCGTGAGCGAAGGCCGGTGCTGCAAGCGTGGCAAGCACGATGGCAGCGGCAAGCGTGGACGAGGTGCGGGTGAGGCGGTGAAGGGCGAGTGCGAGCATCGGATGAACTGCAGGTGAAGAGAACTGTTTGAAACGAAGACGCCATGGCGACAGCCATGGCAGGTTGGTTGACGAGCGGCGGCGAATGCGCCGCCGCTCGAGCGCTCAGGTCACGCGATCAATTGCTGTACAGCAGGCCCCGGCCGGTGCCGCTGAAGTAGATGCGGCCATAGACGTTCTGGTCGGCCGCCATCTGGCCGATGCCGCCGTACTGGTGCGCGTCATCGTTGAAGCGCGTCCAGTTGGCGCCGCCATCGTCGGAGCGGTACACGCCCCACTGGCCGTTGATCGTGCCCACCACGTAGACCGCCGCCGAGTACGGCGAGCCGGCCTGCGCCTTGCCCAGCGCCACCGCGCTGGCGCCTTGCAGGTCTGGCCACGAATTGCTGCTGAACACCGACGCGAAGGGGCCCAGCTTGGTCCAGTTCGCGCCCGAATCCACCGAGTGGTACACGGCATTGCCGTCAGCCAGCCAGACGTCGCCCTCGGCGTTGGGGTTGACCGCCATCGAGGTGACCCACCAGCCGTTGGCGGCGAGCGCGGCCGAGACCGAGCCCTGGCTCAGTGCGAAGCTGTGGCCGCCGTCGGTGGAGACGTAGACCCTGCCCGCCGAGGCCCACCAGGCGCCGCCCGAGTCGTAGGCATACACCTTGTTCGGGTTGCGACGATCGGCCGCGAGGCGGTAGCCGCGATTCCAGCCTACGGCGGCCAGCGCCGGCAGGTTGGTCGACGTCCAGCTCGTGCCGTTGTTGGTCGTGTACGAGGGCACCGAGTTGGCCGGCGCCCAGACCACCATGTTGCGCGCGGTCACGGCGACGCTGCCTTCGCCGCTCGTGTTGCTCGAGGCGCCGGGCGCAAGGGTCCCGAACGTCGACCAGGTCTTGCCGCCATCGCCCGACCAGTTGCCCCTGGCCACGCCGTCCGAGTTGGTCACGCCAGTGGCCGCGATGTACCACGGATCGGACCACGCCATGTCGGCGCCGATGCCGTTGCTCCAGCCCAGGCCCGGACTCAGCGTCGGAGCGGTCGACAGATTGGTGTCCACCCAGGTGCCCACGTCGCCCGCGCTGTTGATGAAGAGGTACGGTGCGCCGGCCGGCGGCGTGGCGATGGCCTGGGTCGCCGTCTCCTCGATGCCGTTGACGCTGCCGCTCCAGGTGGGCAGCGTCGCGGAGGCATTCTTGGTCTCGATGACGCCGCCGCCATGCACGTGCAGGATGTGGTCTCGATTGCTCGGATCGATCTCGACATCGTCGACCCAGCCCGACGCCGTTGCACCGGGGTTGGTCGCTTCGATCTCGCGCCAGGTCAGGCCGGCGTTGTCGGACAGCTGCACGATCTGCTGGCCGCTGTAGTTGCCCCAGGAGTTCGTCACGCCCAGCGCGATGCGGGTGGTCGAGCCGCTGCCCTGAACCGACACGCCGCCGAGGCCGAAGTTCGAGCCGCCGCTCGGGTCTTCGCTCTTCAACAAGGTCCAGTTGGTGCCGTCGAACTTGTACAGGCGAGCCGGACCGCCTGCGCCCGGGCCGGCGCCCTGGGTGAAGACCACATAGAACATGCCGTCGGCGGCGCGCACCATGTGCGGAATGTGGTACCCGGCTACCGGGGGCGAGACCGGGGTCCAAGAGGTGCCGCCGTTGGTGGACTTGTACAGCGTCGCGCTCAGGCCCGACACGCTCGCGTAGTCGGGGGCGACGGCCGCGTAGATCGTCTGCGTGGCGCTGCCGCTGCCCTTGGTGCCGGTGTCGTACACCACGAGCTCGACGCCCATCGCGCTGCCGCCCGCGGCCTTGATCTGGTCGGCGGTCATCTTGGTGCTGGACAACGAGGTCACCTGGGCCCAGGTGCGGCCCGAATCGGTGCTCTTCCACAGGCCGGCGGTGCGCGAGCCGTAGAACAGCGTGGACGGCTTGTTGGGATCGACCATCAGGCGCTCGCCCATGGCGCGCCCGCCGTTGTTGCCACCGGTGGAGAAGGGCAGGCCGACGTAGGTCCAGGTGTCGCCGCGGTTGCTGGAGATGTACAGCCGGGCGTCGGCCTTGTCGGTGTTGTACATGCCGGCGGCCATGTACACGAGCTGGTCGTTGTTGGGGTCGACCGCGATGCTCTCGATGCCGTGGTAGGAGCTCTCGGCGGCGTTGAAGCCGAGGCCGTCGGTGATCGGAGTCCAGGACGAGGTGGTCGGGTTCCAGCGATAGGCGCCGCCGATGTCGGTGCGCGCGTACAGCAGGTTCGCGGTCGTGGGATGGAAGATCAGGCCGGTGACGTAGCCGCCGCCGCCGAACTTCACGCTCGCCCAGGCGCCCACCTTGATGGTGAACGCCTGCTGGCTCTTGGCGCCGCAGCTGTTGGTGTAAGTGGCAGTGGCCGTGCAGCTCGCGGTGGGGGTGATGGTCTGCTCGCGCGAGGCGCCGCCGGTGCCGCAGCCGTTCCAGCTCCACGAGCCGCCGCGCGTGGGCTGCGGGCCGAGAACGGCCGAATCACCCGGGTTGAGCGTGGCGGTGGCCGTCTGCACCCAGCTGCCGCTGTTGATCTTGATGTACGGCGTGATGGCCGTCGGCGAGCAGGTCTGCGCGAGGGCCGGCAGGCCCGCACCGGCCATCGCGGCCAGCGTCAAAGTGGATAACTGCAGTCTCACGGTTCTACCTTTCAGGTGAAGGGCTCGGCCGGTTGTCTCCGCCGGTGGCGAGCGTTGTGGAGAAACTGGTTCCGTTCTTGATCAGTTGCTGTAGAGCAGGCCGCGGCCGGTGCCGCTGACGTAGATGCGGCCATAGGTGTTCTGGTCGGCTGCCATCACGCCGATGCCGCCGAACTGGTGCGCGTCGTCGTTGAAGCGCGTCCAGGTGGTGCCGCCGTCGTCGGAGCGGTACACGCCCCATTGGCCGTTGACGGTGCCGACCACATAGACGGCTGCCGAGTAGCTGGCGCCTGGTGCCGCCTTGCCCAGCGCGATCGCGCTGGCGCCCGACACGCCGTTGAAAGTCGCGAAGTTCGTCAGCTTGGTCCAGCTCGCGCCAGAATCCACCGAGTGGTACACGGTATTGCCGTCGGCCACCCAGAGGTCGCCTTCGGCATTGGGGTTCACCGCCATCGAGGTGGTCCACCAGGCGTCGGGGGCCATGCCCGCCGACACCGAGCCCTGGCTCAGCGTGAACGTATGGCCGGCGTCCGTCGAGACATAGACCTTGCCCGGCGAGCCACTCCACGAGGCGCCGCCCGAATCGAAGGCATAGACCTTGTTCGGGTTCTGGCGGTCCGCAGCGAGCCGATAGCCACGACCCCAGCCTTGCCCGACGACGGGCAGCGACGGCAGGTTGGTCGCCGTCCAGCTCGCGCCGTTGTTCGTGGTGTAGGAAGGCACCGAGTTGGCCGGGGCCCAGACCGCATTGCCTCGTGAGGTGACCACGATGCCCCCTTGGCTGCCGGTGTTCTGCTGCGCGCCTGCGGGGATGCTTGCGAAGTTGGCCCAGGTCTTGCCGCCGTCGCCCGACCAGGAGCCCACCGCGACGCCGGTCGAATTGACGACGGCGGTGGCGGCGATGTAGGCCGGGTCGGCCCAGGCCATGTCGGCGGAGTTGCCGTTGCTCCAGCCCAGGCCGGGGTTCAGCGTCGGCGTTGCCGCGAGGTCCGTGTGGACCCAGGTGCCGACGTCGCCCGAGCTGTTGATGAACTTGTACGAGGCGCCGGCCGGCGGGGTGACGAGGGCCTGGGCGGCGATCTCCTCGATGCCGTCGACGCTGCCGTGCCAAGTGGGCGTGGCCGACGAGGCGTTGTGGGTCTCGATGACGCCGCCGCCGTGCACATGCAGGATGTGGTCGCGGTCGAACGGATCGATCTCGACATCGTCGACCCAGCCCGAGGCGGTTTCGCCGGGGTTGAGCGTTTCGATCTCGTGCCAGTCGAGGCCGGCGTTGTCGGACAGCTGCACGATCTGCTGGCCGCTCCAGTTGCCCCAGGAATTGGTCACGCCGAGTGCGATGCGGGTAGTCGCGCCGCTGCCTTGCACCGACACGCCGCCGAGGCCGAAGTTCGTGCCGTTGGTCGGGTCTTCGCTCTTGAGCAGGCCCCAGGTGCTGCCGTCGAACTTGTAGAGCCGCGCCGGGCCGCCGGCACCCGGGCCGGCATCCTTCGTGAACACGACGTAGAACATGCCGTCGTCGGCGCGCACCATGTGCGGAATGTGATAGCCCGTCACCGGAGTCGTCACCGGGCTCCACGAGTTGCCGCCGTCGGTGGACTTGTAGAGGTTGGCGCTCAGGCCCGCGGCGTTGACGTAGTCCGGCGCGATGGCGGCGTAGATCGCCTGCGTGGGGGTGCCGCTGCCCTTGGTGCCCGTGTCGTACACCACGAGTTCGACACCCATCGCCGTGCCGCCGAGGGCATCGAGCTGGACCTTGGTCATCTGGGCGGTCGACAGCGACGCCACCTGTGCCCAGGTGCGGCCCGAATCGGTGCTCTTCCACAAGCCGGCGGTGCGCGAGCCGTAGAACAGCGTGGACGGCTTGTTGGGATCGACCATCAGGCGCTCGCCGATCGCGCGGCCGCCGTTGTTCCCGCCCAGTGAGAAGGGCAGGTCCACATGCGTCCAGGTGTCGCCGCGGTTGCTGGAGATGTACAGGCGCCCGTTGCCCTCGAACGTGTACATCCCGGTGGCCATGTACACGAGCTTGTCGTCGTTGGGATCGACGGCGATGCTCTCGATGCCGTGGTACTTGCTCTCGGCCGCACCGAACCCCAGGCCGTCCGTGATCGGCGTCCAGGACGAGGTGGTCGGGTTCCAGCGGTAGGCCCCGCCGATGTCGGTGCGTGCGTACAGCAGGTTCGGGGTCGTGGGATGGAAGATCAGGCCCGTGACGTAGCCGCCGCCGCCGAACTTCACGCTGGCCCAGGTCGTGGCCGTGGCTGCTCCCGTGCCGCCGCCGGTATCACCGCTGCCGCTGCCGGAGCCAGTGCCGGGACTGCCCGTGGAGTTGCCCGTCGTGTCGAGGCCCGCGCTGCTGCTGCCGCCTCCTCCACCGCCGCAGCCCGCGACGAGGCTCGTCGCGAGGATCGAAAGCACAAGGAGTCGTTTGCTGCGTCTGTTCATGATGGGACTGCGGGCGGCCATTCGCTGAAAAAAGCCGGGTGCCATGACGCACCCGAAAGGAGACGACTGGGAGGGCAGGGACCCCGCGTCGGATGCGCGGGGTCCGCCCGGAGGCGGTCAGAACGAGTAGCGCATCTGCAAGGTGTAGCGGCGGCCGGTGTAGAACGCGGACCGCGTCATCAGGCCGATGCCTTGCTGCATGTACTGCTTGTAAAGGGCATCGGTGAGGTTCTGCCCTTCGAACGCGACGGTCAGGTCGTTGGTGACTTTGTAGTGCACGCCCATGTCGAGCTGTCCGTACGCGGCCCCCCAGGTCGGCAACGAGAAATTCGCGGAGTAGGGCTGCAGGTAGGTCGGACTGTTCGGGTTGTGGTCGATGCCGCTGCCGAAGTCGTCGTTCGTACCGAACGCGTGGGCTGCCTGCAGGTACTTGGAGCGCCAGGTGTACGCGATGCGCGCCGAGATCGGACCCTGGTCGTAAAGCAGCGCCAGGTTGAAGGCGTTTCTCGACATGCCGACCATTGGCAGCTCGCCGATCACATGCCCGTTCGTGTCGCAGCCAGACAGGTGACGCAGCAGCTCCGAGTCGACCGTGCCCTTGGGCGTGCACCACTCGCCGGGGACCGACTGGTAGTTGCGCATGTGGCTGTCGATGTAGGTGTAGTTGCCCGACACCCCGAAACCCGACATCCAGCCCGGCAACTTGTCGAAGTACTGCTGGTAGCCGAGCTCGATGCCGCGCGCCTTGCCCTTCGCGCCGTTGACCGGCGAGGTGATGAAGAAGTCGTGCGGCTGGCCGGCGGTGTCGTTCAGACGGTAGAGCGTCGTCTGGCCGATGATGATGTCCGTCAGCTCCTTGTTGAACAGCGCGACCGTGAACGAACTGCTGCGGCCGAAGTAGTACTCCGCCGTCAGGTCGATGTTGTCCGACTTGGTCGGCTTGAGCAGCGGGTTGCCTCGCGCCGAGCCGCTGTAGCTGACCGAGTCGACGACCGTCTGCCCGTTCTCCTGGTGCGTCGCGACGTTCTGGCTCAGCGTCGTGTAGGCCTGCATCTGGTACAGATCGGGCCGCGTGATCCCCTTCGAGGCCGCGAAGCGGAACTGCAGGTCCTTGCTGGCCTTCATGCGCAGGTTCAGGCTCGGCAGCACGTTCGTGTAGCTGTTCTTGAATGTCTGCTGGTCGGATTGCGAGACGATGGTCGGAACGCCGGGGGGCTGGGTGCCGCTGGGTGCGCTGTACAGCGTGTAGCCGACTGCCTTCGAGTCGGTGTGCACGACGCGCAGGCCTGCGTTGCCGTCGACCGGAAACGCCCAATCGTCGAAGCCGAAGCGAAGCTGGCCGTACACCGCCTGCGTACGCTCGTTTTGCTCGTTGCGGCCCTTGTCGTCGCCGTACTTGGCAGGCGTCCACGTCGCCCAGCAGGGATCGACCTGGCAGACCTGGTTTTGGAAGTTGTGCAGCTTCTGGAAGGTGGCGGGGAAACCGTTGACCAGCGACATGTCCGGCACGACCGCGGTCGCCGGCATCGGCACCTTGCCATTGAAGAAGTTGTTGAAGCTGTACAGGTGGTTGTCGCCGGCGAAGCGCGGGTCGCCGAGCCAGGCGAGCTGGCTGAAGGGCTGCCATCCATCGTGGCCTACCGCCCAGGGCTGCGTGATCTGTGCCCAATCGGAGTCGTGCGTCGACTCCGTGAGCGCTTTGCGCTCGGTCAGGCGCAAGCCGAAGCGCAGGTCGTTGAGGATCGCGTTGTCCTGGAAGGTGAACTTCCCGTCGCCGCGCCAGGCCTTCTCGGTGGCGGTAGCGTGGTCGCGATGCTCCTGGGTCGAGCCCCAGTAGTAGTTGGCGGGGTTGGCGAGGAAGGCGCGGTCGGCCTCGTCGAAGAAGAAGCGCGCCGGCGTGGTGGTCAGGTCCAAGCGCTGCTTGGGCATCCAGCCGCCCAGGCCGACCAGATAGTCGGAGCCGTCGCTTGACGCCTTGATCTGCTGCAGGTCGGAGTTGAAGGTCCACTGCGGCGAAGCATTCCACTGCACGTGCCACGAGAGGTCGCCCGTGTCGGCCGTGCGGGCGGCGTGACGCGTGCCGGTGCCGAAGCCCAGACCTCTCACGGCCGGGTTGTCGGGCGCGCCATCGGTGGGCGCGCGCAGCGTGCCGGTCTGCAGCACGCCTTGTGCATCGAAGGTAGCGTCCGCGTCGAGCTGCAGCTTGTTGGGATCGCCGCCGACGTTGAAGAACTGCTCGCTCGTGTCCATCTTGTACTTCGAGCGGAAGTACGTCAACGAGGACGAGAGATTGTCCTTGCGCCACTGCAGCGCGCCGTACAGGCCGTCGCGCGTGCGGTCGAAGTCACTCTCGTTGAACGAGCCGCCCTTGCTGATCCAGCGCTCCTGCCCACTGGTGTCGCCCACGACGGCGTTGCGCAGCGGGTAGTAGGGCTCGATGAACAGGCCGTTGCTGCGCGTGGCGATCTTGGAGTGCGCCAGGTCGACCAGCGCGCCGAATTTGCCGAGGTCGGTGTCCCAGGTGTTGGACAGCAGCCCGGAGAACGACGGCTCCGCCTTGCCGCGCAGTTGCTGGCGCGAAGTCTCCACGGAGAACGCGCCCTTCGCACCCTTGAAATCGAAGGGCATCGCGGTGCGCAGGTTGACCAGGCCGCCGATGCCGCCTTCGATCTGCTCCGCGGACGGGTTCTTGTACACGTCCACGCCGGCCATCAGCTCGGGGGGCACGTCCTCGAAGCTCAGCGAGCGCCCGCCGTTGGCCGAGAACGAGTCGCGCCCGTTGAGTTCGGAGCGCACGTAGCTCAGGCCGCGGATCGACACGCCCGTGCCTTCAGCGGCAAAGTGCTCGATGCCGTCGCCCACGCCCTGCTGCGGGTCGGCGCGGTTGAGCGTGCGGTCGATGGTGACGCCGGGGATGCGCTGCAGCACCTCGGTCACCGACTTGTCGGGCAGCTTGCCGATGTCGTCGGCGACGACCGAATCGACGATCTCCTCGGCGTCGCGCTTGATCGTCTGCGCGCTCTCGAGCGCCTTGCGCTGGCCGGTGACGACCACTGTTTCCAGTTTCGTCGCGTCCTTCTTCTGGTCGTCCTCCTTCTTCTTGGCTGCAGGCGCCGAGGCTGCAGCCGCCGGTGCCGGCGCGTCCTGCGCCAGTGCCGCACCGCTCCACACGAGAAGTGCTTGCGCCGCCGCGATCGACAGCGTTGATTTCTTGAACCGGATATGTCCCCTCATCTCTCGCACCCGTTTTCGCTGAATTCAAGGAGCCGCCTCTTTGCGGGGGCGGCGACGTGTCATGCGGCTGGCGCTGCTGCGCGAATCGCAGTCGACTTCGTGGGTCGCCGGATCGCGCAGCAGCTGCTCGGGATTGCGGATTTCGCTGTCATTGATATGCCGCTATATCAATGGCGCGATATTAGTTCGGTTGTCGAATGAACTATCCCCAGGGAAACACCTACGCCTGCGTCGGTGTTGGCGGCCGTCGCACGGCGAGGCGCGCGCGTCAGCCGCTAGTCAGCCGATGGTCAACCGCGTCGTTCGCGGCCCGGCCAGCGTCGCGTCGGAGACGATCTCGGTGGGTACGACGATGTCGGACGGGCCGGCGTAGGGCTCGCCCCGTCGGAGCGCTTCGATGCGCTGCAAGAGCAAGTCAGCGGCCTGTCGGCCGATCTCGTGCAGCGGCTGGCGCACCGTCGCCAGGTGCGCCCAGCGGGCCATCAGGGTATGGTCATAGCCGACCACGGAGATGTCCTCGGGCACGCGCAGTCCTCGTTCACGCAAGACCTCGATGCAGCCGAAGGCCATGGCATCGTTGCCTGCGAACACCGCCTGCGGCAGCAGCCGCCCGCGGTGACGCTGCAGCCATTCCTGCATGGCGCCACGTCCGCCCTCGACGGTAAGCGGCGCACGAACCACGTGGCCCGCAGCAGGTTTGACACCGGCTTCGGCATGGGCGCGCAGGTACCCGTCGACGCGTCGATTCGCTCCGGCCAAGGCAGCCGGTCCGCCCACGTGAAGGATGCGACGGTGCCCCATGGCGAGCAAATGGCGCACCATCTTGCGGGCGCCGGCCTCGTCGTCCGATTCGATGTTCACCACGCCGTGCAAGTGACGATCGGCCTGCACCGACACCATCGGCGTGTGCGGCGGTATCCAGGACGAGCCATCGTCGCGCAGGCGCGGACCGAGCAGGATCAGGCCATCGACGCGGCCATCGCACCAGGGCGGGATGCGAGCAGGCGCCTCGTCCCAGTCGCCGAGCGTGAAGACCGACGTCGTCTGGCCTGCGGCGGTGGCGCTCTGGATGACGCCGCTGAACACTTCGAGGAAGTAGAGATTCGGCTCGTCGCCGAGAAAGTCCGCGACAAAGCCGATCGCGTTCGTGCGCTGGCTCGCGAGCGCGCGCGCGGCGGCGTTCGGCCGGTAGCCCAGCTGCTGCGCGGCGGCCAGCACGCGCTCGCGCGTCTGGACCGAAACGCGTGCCGAGCCCCGCCGACCTCCGTTGAGCGCGGACGAAGCGGCCATCTCCGAGACACCTGCTGCGCGGGCGACGTCGACGAGTGTCGGAGCGTCGCTGCGGCGGCGGGACTTCTGCGGTGCCGCGATCGATGGTTTCGGCTTGGAAGTGGGCACGGATGTGGAGGACGGCGAGACAGCGCAATGCCACGGCCTGCGCGTCGCGCAGCGGCGCACTGTACTCGATCCGCATGGCGCGTTCAGCGATTCGCCGGCCTCTCCATCTGCCGCTGCCCGCTGCGGGAGGCGGCGGCCCCGTCGCCACACGCTTGCAGCAGCAGCGGCATGTCCTTCACTTCGATCGCACCCGTAGTGCGCCAGTGCCGGGGATGCGCTTCCAGCATGACATCGGACGCGGCGCGAGATGCGCGCCGGCCGACGTGAAGCCTTATTGCTTGTAGAAGGTCAAGTCGTCGGCGTTGAGCCAGCCGGTGCCCGAACCGTCGCTCGTCCAGAACCCGATCTCGGCGCTGCCGTTGCTCACGTTGATGTTGCTGATGGTCAGCTGCGTGTAGACGTCGGATGCCACCGACGTGACGGACACCGAGCTGCCGCCGTAGTTCTTCACGTACAGCTGGTGGCCGCCTGTGCCACGCACCCAGGCCTTCACGGTGTACAGCCCGTTGCTCAGGCCGGTGAGGGTCTGGGCGGTGTAGGCCCAGTACGCCCCGGTGCCGCTGTGCACCAGGTGCGACGTGCCCGAGTGGGGTCGCGTCGTGGCCGTGGACACCGTGCCGCCCTGCGATCCCGTGGTCCAGCCGCCCAGCCCGTTCTCGAAGCCCGCGTTGCTCAGCAGGTTCACGCCGCCATCGATGACGTCGACCCGGTCGCCCACGACGAAGGTGCCCGACGAACTGGCGTTCTTCGAGCCCGTGGCCCGCACCGTCAGCGTGTGATTGCCCGCCGACAGCACGGGGCTGCTCCACAGCAGCACGTCGTCACTTCGTGCAGCGGCGTAGGTGTCGACGAAGGTCTCCGCGCCGCCATCGACCGAGACGGCAGCGATGCCGTGCCAAGCCGCCTTCGCGCCGTACAGCTTCGCCTGCGTGCCGCTGAAGGGCACCTGGTAGGTGGCGTTGGTCACGTTGGACCAGTGGTTGTCGCTCTGGTAGGCCCCGTCCTGCCAGCCGCTAGGCCAGTTGGCCGCGTTGTCGTAGCTGAACGTCGTGTCATTGAGCGTCACGAACCCCAGGTAGGGCAGCAGGATCGGCAACAGGCGGTTGCTGATCTTGACGTGGCCCGCGTCACCCGGGTGAACCCCATCGGTGAAGTCGCTCGACTGCAGCCAGCCGGTGGTGTCGACGAAGTGCACCTTGGCATCGCCCGCGCTGACGCGCGCGTTCACCGCCGCCTGCGTTTCGGTCGGGAAGTAGCCGCCGAAGGTGCGCAGCGCGAAGATGTCCGCGTTGGGGTACTTGGCGCGGATGTTCTGCAAGAAGGTCGTGTAGCGGCTCTGGAACGTGGCCGACGGCACCGAGGCGAAGGCGTCGTTGGTGCCGAGGTTCACGACCACCAGCTTGGCGGCGTAGTTGGCGAAGTTCCACAGCGGGTTGCCGGTGCACGCCACGTCCGCGCACCGGTTGGCCTGCCACAGCTTGAAGTACAGCGACTCCATGCCCGTCACGACGTTGGGGCTGCTCCACGTGGGGTCGACCAGCGTGATGCCGGGGTAGGAGATCTGCGTGTGGTCGGCACCGAGTCTCTCGCCGGTGAGCCAGGCGTAGTCGGAGAGCACGACGTCGGTGGTCGTGATGCCGGTGGTGATGGAGTCGCCGATGAACTCCACCAGCGGGAGGGGGTCTGGCCGCACGGTGGTGGCACCGGCATCGAGCACCAAGCCCTGGAACGGCAACTCGACCTTCTCGTACTTGGAGAGGATCTTCAGCGTGTGCGTGCCGTTCGCCAGCGGCGTGGGCGTGAGGTTGACGGTGCCGACGACATTCCAGTAGGTGTTGGGCACACCGTCCACGATGGCCGTGAGGACCGTCTGCTCGGCCACGTTCACCTTGACCGTGGTGCCGGTGAACTTGGTGGACAAGGACGCGCCGTTCCAATAGCTGCGGTAGACGGTGCTGTTGGACTTGTCCCAGCGCCCGACGTAGTTGATGTTGGAGTCCGTCAGGTCGCCGTTGCCGGTACCCGCCAGGACGGAGGCGCTGCAGGTGAGGGCCATCCCCATCAGAGCGAAACGCAGGAAACGCCGGGGGACGGATGTCCTGGCTGAACGAGCATCACGAATCATGTCTTGCAATCTCTCTAGGCGGCGCCTTACGGCTTGAGAACTCACTCCCTGGGTGTGCCGACGAGCTGTCGAGCGCTCGCGTGCGGCTGCGTTCAACCTCAGCAACGCTCCCCTCGAGTCATCACCGCCGCATGACGGAGTCCGACGCGAAGGCCCGGGCCCGGACGCGCCGGCCTCCCGGAGAGGCGATGAATGAATTAACGCCAGTTCAACTTCTTGAGAGGGATGATAGTTCGACCGTCGCAACAACTAACCACGGGGAAGCCCTATATTAATTCGACCAGCGCACGAAATAACGTCACTCATACTCCAACGCAGGACGGGCCTGCATGGAGTCATGAACCTTCAACGTCGGTGTTGTATCGGCTTGTCGCAACATCGGCGATGCCGACGGTTTGCCAGCTTGGCCCGTCCCTTGCGTCTTCGTGTTCCGTGGCCCCACTCGGAACGCTCGCATCCTGCCTTCCCCTTCTTGCGGGAGCGCCGCGAATTTGCGCAAAGCATTCGCCCTGGTGCAGGTCCTGCGCGTCCAACCATCGTGCTGAGCGCAGCGGTCATTGCGGGTCGAGCGGCGCAGCCATGACCGGATTTCTTCAACGGAGAACGAACAAGTGAACATGTGGAAGACTGCCGTGCCAGGGACTGACTTCGACGAACTGCCCGACCCGACCCGGCGTGCGTTCACCTTGGGCCTGGGTCTGTTTCCGATGCTCCCCCTGCTGCCGGGCTGTGGCGCGGGCAGCGAGGAGCCCGGCCAGTCGGCGCAGGACAGGTCCACCCCCGCCTCGGTGAGCGGTGCCTTCCGCCACCCGGGGCTCCTGGTCACCGAAGACGACTTCACCCGCATCCGCGCGCGCATCAAGGCAGGCCAAGAGCCGTGGACGAGCTGGTGGAACAAGCTGTGCGCCGATCGCATCTCGACCCTGGACACCAGGCCCTCCCCGCTGGAGGCCGTCTACCGGGCCGACAACAGCAAGAACAACATGTACGTCGACATCTGGCGCGCTTGGTCCCTGGCACTGCGTTGGAAGCTGTCCGACCCTCAGGACAACCGTTATGCCGACAAGGCGGTCGAGTTCCTGGACGCCTGGGCGAACACCCTGAAGGAGGTGGGGACGGTTCCTCCCGGATCGACTGCCCATGACGACCACACCTTCATCCTGATGGCCGGCATGCAGGGCCACCAGTGGGCGCAGATCGGCGAGATCCTGCGCACCTACCCTGGCTGGGCGCCGGAGAGCCTGAAGCGCTTCCAGGAGATGCTGCTCAAGGTCTTCGGCTCGATCTCGTCCTGGTTCCTCAGCGACGGGCGCATCGGGTCCCATGCCAACTGGGACATGGCCTCCCTCGTGGGCGCAATGGCCATCGGCATCTTCTGCGATCAGCCCGACCTGTACCGGCTGGCCTGCGACTGCTACGCGGGCAACAACCGCGGCAAGCTCAGGACCTTCGGCAACGGCTCCATCGTGCATGGCGTCTACTACATGCACCCGGGTCACTTCGGGCAGTGGGAGGAGAGCGGCCGCGACCAGGGCCACTCGACGCTGGGCATGTCGCTGGGCGGCGACCTGCTGGAGATGGCCTGGAACCAAGGCGACGATCTCTATGGTCTGTACAACAACCGCTTCCTCGCGGCGGCCGAATACGTGGCCCGCTCCAACCTGCTCGACGAGAACGGCAAGCCTTATCCGATGCCGTATGCGCGCGAGCAAGACCCGACGCAGCCCCACCCCAATCCGTGGACCCGGGTGAACCAGTCGTTCCAGCACGGCCGCAACGCCTGGGAGCCCATCTACAACCACTATGTGAACCGCATCGGGCTGGCGGCGCCGAACGTCGCGCGCATGGTGGTGTTGTGCGAGCCGAAGTACGGCGGCAGCAGCGACGACGTCTGGTGGCCGACGCTGATCCATCGCCGCGTGTATGCCGGGCCGATGAAGCCGGCGTCGGGCCTCACGGCCCATTTGCGCGGCGACCGCGTCGTGCTGTCGTGGTGGGGCAGCCTCGGCGCAACCTCCTATGCGGTCAAGCGAGGCGACCAGGCCAAGGGCCCCTTCACCGTCCTGGGCACGGTCTCGGCGAGCGAGCTGCTCACGTACAGCGATACGCCGTCGAACGGCGTCTGCTTCTACCAGGTCACCGCGCAAGGCGACGGTGGCGCGAGCGCCGGCTCCAACGTCGCTCGCATCGCCGTTCCGGGCGAGCCGCGGCTGTCGCTGCCACTGGACGGCGCGAACAACACGGGCACGGTCGGCACGCTGTTCTCCGCTGCCGGCACCTCGGTCTCGGTGGAGGGCCAGTTGCTGGACGGAGCGGTCTGGGGCGACGGACGCCGGAACGACAAGGCCATTGCGTTCGACGGCAAGTCGGCGGGCCTGCAACTGCCGGCGGGGCTGGTCGGCGACCTGGACGACTTCAGCGTGTCCCTGTGGGCCTACGCCAATTCGCTGCACTCGGACACCTGCTTGTTCTTCGCGGGGCAGGACGCGTTCTCCTGCATGTTCATCGCACCGAAGGCCGGTCCGGGCGTGCTGCGTTTCGGGATCTTCGGCGCGACGCACAATGACGCGCAGGTCGTCGAAGCTCCCTGGTCCATGCCGATTCGCCGCTGGGTCCATGTGGCGGTCACCTTGCAGGGCAACACCGGGCGGCTCTACGTCGACGGGGTCGAGGTGGGGAGGTCCGACGACATCCTGCTCTCGCCGCGCCAGATCGGCGATCAGGTGACCTTCCTGGGACGCAACTGGGCACATCCATCGTTCGACGGCCGCATTCAGGACTTCCGCGTGCACGCGGGCGCGCTGAGTGCCGCAGAGGTCGCAGCGCTGATGCGATGACGGCGGAGGGCCAGAAGCGCCACGACCGCGCCGCCCGGGTCCGGCCGGCGCGCGTGCTCGATGAACTCCTGCTTGGCAGCGGGAGCCGTCGTTCGCTTGTGGGCTGGAAGCGGCAGCCTCCGACCGAGGCCGACCTCGCTGAGGCGAAAGAGCGGACCGCCACTGGACGCCGGGTCCCATCAGATCGAGACACCGTTCGCTTCCTAGCCGTCGATCGCGTGTCCACATACATCCCATAACTCTTCGCCGGCCCGCGCAGTATCATCATTGCGCCGCTACTGCGGGCCGCGAGGGGCATGCCATGCGCCGCGCAGGCCAGGAGGTGGACCACCCATGGGAGTCGGGCTGAGGTCGTGGCATTCGGCGATCGCCGCCGGGGCCGTGGTCCTGTCATGTCAGCCGGCGCCTACATGCGCCGCCGACCTTCCAGGCGATGCATCCCGCTTGGCCGAGCCTGCGCCTGGCGAGACTCGAGAGCCGCAGCCCGCGCCGGCCCGGCCTGCCGACACCCCGGGCAGGGGGCCGTTGCGCCTCGACGGCGTCGTCGTCACCGGCAGCGCGGGCCCGGTCAGCCGCTTGCGCTCGAGCGCCGCGATCAGCACGCTCGACGCCGAGCAGATCTTGCAGGCCGCCCCGGACAGCGCTTCGGACATTCTGCGCAGCGTGCCGGGCCTGCTCGTCCAGTCCTCCGGAGGCGAAGGCAATGCCAACGCGACGGCACGCGGCCTTCCCTTGAGCGGTGGTGCCAAGCTGATGCTGTTCCAGGAAGACGGCCTGCCGGTGCTCGATTTCGGCGACATCGATTTCGCAACGGCCGACACCTTCGTGCGGGCCGATTCGACACTCGACCGGGTGGAAGTGATGCGCGGTGGTTCGGCCGCCACCTTCGCCAGCAACGCGCCGGGCGGCATCTTCAACTTCATCAGCAGGACAGGCGAGGTCGCGGGCGGCAGCATCGGCCTCTCGCGCGGCCTCGACTTCGATCGGACGCGCGTGGACTTTCGCTACGGCCGGCCGCTGGACGACGACTGGAGATTCCATCTCGGCGGCTTCTATCGCGTGGGCGAAGGGCCGCGAACCGCGGGCTATACGGCCGAAGACGGCGGCCAGCTCAAGGGCAACGTGACGCGCCGCTTCGCATGGGGCTACGTGCGCGCCAGCTTCAAGCTGCTGGACGACCGCGCGCCGGTCTTCCTGCCGGTGCCCTTGTCCATCACCGGGTCGACTTCGCAGCCGAGCTTCGGGTCGCTGCCGGGCTTCGACATCCTGCACGGCGTCATGCTGTCGCGATACTTCCGGCATGACCTCTCGGTCAACCGCAACGGCGAGGTCGTGGCCACCGACCTCGCCGACGGCTACTACTCGAAGAGCCGGGCGCTCGGGCTCGAAGCCTCGGCAAGGCTCGCGAAGAACTGGACGTTCGACGGGAAGTTTCGTGTCGCCGCCACCTCCGGGCGCTTCGTGGGCCCGTATCCGGCCTCCGTCGACACGGCGGCCGCGTTGGCCCAGCAAATCGGTGGCACAGGCGCGACGCTGCGCTACGCGACGGGCCCCCAGGCGGGCCAGGCCGTGGCCGATCCGGCCTCGCTCAACGGCAACGGCCTGGCGGTGCGCACGCATCTGTTCAACACCACGCTGGGCGACCTCGGCAATTTCTCCTTCGATCTCAAGCTCGCCCGGGCCTTCGCGAGCAACGGCGTGTCCACACGCATCACGCTGGGCTACTTCAAGTCGCAGCAGAAGATCGACCAGGACTGGCACTGGAACACCTACCTGCTCGAGGTCAAGGGCAAGGACGCCGCGCTGCTCGACGTCGTCGATGCGCAGGGCAACCTGGTGACGCAACGAGGCCTCGTGGCCTACGGCGAGCCCTTCTGGGGCAATTGCTGCGTCCGCTCCTACCGCCTGCGCTACGACACCGACGCGCCCTATCTCGCGCTGAACTGGCAAAAGGGCCCGCTCAATGTCGACGGCAGCCTGCGCTACGACATCGCGCGCGCCAGCGGCTCGTATTCGCAGTCGAGCGGCACCACCGCGTTCGACGTCGATGGCGACGGCATCGTGCAGCGGCCCGAGCAGAGCGTTCCCATCGTCGACGAAGGCACGCGACGGCCGGTCGACTACACCGTGCGCTATCTGTCTTATTCGTTGGGCGCCAACGTCCTCGCCACGCCTGACCTTGCACTGTTCGCGCGCATCAGCCAGGGCGGCCGCGCCAACGCCGAGCGCGTGCTCTTCGGCGGCGGCATCCGGCCCGACGGCAGCATTGCCAAGGAGGTGGCGGTCAACGTGGTGAGGCAGGTCGAAGGGGGCTTGAAGTGGCGAGCCGGCGGTGCCACCCTGCTCGCGACACTGTTCCATGCGACCACCAAGGTCACCGACCAGGACATCACCTCGACCACCGTGCGATTCGTCAGCCGTCTCTACGAGGCACAGGGGCTGGAGCTGGAGGGCGATTACGACTCCGGCGCCTTCAGCCTGCGCGCGGGGCTCACCTACACGCGGGGCAAGATCGCCAGGGACGAGATCACGCCGGGCAACGTCGGGCAGCAGATCAATCCGCGCACCATGGCCCAGCTCGCGCCGGCGTACCGATGGAAGGCCTGGCAGTTGGGCCTCAACGTCATCGGCACGAGCGCCTTCCCCTTCGTCGGCGGCGGACTGGCGAATCCGGGCTTCGTGCAGGTGAACGCGTTCGCGAGCCATGCCCTCAGCGCGAGGACGACCTTGTCCCTCGTCGCGAACAACGTCTTCGACACGATGGGCATCACCGAGATTCCCAATGGCGGGGCGGGCGTCACGGCCACGGGTGCCAACACGGCGCGCTCGATCAATGGCCGCACCGTCATGCTGTCGCTCGTCCATTCACTCTAGCGGCCGATGAGGGAGGGGCGATCGCTCGACTGCCATGATTCGAAACTTCGTTCGGCGTTCATGGCGCAGCGTCCGGCCGCTTCTGCTGGCGGCCTTCGCGGCCAGCGCGATGGGCGCGACCCCCACGTCCATTGCCGTGTGGACTCGTTCGACCTTCAGCACCGAAGAGGCGGCCGTGATCAAGGAAGCGGCGGCCTCGTTCAACCGCGTGCAGCAGCGCTACAAGGTCGAGCTTTTCGCGTCGCACTATCGGAACTACGCCGATTGGGTGCAAAGCGTGGGCGTGGCCGGCACATTGCCTTGCCTGCTCGAAGTCGACGGCCCGTTCGTGGCCGAGTTCGCGTGGCCGGGCTATCTGCAGCCGCTGGACGGGTTCGTCCCGAGCGAGCTGCGCCGGGACCTGCTCCCGTCCATCGTCGCCCAGGGCACTTACGACGGGCACCTGTACAGCCTCGGGCAGTTCGATTCCGGCCTCGGCCTGTGGGCCAATCGGCGCTACCTGGCCGCAGCCGGCGTTCGCATCCCGACCGTCGCTCGCCCCTGGACGCTCGCCGAATTCGAGCAGGCGATGGAGAAGCTGGCCCGGGTCGATGGCGTCGAGTACCCGCTCAACCTGGCCGTGTACACCGGCACGTCGGAGTTCTACGCCTACGCCTATCTGCCGATCATTGCCGGCTTCGGCGGCGACTTCATCGACCGTGCGCATCACCGCGGGGCCCGCGGCGTGCTCGACGGCCCTCGGTCGGTGGCGGCCATGACGCGCTTCCAGCACTGGTTCCGCCAAGGCTGGACGCGCGCCGTGTTCGATCGCAACGACGACTTCGAAAAGCGCAGGAATGCCTTGGCCTGGACCGGCCATTGGAAATATGCCGGCTTCAAGGAGGCGCTCGGCGACGACCTCATCCTCTTGCCGTTGCCCGACTTCGGCCACGGGCTCAAGACGGGCATGGGGTCGTGGAGCTGGAGCATCACGAGCACTTGTGCGAACCCCGCCGGCGCCTGGGCATTCCTTGCCTACCTCATGTCCACGGACGAGATCCTTCGCATGTCCAACGCGAACGGGGGCGTACCGGCGCGCAAGTCGGCGCTGGCACGCTCGGCGCTGTACGGCCGTGGAAAGCCGTTGGAGGTCTTCGCGCAGCAGCTCTTCGGCGGCGACGGCTTCCCGCGGCCGGCGACGCGCGGCTACGGCACCATCAGCAAGGCCTTTTCGAAGGCGGTCGGCGCCATCATCGCCGGCGCGGACGTGCAGACCGAGCTGAGCCGGGCTGCACGGACCATCGACGACGACATCGCCGCGCACGGCGGGCCAGCGCAATGAGTCGGGCAGCACAAGGAGCGGTCGCGGTCATCCGGAGAGGCGCATGAAGTTCGGGATCAAGCAGAAGATCTTGCTCGTGCTCGTCGGCGTCGTCGCGCTCAGCACGGGGCTGAATGCGCTGCTCGCTTCCTTCTTCACGAACCGGCAGAACGAGGACGCGGCCTTCTCGAGCCTGCGCAACGATCTGCTCGCCTGGCAGAGCGACCTGCAGACCATGACGCTGCAATCGAGAAGCGTGGCCGTCGCGACGGTCGGCGATGCGGCGATCCTGAATCACCTGGGCGAGCTGCTGACGCTGGAATTCAACATCCACGACCCGGCCAGAGCCTCGGAGCGTCGCGAGATGACGAGGACGCTGGGCTATCGCAAGATGGTGCTGCTCAACCGGCTGCATCTCGCCTTGCGAACCGGAGGGTTCTCCAGCATCGCCGTTCATACCGGGGGACACCTCAGCGACTTCGTTTCGGCCTCCCGAGCCGGCATGAGCGTCACGCGGGAAGACGGCCGCCTGGCCTGGACGATGGCGAACGCGGACACGACAGGCGGCCTGCCCTTCCAGAGCTGGCCCGCCTGGAAGGAACAAGCGCCGCCTGCCGAGCAGACGCTGAACGATTCGCCGCAGCACACGCGCGTGTCGTTCATCTTCCCCGAGTCCGGGGAGACCGTGATGGAGATCGCGGTTCCGGTCAGGGGCTACGCAGAAGACGTGCTCACCGATGCCGCGCGAGCGCCGATGGTGCGCTACTTCTCCGATCTCTCGGTGGCCGGCGACGCCACTGCGCACGCCGGGGACAGGGCCGGCGAGCTGTCGCGCGTGTTCGCCGTCGTCGTGTTTCGCAAGCTGATCGACCGCGCGACGCTGGAGTCCGTGGCGAGAAAGACGGGCAAGTCGCCCGTGCTGCTTTCGCCGGATGGCCGCCATCGGCAACAGCTGGGCAGCATCGCCGTGATCCCGCCGGACTTGCACCGGCAGGCGCAGGCCGCCTTGGTCACAGACGAGCGTGCGCCCTTGGAACGCTCGGTGTCGGTGGGCTCGCAGTCGTTCTACGTGGCCGTGCTGCCATGGCGCTTCGAGAACGAGCCGAGGCTGATGCTCGCGCTGGCCTCGCCGCGAGACATCACGCTGCAGAACATCCGGCAAACGGTAATCGCCATCCTGCTCGCGGCGGGCGCCACCATGCTGCTCAGCGTCGCCGTGGGCCTGTGGTGGGTGAAGCGATTCATGGATCCGATCGTCGACCTGACCACGGCGGTGAAGGTCATCGCCGGCGGCCATGGCGACATCGAGGTCGGGCAGCGCCAGGTGCTCGAGCGCCTGCAGCCGGTGGGCATCGAGGCGCCCGACGAGGTGGGCGCCCTGGCCAAGGCCTTCAACGACATGGTGCGCGAGCTGCAGCAGTCTTTCGAGACGCTGGAACAGCGCGTGGAGAAGCGCACGGGCGAGCTGCGCCAGCAGGCACGCTACCTGCGCACGCTGATCGACATGCTCCCGATGTGGGCGTGGTTCAAGGACACCGAGAGCCGCTTCCTGGCCGTCAACCAGGCCGCCGCGCAAACCCGTGGCATGAGCCCCGAGGACCTGGTCGGCAAATCGGACCGCGAGGTCTATCCGCCCGAGATGGCGGAGAAGTTCCGCTCCGACGACATGGAAGTCATGGATTCGCGCTGTCAGAAGACGCTGGAAGAGGCCCAGATCGGCCCGGCCGGAACGACGATCTGGCTGGAAACCTTCAAGGCACCGGTGGTCGACGAGGACGGAACGGTGCTCGGCACGGTGGGGGTGGCCCGCGACATCAGCGAGCGCAAGGCGGCCGAGGCGGCGCGCGAGGCTGCGCTGGCCGAGGCCGAACGACTGGCCCGCATGCGCAGCGAATTCCTTGCTCAAATGAGCCACGAGCTGCGCACGCCGCTGAACGGCATCCTCGGCTTTGCGCAGATCCTCGAGCGCGACCCTTCCCTGAGCCCGCGCCAGGCCCGGGGCATCAAGGTCATCGACGAGAGCGGACGGCATTTGCTCAGGCTGATCGACGACATCCTCGACATGGCGCGCATCGACGCCGGCAAGCTCGTGCTGCAAAGCGACGAGGTCGACCTGGCCACGTTCCTGAGCGGGGTCTGCGACATCGTGGGCGTCAAGGCCGACGAGAAGGGGCTGCAGTTCAGCTACCGCGCGGACGGGCCGATGCCCGCCGGCGTTCGCGTCGACGACAAGCGCTTGCGCCAGGTGCTGCTCAACCTGCTGTCGAACGCGATCAAGTTCACCGACAGCGGGGAAGTGACGCTGTCCGTGCAGGCCATGGCATCACCCGCGCGCGCCGAGCACGCCGAAGCCGCTGCGTCGCCGATGGTCCGTCTGCGATTCGAGGTGCGCGACAGTGGCATCGGCATGAGCGACGCGCAGCTGGCGCGGCTGTTCCAGCCGTTCGAGCAGGTGGGCGAGGCGCGGCGGCGCGAGGGCGGAACGGGGCTGGGTCTGGCCATCAGCCGCAAGCTCGTACGCATGATGGGCGGCGACATCCAGGTGCGCAGCGAGCCGGGCGAAGGCAGCGTGTTCTCCTTCGAGGTCGACTTGCCGACGGTGCCGGCGCTCGCGGTGCGGGCGCCGTACTGCGGCATGCCCATCGGCTACCAAGGACCGCGCAAGCGGGTGCTGGTGGTCGACGACGTGTCGCAGAACCGGGTGATGATGTTCGAGGCACTGAACTCGCTGGGCTTCGACGCGATCGGCGCCGACGACGGGCAGATGGGCATCGAGGTGGCGATCAAGGAACGGCCCGATCTCGTGGTGATCGACGCGATGATGCCGGTGATGGACGGCTGCGAGGCAACGCGGCGCCTCAGGCGCCTGCCCGCATTAGCCCACATACCGATCGTCGCCACCTCGGCCAGCGCCACGCAGGATGTCGAATCGCGCTGCCTCGCCGCGGGCGCCAACGTCTTCATCCCCAAGCCCATCGAGCAGGACGCACTGCTCGCGGCGTTGAAGCAGTTGCTGGGGCTGACCTGGATCTATGAGGAAGCGCAGCCTCGCCGCGCATGAGCCGGTGCCGACAGGGGGCTCTTTGCGTTCGTGGGTCGAAGGGATGGGAGTGCTGCGCATTGTCGCCTGGCGTGCGAGCCATTCGGGAGAGGGGTGAGCACCTGGGGGAATCGGACACGCGCTGCGCGGATTTGTCGCATGAGATCACCACATGCACCATCGCTCGACATGCACCCGGCCCATTTGCTGCATAGCGGTGCATCACGATCCTTGATCCAGGTCAAAAGCCTGGCACGGCGCATGCATGACATGACCTGTCATAACAGGCAGGGCTTGCAGATGAATGCAATGCGCTCAACGCGCCCGGCAACGAAGCCGGGTCCCGACGCCGAAGTGATCGAGCTCGCGTCGCTGCCGCGCCATGCGCAGATCCGCGAGACGATCCGCCGGCGCATTCTCGATGGCTCCTACGCACCGCATTCCCAGGTGCCGTCGGAGAGCCAGATGATGGCCGCCTTCGACGTGAGCCGCATCACCATCCGCCAGGCGCTCGGCGACCTGCAGAAAGAAGGCCTGATCTTCAAGGTGGCCGGCAAGGGCAGCTTCGTTGCCAAGCCCAAGGCCTTCCAGAACCTGTCGCGCCTGCAGGGTTTCGGCGAGGCGATGAGCCCCTCGGGCTACGAGACTTTCAGCCAGGTACTGAGCATGAAGCCGGTGATCGCGCACGAGATCGTGGCGCGGCGCCTGCAGCTCGAGCCCGAGGCGCCGGTGTTCGAGATCCAGCGCCTGCGTTACCTGAACCGCGAACCGATCTCGGTGGATGTGAGCTACTTTCCGCTGGGCCTCGGCGAGAGGCTTGCGCAGGAAGACCTGGCCGCGCGCGACATCTTCGTGATCCTCGAGAACGACTACGGGCAGCACCTCACCCATGCTGATGTGCAGATCGAGGCGATTTCGGCAGACGAGACCTTGTCGCGTCACCTGCGCTTGCCCGAGGCCGCGCCGCTGCTGCGCATCGAGCGGCTGACGCACGCCGACGAGCAGCCGATCGACTTCGAGTTTCTGTTCTACCGCGGCGACGCCTTCCAGTACCGCCTGCGCATCGAGCGAAGTTGACGCTCGCCGCAGAAGCTAAGTCGCAATCCTTCGTTCCCCTTCATCTTCCCGGGCTTCAAGGTCACGGGTTCAGCGGAGCTCACATGAAATTCAATGAACTGGAGTTCGACCTCGTCGTCGTCGGCGGCGGCACCGGCGGCCCGATGGCCGCGGTGAAGGCCAAGGAGCGCAACCCCAAGCTGCGCGTGCTCCTGATCGACAAGGCCAACGTCAAGCGCTCGGGCGCCATCTCGATGGGCATGGACGGTCTGAACAACGCGGTGATCCCCGGCCACGCCACGCCGGAGCAGTACGTGAAGGAGATCACCGTGGCCAACGACGGCATCGTCGACCAGGAGGCGGTGATGGCCTACGCGGCCAACAGCTTCTCGATGATCGAGGAGCTGGACCGCTGGGGCGTGAAGTTCGAGAAGGATGAGACCGGCGACTATGCCGTGCGCAAGGTGCACCACCTGGGCAGCTACGTGCTGCCCATGCCCGAGGGGCATCACATGAAGCGCATCTTGTACAGGCAACTGAAGCGCGCGCGCGTGGAGATCACCAACCGCGTGGTGGTCACGCGCATTCTCACCGGGCCCGACGGCGAGGTGGCCGCCGTGATGGGCTTCGACTGCCGCACTGCCGAGCTGGTCCTCATCAAGACCAAGGCCGCCGTGCTGTGCACCGGCGCCGCCGGCCGCCTGGGCCTGCCGGCCAGCGGCTACCTGATGGGCACCTACGAGAACCCCACCAACTGCGGCGACGGCCATGCGATGGCTTTCCATGCCGGCGCGGACCTCGCCAACCTCGAGTGCTTCCAGATCAACCCGCTGATCAAGGACTACAACGGCCCGGCCTGCGCCTACGTCACCGGCCCCTTCGGCGGCTACACCGCGAACGCGCACGGCGAGCGCTTCATCGAGTGCGACTACTGGTCGGGCCAGATGATGCTCGAGTTCTTCAACGAGCTGCAAAGTGGCAAGGGCCCGGTCTTCCTCAAGCTCGACCACCTGGCAGAGGAAACCATCGCCACCATCGAGCACATCCTCCACACCAACGAGCGCCCCAGCCGAGGCCGCTTCCACGAGCGGCGCGGCAACGACTACCGGCAGCAGATGGTGGAGATGCATATCTCCGAGATCGGCTTCTGCTCCGGTCACAGCGCCTCGGGCATCCACATCAACGCTCGTGGCGAGACCAGCGTGAAGGGCCTGTACGCGGCCGGGGACTGCGCCAGCGTGCCGCACAACTACATGCTGGGCGCGTTCGTGTACGGCAGGATCTGCGGCGAGCAGGCGGCCGCCTACTGCGCCGAGACGGGTCACGCGGCCCACGACGCCGAAGCACAGGCCAAGGAAGTCGAGCGCATCACCGCGCCGCTCGAACGCAGCGAAGGCCTCACGCCTTTCCAGGTCGAATACAAGGCCCGCCGCCTGGTCAATGATTACCTCCAGCCGCCGAAGGTGACGCGCAAGTTCCAGATCGGCCTGACGCGACTCGAGGAGGTGCGCGAGGACCTGCAGGCGATAGTCGCGACCAACGCGCACGAGCTGATGCGCGCGATGGAAGCCCACTCCATCGTCGACTGCGCCTTCATGGCCGCCGAGGCCTCGCTGTTTCGCACCGAGAGCCGCTGGGGCCTGTATCACCTGCGCGTCGATCACCCCGAGCGCAATGACGCCGACTGGAGCTGCCACAGCCTGCTCAGTCGCGACGCGCGAGGCCGCATCGCGATGCGCAAGAAGGCGATCGAGCCCTACATCGTGCCGGTCGACGACGAAGAGCGCACCGCCTACCAGCGCCTGCGCGTGGCCCCGACTCCGCAAGCCGCCTGACCCCTTCGCGAGGAACACCAATGACCATCGCCCACACCCTGACCCAGGTGCCCGTCGTCGTCGACGAGGAGAAGTGCATCGCCGACAAGGGCTGCACCGTCTGCGTCGATGTCTGCCCGCTCGACGTGCTGGCCATCGACATGGTGAAGAAGAAGGCCTTCATGCGCTTCGACGAATGCTGGTATTGCCTTCCCTGCGAGCAGGACTGTCCCACCGGCGCGGTGAAGGTCGACATTCCCTACCTGCTGCGCTGAAGCGAGGCCCGCGATGCATACGATGCAAGAACGCCTGGTCGATGCCGATGCCGCCGTGCGCCGGCTCGCGGTGATCGACCTGCCCTACAGCGACGAGGACGACATCGCCGCGCTGCTGCTGCCGCGGCTGTCCGATGCCGATTCGGCGGTGCGCGTCGAAGCGGTCAAGGCACTCGAGGGCGACGAAACGCCGGACGTGGTGGCCGCGCTGGCCGGCATGCTGCTCGACGAAGACAGCACGGTGCGTGAAGCGGCGGGCCAGGTGCTGGCCGAGCTCAAGGAGCCCGAGTCCGCCGCGCCGCTGCTGCCGCTGCTGGAGCACCACCCCGCCCAGGTGCGCGCGCTTGCGTTTCGCGCGCTGCGCGCGCTGCGCTGCGCGCAGGCCTTCGAGCCCGCGCTGCGCTCGCTGCGCGACGCCGATCCGGCGGTGCGACGCGAGGCGGTGGGCGTGCTCGGCTACCTCAAGCAACCCGCCGCGATCGGCGAGCTGGCGGAAGTGGCCGCCAATGACCCCGAGGCCGAGGTGCGCCGCATCGCTGCCGGTGCGCTGGGCTATGCCAGCACCGTGAGCGTGCTGCCTGCGCTGACCCGAGCACTCAACGACGCCGCCTGGATGGTGCGCGAGGAGGCGGCGCAGACCATCGGCAAGCTCAAGCTCGCGCCGGCCATACCAGAACTGGTGTGCGCCATGGCCGACGACTATTGGCAGGTGCGCGTGAAGGCTGCACGTGCCCTCGGGCTGCTGGCGGCCGAAGCCGCGCTGCCCGCGTTGGCCGAGGCGCTGCAGCACCCCGTGAGCAACCTGCGCAAGGAAGCCGCCATCGCCCTCGGCGAGATCGGCGACACCCGCGCCATCGCGCCGCTGGAGGCAGCCCTCGCCGACCCCGACCCGGACGTGCGCAAGCTCGCCCGGCTGGCGCTCACTGCCATCGGCCTCAAGCACAAGGAGTGATATGACCCCCCACGCTCTCTTCGTTTGCTGCCCCCCGAGGGGGCGTTCAGCCTCCTTGAGGCGGCTCTGCGGAGGCTGATGCGATGGCCTACGTCGTCACCGAAGCCTGCATCCGCTGCAAGTACACCGACTGCGTCAGCGTGTGCCCGGTCGATTGCTTCCACGAGGGCCCCAACTTCCTCGTGATCGACCCGGCGGCGTGCATCGACTGCGCGGTCTGCGTGCCCGAATGCCCCGTGAACGCGATCGCCGCGGTCGATGACGTGCCGCCCGAGCAGCAGGCCTTCATCGAGCTCAACGCGCGGCTCGCGCTGCAGTGGCCGGTGATCAGCGCGCCGCTCGATCCGCTGCCCGATGCCGAGCGGTGGGCCACGGTGACGAGCAAGCGCGACCAGCTGGAAACCGTCGCGGCCACCGCCTCCTAGCACCACCGATTCAAGTGGCACCCCTCTTGCATCGAACCCCCGCCCAGGAAATCTCACCATGAAGCCCTTCGCTCTCGCCTTGACCTTCTTTCTCGCCGCGTCGGCCGGCGCTGCCTTCGCCCGGCAGGAAGTCACCGTCGGCATCGGCATCCAGAACACCACCACCAACACCGTCACCGGCGGTGCGGTGATCCAGCACCTGAAGCTGCTGGAGAAGTACTTGCCCCGGACCGGCAAATACAAGGACGTCGACTTCAAGCTCGACTGGCAGAACTTCACCTCCGGCCCGCCCATCACCAACGGCATGATGGCCAAGCGCCTGCAGATCGGGATGATGGGCGACTATCCGCTGCTCGTGGCCGGCGCCACCGGCCAGAGCCAGCCCGGCAACGAGACGCAGCTGATCGCGGTGATCGCCTACAACGCCTTCGGCTCGGGAAACGGCATCGTGGTGCACAAGGATTCGCCGTACTACGAACTGGCGGATCTCAAGGGCAAGGTGGTCTCGGTTCCGTTCGGCTCGGCAGCTCACGGCATGGTGCTGCAGGCGCTGCAGGCGCGCGGCCTGCCTGCCGACTTCTTCCAGCTCGTGAGCCAGAGCCCCGAGGTGGGTACCACCAACCTGCAGGAACGCAAGATCGACGCCCACGCCGACTTCGTGCCCTTCGCCGACCTGCTGCCCTACCGCGGCTTCGCGCGCAAGATCTTCGACGGCGTGCAGACCAAGGTGCCCACCTTCCACGGCGTGATCGTGCGCAAGGATTTCGCCGCCGAGTACCCCGAGGTGGTCGTGGCCTACATCCGTGCATTGATCGAGGCCGACGGCTGGGTGCGCGCGCATCCTGCCGAGGCCGCGGCCCGCATCGAGGAATGGACCCACATCGAGAAGGAGGTGGCCTACCTCTACCTGGGCCCCAGCGGCATCCACACGCTCGACCCGACGATCAAGCCGCGCTGGCTTGACACCATCAAGACCGGCCATGAGGTGCTGACCAAGCTCAATCGCGTGAAGCCGCTGGACATCAAGGCTTGGGTCAACGAGAGCTATCTGCGCGAGGCTTTCAAGCAAGTCCGGCTCGACTACGACGCGCAGAAGCAGACGCTGGCCAATTACCAGATCGGCGGTACGGACAGCTTCTGCAAGACGCCGATCAACAACCCCAGGCAGGCGGGCGAGGTGTGGGTGGAGGGCGAGGGCATCAGCGCCTACTCGTCACCGGCCTGCACGCTGGGCGCGATCCAACGGTTCGAGGCGCAGAAGAAGAAGGTGCGCGTGGCTTACCTGATGGACCACGCGCTGGGCATCAAGCTGTTCGCCGACAAGGCCTTCTACGCCGTGAGCACCGCCGACCCGAAGAAGCCGCAGATCGTGCCCTTCCTGCTGAAGGCCGATGCCGAGGCCGAAGCCCGGGCCATCAACGGCAAGCTTGCCACCTATCCCGAGGCGCTGGCCGCGGCGGCCACCTCGCTCTGACGACGTTTCCACACCCGACCAGGAGCCCGCATGAACACCGCCCGGCTGCACCGCATCGAAGACCCGCCGCCCGAAGACGAGCAGCGCGCACAGCCGGCGCAGGCTGCCGGGCTGGCTCGGCTGGAGGACACGCTGCGCGCCACGCCCGCGCCGAGAGACGTGGTCGAGCTGCCCGCGCCAGCGCCGCTGGCGCGCCTGACCCTGCGCTTGCGCCGCCAGGCCCCCGTTCTGCTGCTTGCGCTCGTCTCGCTCGGCACGCTGCTGCTGTTCTGGCACCTGGCCACCACCTACCGCTGGGACTTCCACGTGCGCTTCACCAACATCCCGACGCCGCTGGAGGTCGCGCATCGCGTGTCGCAGGTGAACGAGGACGGCAAGTTCGTCGCCAACATCGGCATGAGCCTGCGCCGCATCTTCCTCGGCTTCGCGGTGGCGTCGGTGTTCGGCGTGGCGCTGGGCCTGGCGATCGGCCGCTACCCGCTGTGCGCCAAGCTCGCGTTCCCCGCGCTGGAGGCACTGCGCCCGATTCCGGCGATCGCCTGGGTGCCCATCTCCATCATGCTGTGGCCCGACAACGAAGAGAGCATCGTCTTCATCACCTGCATCGGCGCGTTCTTCCCGATCCTGCTCAACACGGTGGCGGGGGTGCAGGCGGTGGATGCCGTGCTGCTGCGCGCCGGGCAGTGCCTGGGCGCGCGCGAGCCGCAGCTGCTGTGGCATGTCGTGCTGCCCGGAGCGTTGCCGCAGATCTTCACCGGCCTGGCGGTGGGCATGGGCGTGGCCTGGGTGTCGCTGATCGCGGCCGAGATGATCTCGGGCCAGTTCGGCGTCGGCTACTTCACCTGGGAGGCGTACTCGCTGATCTCGTACGCCGACATCGTGCTGGGCATGATCACCATCGGCGTGCTGGGTCTGTTGAGCAGCGAAATGATCCGCGCGGTGGGCCGCGCCGCGATGCCCTGGCTCGCCTTCCGCGCCGCGGGGGCGAGGCGATGAGCGCCGCCGGCCACATCCTCATCGAGGAGCTGAGCGTTCGATTCGGCGTCGAGGGCAGTGCGGTGCAGGCTGTCGACCGCGCCAGCATCGAAGTGAAGCCGGGCGAGTTCGTCTCCATCATCGGGCCGTCGGGCTGCGGCAAGTCGACGCTGCTCAACGTCGCCGCCGGCTTCCTGCCGCCCAGTGAAGGCAGCGTGCTGCTCGACGGGAAGCCGGTGCAGGGACCGGGCGCCGAGCGCGGCGTGGTGTTCCAGCAGTACTCGCTGTTCCCATGGATGACGGTGCGCAAGAACGTGGAGTTCGGCCTCAAGATGCAGGGCAAGTCGCCCGCGCAGCGCGAGACCGCCGCGCGCACGCTCCTGGGCATGGCAGGCCTGCTCGCCTTCGAGAACCACTACCCCGACCAGCTCTCCGGCGGAATGAAGCAACGCGTGGGCATCGTGCGCGCGCTGGCCACCAGCCCGGAGGTGCTGCTGATGGACGAGCCCTTCGGTGCGCTCGATTCGCAGACGCGCGTGGTGATGCAGGAGATCCTCACCAACATGTGGCAGCAATTGCAGCTGTCGGTGCTGTTCATCACCCACGACATCGAGGAGGCGGTGTTCCTCTCCGAGAAGATCTACGTGATGACGGCGCGCCCGGGCCGCATCAAGGCCGAGATTCCGGTCCCGTTGCCGCGACCGCGAACGCCCGACATGACGGCGTCGCCGACCTTCCTGGCGCTGGTGCGGCAGATCAAGTCGCTGATCCGGGACGAAAGCCTGGCCGCGATGGGGGGCGAGTTGGCGGGCGGCCTTCGGGGGCTGCAGTCCTCCTTCCCGCCGGATGGCGTGAGGGCGATGTGATGGACTGGCCGGAAGCGATCACGGACCACCGAGCCTCGGGCCTGCTGGGGCTGCGCTGGAGCGACGGCGCGGTGCACCAGCTTCCGCACTGGCTGCTGCGCGCGCGCTGTCGCTGCGGCGGCTGCGAGAACGTGTACCGCCGTACTGGCTTGCATCCGCATGCACCGTTCTCGATACGGCTGAGCGGCATCGAACTGGTCGGGGACAAGGGGCTGAACCTGCAGTTCGACGACGGGCACCGCCGCGGCATCTACCCCTGGGACTATCTGCGCGAGCTCGGCTTCGAGCTGGCGCTCTCCACTTGAAGGCACACCCATGTCGGCTCTCGGTACCGAAAGCGTCCTGCACGTCCACCATTGGAACGAAACCCTGTTCTCGTTCCGCACCACTCGCGACCCGGCCCTGCGCTTTCGCAACGGGCACTTCGTGATGATCGGCCTGCCCGTCGACGGCAAGCCGCTGCTGCGCGCCTACTCGGTCGCCAGCTCGAACCATGAAGAGCACCTCGAGTTCCTCAGCATCAAGGTGCCCGACGGCCCACTGACCTCCCGCCTGCAGCACCTCAAGGTGGGCGACCAGATCATCGTCGGCCGCAAGCCCGTCGGCACCCTGGTGGTCGACGACCTCAAGCCGGGCAAGCACCTGTTCCTGCTGGCCACCGGCACCGGCCTCGCGCCGTTCATGAGCATCATCAAGGACCCGGAAATCTACGACCGTTTCGAGAAGGTCGTTCTGGTGCACGGCGTTCGCACGGTCAGCGAGCTCGCGTACTCGGAGTACATACAGAAGGAGCTGCCCGAGCACGAGTTCCTCGGCGAAATGCTGAAGGACAAGCTGATCTACTACCCCACCGTCACGCGCGAGCCGTTCCGCAACCGCGGCCGCCTGACCGAACTGCTCGAGTCGGCCAAGCTGACCGACGACATCGGCCTGCCGGCGCTGAACGCCGAAACCGACCGCGCGATGATCTGCGGCAACCAGTCCATGCTCGACGACTGCTGCAAGCTGCTCGACGCGCGCGGCTTCCGGATCAGCCCACGCCAGGGCGAGCAAGGCGACTACGTGATCGAGCGCGCCTTCGTCGAGAAGTGACGACTATCGTGATGGCGCTGCAGCGCCTGCACGCCGCGATGCTGCAGCCGGTGTCGCGCCGCTGGCCCGGCATGGCGTTGTGCGCCACCGTGGCACTGGCCGCTGGCTTCATCGCCGCGTTGCATGGCGGCCCGCACCTGCTGTATGCGCTGCTCTTCGGCGTCTGCTTTCACTTCCTGGCCGAAGATGAGCGCACGCAACCGGGCATCGCTTTCTGCAGCAGCACGGTGCTGCGCTTCGGCGTGGCGCTGCTGGGCGCGCGCATCACCCTGGCGCAGATCGCCGCGCTCGGCTGGGGCACGGTGGCGGTGGTGGTGAGCGCGGTAGCGAGCACGGTCTTCGCTGGCCTCTTCATTGCCCGCCGGCTCGGTTTCACTCGGGAGCAGGGCGTGCTTTCCGGGGGGGCAGTGGCGATCTGCGGCGCCTCTGCCGCGCTGGCGCTGGCGGCGGTACTGCCGCGTTCGCGCGAGCAGGAACGCTTCACGCTTGTCGTGGTGGTGTGCATCACCACGCTGTCGACGCTGGCGATGCTGCTGTATCCGACGCTGGCGGCCGCGCTGCACTTGGCGCCGCAGAGGGCTGCACTGTTCCTCGGCGGCACGATCCACGACGTGGCTCAGGTCACGGCTGCCGGCACGCTCATGGGCGCCGAGGTGGCCGAGGCCGCCACGCTGGTCAAGCTGTGTCGCGTGGCGCTGCTGTCGGTGGTGGCGGGCCTGGTGTCGGTCAGCGCACTGGGCCGGGCGCAACGCACCGAAAGTGGTTCGCTGCCGCTGCTGCCTGGTTATCTGCAACTCTTCTTGCTGCTGGTGACGCTGCGCTCGCTGGGTTGGCTGCCAACGCCCGCGCTGCAGCCATTGAGCGTGCTCTCCGGTCTTTGCCTGGCGGTGGCCATTGCCGCATTGGGTGTGCGCACGTCGCTGCCGGCGCTGGTCGAGGCGGGTTGGCGCGCCGTGGCGCTGCTGCTGCTGGAGTCCCTGTGGCTGGCGGCGTGGGTGCTGGGCTTCGCGATGTGGATGCGATGAGGCGAACCCACAGGGAGGGCGCGAAGGTCCAGCCGTCTCCGACGGTTCTGACCTCGAGGCTCGCTATGGCTGCTGGGACGGATGTCGACCTCGATGGTGACGCCGACCGTTTGCCTTTCAGTTGCAGCGGCCATTGATCATGCAAGCCGTCGAGTGACCGGCCTCGCTGGCTGCTGACGTTGGGTGGGCGGGCGTGAACGGCTCAGTCCAGTCTGCAGTTGCCTTCCCCCGATGACGACAACCCGCGCGATTCGACCCAGC
>DATFAY010000136.1:0-15733 GCA_035254085.1 Piscinibacter sp.
GGCGTCGGCGACGGCGAGCGCGTGTTCGTGCTCCTGGGGCGCGTGCCCGAACTGTACGTCGCGGTTCTCGGCGCACTGAAGGCCCGGTGCGTGGTGACTCCCCTCTTCTCCGCCTTCGGGCCCGAGCCGATCGCCACGCGCATGGAGATGGGCGACGCGCGCGTGCTGGTGACGACGCCCGATCTCTATCGCCGCAAGGTGAAGGACTCGCGCGAGCGCCTGGCGGGATTGCGCCACGTGATCCTGGTGGGCGACGCCGATGGCGGCGAAGCGGGCGTCATGTCCTGGCGAAGCGTCGTGGAAACGGCGTCTTCCCGGTACACGGTCGCTGCGACCGATCCGCAGTCGCTCGCGCTGCTGCACTTCACGAGCGGGACCACCGGCCGGCCGAAGGGTGCAATGCACGTGCACGGCGCCGTCGTGGCGCACCTGGCGACCGGGCGCTTCGCGCTCGACCTGCACGACGACGACATCTTCTGGTGCACGGCGGATCCCGGCTGGGTCACCGGCACGAGCTACGGCATCGTCGCGCCGCTGGCCTGCGGCGTGACCAGCGTCGTGGTCGAGGCGGAGTTCGACGCGCAGGCCTGGTACTCGGTGCTGGAGCGAGAGCGCGTGAGCGTTTGGTACACGGCGCCGACCGCGATCCGCATGATGATGAAGGTGGGAGCCGAGGCGGTGCACGCGGATCGCTTGCCGGCGCTGCGCTTCATGGCCAGCGTGGGCGAGCCGCTCAACCCTGAAGGCGTCCTGTGGGGGCTGCAAGCATTCGGCAAGCCGTTCCACGACAACTGGTGGCAGACCGAGACCGGCGGCATCATGATCGCCAACTTCGTGTCGCAGGACGTCAAGCCCGGCTCCATGGGCCGGCCGTTGCCGGGAATCTCCGCAGCCATCGTGCGCCGCGTCGAAGGCGGCGCCGTCGTGCCCATCGAGGAGCCGATGGCCGACGGCGAACTGGCCATCCGGGCACCGTGGCCTTCGATGATGCGCGGCTATCTCCACGAGGAGGAGCGGTACCGCAAATGCTTCTCGGGCCCGTGGTATCTCACCGGCGACCTCGCGCGGCGCGACGCGGAAGGCTACTTCTGGTTCGTCGGCCGTGCCGACGACGTCATCAAGTCGGCCGGGCATCTCATCGGACCCTTCGAGGTGGAAAGCGTCCTGATGGAGCATCCGGCGGTGGTCGAAGCCGGCGTGATCGGCAAGCCCGATCCGGTGGTCGGCGAGGTGGTCAAGGCCTTCGTCGCCCTGCGGCCCGGCTTCGAGCCCGGCGAAGACCTGCGCCGCGAGTTGCTGGGCCACGCGCGCAAGCGACTGGGCGCGGTCGTCGCGCCCAAGGAGATCGACTTCCGCGTCAATCTGCCCAGGACGCGCAGCGGCAAGATCATGCGCCGGCTGCTGAAGGCGCGCGAGATGGGACTGCCCGAAGGCGACCTGTCCACGCTCGAGAGCGACGAGAAGTGAGGGGAGCCGTGGGCGAGAAGATCCACCTCGATCGCGCACACCTGCACCACCTGTACCGGGAGATGCTGCGCATCCGCCGCTTCGAGGCGAAGTGCGTGGAGCTCTATCAAGCACAGGCCATCCGCGGCTTCTTGCATCTCTACGACGGCGAGGAGGCGGTCGCCGTGGGCGTGGCGGGCGCACTGGCGCCCGAAGACGCGGTCGTCGCGACGTACCGCGAGCATGGACAGGCGCTGGCGCGCGGGGTGCCCATGGCGGCGATCATGGCCGAGATGCTGGGCAAGCGCGAAGGCTGCTGCCGCGGCCGCGGCGGCTCGATGCACATCTTCGACCGCGAGCGGCGGTTCTTCGGGGGCAACGCCATCGTGGGCGGTGGGCTCCCGCTGGCGGCAGGCATTGCGCTGGCCGACCAGCGCCTGGGGCGCGCCGCTGTCACCGCCTGCTTCTTCGGCGAGGGGGCCGTTGGCGAGGGCGCGTTCCACGAGACCATGAACCTGGCGCAGATCTGGCGGCTGCCGCTTGTCTTCGTGTGCGAGAACAACCTGTACGCGATGGGCGTGCCGCTGGACATCGCCGAAGCCGAGACCGACATCTTCAGGAAGGCGCAGGCGTATCGCATGCCTGCCGAGCAGGTCGATGGCATGGACCCGGTTCAGGTCGAAGCGGCGGCTCGGCGCGCGGTCGAGCACGCCCGCGCCGGCGAGGGCCCCTTCTTCCTCGAATGCCGCACATACCGCTTCCGCGCCCACTCGATGTTCGACACCCAGGCCTACCGCACCCGCGACGAGGTGGCGCACTGGAAGCTGCGCGACCCGATCGAGCGGCTGCGCGCATGGATGCTCGACAACAAGCGCAGCAGCCACGACGAGCTGGCGCGCATCGAAGCCGAGGTTGACGACGAGATCGCCAAGGCCGTGGCCCGCGCCGAGGCGGGCACCCCCGAGCCGACGGAGGATCTCGAGCGCTTCGTGCTGATGGACGAGGTCGTGCAGGAAAAGGTCGCTGCCACGGCAGCAGTGCATGAGGGCAGGCCATGACGCAAGCCGTTCGCATGACCTACCGCGAGGCGTGCCGCCAGGCGATTCGCGATGCCCTCGTGGCCGAGCCGCGCAGCTTCGTCATGGGAGAGGACGTGGGCCGCTATGGCGGCTGCTATGGCGTCACCAAGGGCTTGCTGGAGGAGTTCGGCCCCCAGCGAATCATCGACACGCCACTGGCCGAGGCGGGCTTCGTCGGCGCGTGCATCGGCGCCGCGATCGCGGGCCTGCGGCCCATGGTCGAGATCATGACCTGCAATTTCAGCCTCCTCGCGCTGGACCAGATCATGAACAACGCGGCCACCGTATCGCACATGTCGGGCGGGCAGTTCGCCGTGCCGCTGGTGATCCGCATGGCCACCGGCGCGGGCCGGCAGCTGGCGGCCCAGCACTCGCACAGCCTCGAGGGATGGTTCGCCCACATCCCTGGCCTCAAGGTGCTCGCGCCGGGCACGGTGGAGGACGCACGCCACATGCTTGCGGCGGCGATGGCCGATCCCAACCCGGTGCTGATCTTCGAGCACATCGTGCTCTACAACGCCGAGGGCGAGCTGGATCCGTCCGTGAGCGAGGTCGACATCGCGCATGCGCGCGTGCGGCGCGCCGGAACGCAGGTCAGCCTGGTGACCTATGGAAACAGCCTCCCGAAATGCCTGGCCGCCGCCGATGCGCTGGCCGCGCAAGGCATGTCGGCGGAGGTCGTCGACCTGCGCGTGCTGCGGCCGCTGGACACGACGGCGATCCTCGATTCCGTGCGGCGCACGCGCCGCTGCGTGATCGTCGACGAGGGTTGGCGCAGCGGCTCGATCTCGGCGGAGGTCGCCGCGCGCATCGCGGAGGAGGCGTTCTTCGAGCTCGATGCGCCGATCCGTCGGCTGTGCGGCCGCGAGGTGCCCGTGCCCTACGCCGCCCAGCTCGAGACCGCGGCGCTGCCGCAGGTCGGCGACATCGTCGAGGCGGCGCGCGGCCTCGTGCAGCCGCGCTGACATGGCAGACTTCCTCATGCCCGCGCTGGGCGCCGACATGGAGACCGGCAAGGTCGTCCAGTGGCTGGTGACCCCGGGCAGCCGCGTGAAGCCGGGCGACGTCGTCGCGGTGGTCGAAACGCACAAGGGCGCCATCGACGTGGAGATCTTTCTCGACGGCGTGATCGACGAGATGGTGCCCGTGGGCGCGCAGTTGCCGGTGGGCGCCGTGCTGGCGCACGTGCGGTCGCAAGGTGAGGTCGCGGTGCAGAGTCCTGCCGCGAAGACCGTGCCGGCCCCGGCCCCGGCTCCGATCCCGACCCCGATTGCGACTGCGGCCCCTGCCCTGGCCGTGACCTCGCCAGGCCGCGTGCGAGCGAGCCCGGCTGCGCGCCGTCGCGCGGGCGAGCTGGGGGTGCAGCTCGAGCTGCTGCACGGAAGCGGCGTCGACGGTGCCGTGACGCTGGGCGACGTTGAAGCCGCGGCTGCGGCGAAGGCGGCTTCGCCGAGCGCGCAGCCCGTGCGCAGAGCCGGCTTCGACCTCGCGCAGATGCGCCAGGCCATTGCCGCCGCGATGAGCCGGTCCAAGCGCGAGATCCCCCACTACTACCTGTCCAGAAGCATCGACTTCGGCGAGGCCGCGAGGTGGGTCGACACCTACAACCGCGACCGCGGCCCCGAGGACCGGTTGCTGCCCGCCGCGTTGCTGCTCGCCGCGTCGGCAGTCGCGCTGGCCCGCGTGCCGCAGTTCAACGGCTTCTACATCGACGGCAGCTTCCGTGCGGGCGCGGGCGTCCACCTCGGATGGGCGATCGCGCTGCGCGGCGGTGGCCTCGTCGCGCCGGCCATTCACGATGCCGATCGCAAGACGCCGGCGCAGTTGATGGCTGCGCTGCGCGACCTGGTGCAGCGCGCGCGCGCGGGCGGGCTGCGCAGCTCCGAGATGACGGACGCCACCGCCACCGTCACGAGCCTGGGCGATCGCGGCGCTGACAGCGTCCTCGGGGTCATCTATCCGCCGCAAGTGGCGATGATCGGCTTCGGCCGCGTGCTCGAACGTCCTTGGGCGGTCGATGGCCGCGTGGAGCCGCGGCTCGTCGTCCAGACGTCGCTTGCCGCGGATCACCGCGCAAGCGACGGCCACTCGGGCGGCCTCCTGCTGGCGGCGATCGACGCCGCACTGCAGTCGCCCGACGCGCTGTGGACACGGAGCACATCATGAATGCACAGGAGATACGCGCCATGGCCGTACAGGTGCTGGCCGGCATCGCGCCCGAGGCCGACCTGTCGGTCGTCGCCGACGACGAAGACCTGCGCGAGGCACTGGACCTGGACTCGATGGACTTCCTCAACTTCATGATCGGGCTGGGGCAGCGCAGCGGCGTGAAGATACGCGACGCCGATGCGCCGAAGCTGCGGAGCATGGCGGGCCTGGTCGCGTTCTTCGGCAGCACGTCGCAAAGCTGAGCCCGCGGGCGCCGAGTGCCGCGCGCGCGGCGCCGCCCTGTCAGGGCAGTGGCACGAGGCCGAAGGGCGTGTAGCGACAGCCGCCTCGCATGCCGGGAACCAGCATGCGCGCCGCGTCGATCATCAGGCGCGCACTGAACTGCGTGACGTTCAGTCGCGCCTCGAGGACCAGGCTCGCGTGCGGACCTTGCGCGCCCTCGCCCAGCCGCTCCACGAGCACGCCTTCGGTCCCGCGCTCGAAGGCCGTGAGATCGGCCACTTCGAGCACCTGCGTGGGCACCTGCGCGAAGACCGGATCGGATTCCACCTGCTCGCGCACTCGCTGCAGGTCCGCGCCCGCCGCCAGCTGCACATAGACGTAGCGCCGCATGGTGCCGTCCGCGTCATGCACCTCGCTGCACAGCGCGTCCTGCACCCCAGGCACGCCGGCCGCAGCCGCCGTGTGGTGCGCGCCGGCCGCCACGTGCAGGCTCACGCTCGAGCGGCCATGCGGAATCAGCAGTTCGAACACTCGGCGCAGCTGAGGCAGGAGATCGGGATCCCAGCCGGCGCCGACGACGGCGGCCGTGCGGTGGCGAGCCGCCGCATGCGCGAGAGCCTCGTGATGCCGCTGCGCGGCGGCGCCGTCGAGAGCGGCGCATTCGACGATCGGCATGCGCTCTTGCAGCAGCTCGTGCGCGATGCCCGCGGCGGCCTGGCTCGGCACGCAGACGAGCGCGACATCCACGGCCTGCAGTTCGCGCACGTGGCCCACGAAGGGCGGCGCGCCGGGCAAGGGAGGCGGGGTGCCCAGCGACTCGGCGCGCCGCACGACGCCCGCCAGCGACAGGTCGGGCGCCTCGTGGATGACATCGGCGCATGCGCGCCCCAGCCGGCCCCACCCGATGATCGCCAGGCGCCGTTGCTTCATGTGGCGACGGCCCCAGGCGCGCTCGGCCGGCCGCCAGCCTCGGCGCATCGATGTCTGGGCTGCGAATTCATGCTGTACCCCCGCGATCAATCTAGGCCGCTCCGCGGCCGCCGCCTTGTCGCCGCTCAATGGCGTGTCCCGAGCGCCGCCGGTGCGAGCGACTGCTGCGCAACGGTTCGCAAGCGTGCACAAGGCGAAAGGCCCGCTCCGGTTTCCCGGGCGGGCCTTCGTACTTGCTGATTTCGCTGGTACTTCCTGGTCTCCAGGGGGCTGGAGGAGCCAGGACGAAATCCTGATCAATGGTCGGGGTGGCGGGATTCGAACTCGCGACCCCTTGCACCCCATGCAAGTGCGCTACCAGGCTGCGCTACACCCCGACGAATTGCGGATTATACGATGAGCTTCGAGCCGCTCAGACCGTCAGCAAGCCGCGGATCGAAATCAGCTCCTGGCGCATCTGGTGCAAGGACACCTCGGCGGTCGGTTTCGGGCTGGCCTCCGGCGCCGCTGCAGGGGTGGCTGTCGGCGACGCCGCGCCGTCCAGGCCGACTTCCTCGATCACGTCGAGCATGTCGGTGACCTCGACCTCCAAGCCTTCGATCGCGGGAGGCTCGTGGCGCGAGGCGCTTTGCGTCTCGGACAACCGATTGCGCGCCCCGCTGATGGTGAAGCCCTGCTCGTACAGCAGCTCGCGGATGCGGCGGATGAGCAGCACCTCGTGGTGCTGGTAGTAGCGCCGGTTGCCGCGCCGCTTCATCGGCTTGAGCTGGGTGAACTCCTGCTCCCAATACCGCAGCACATACGGCTTCACGCCGCACAAATCGCTCACCTCACCGATGGTGAAGTAGCGTTTGGCCGGGATGGCGGGAAGCGCTTTCTCCATTGAAATCAATAAGTTCCGGAGAGAAAGCTAAGACTTTACTCGAACTCTTCCCCCGAAGGTATGTCGCCCTGCACGACTCCCTTGAGTTTGTGGCTGGCGTGGAACGTCACAACATTGCGCGCCTTGATGGGAATCGCCTCGCCGGTGCGTGGATTACGTCCCGGACGCGGCGCTTTGCGGCGGATGTTGAAGTTGCCGAACCCCGACATCTTCACGTCCTGGCCCGAGACCAGGGTCGCGTGGATGATCTCGAAGAAGGCTTCGACCATGTCCTTGGACTCGCGCTTGTTGAGGCCCAGGCGCTCGAACAGCAGCTCGGCGAGCTCGGCCTTGGTGAGCGTGGGCGTTTCCAGGCTGGGCAGAAGGACGCGGCCGCCGGCTTGATCGTTGTCGGCCATGGTCAACCCCTCAAGCGCACGCCAAGACGCGTGCCCAGCGTGTCCAGTACCTGCGCGACCGCCGCATCGATGCGCTCGTCGGTCAGCGTGATGTCGTCGTCCAGCAATTCCAGGCGCACCGCCATGCTGCGCTCGCCCGGGGCGATGTCGCCGCCGGGCGCCGCCGGCTTGTAGATGTCGAACAGGTGCGCCGAGCGCACCAGCGGCGTGGGCGTCGCGCGGATCGCCGCCATCAAGGCCTCGTGCGTGATCGACTCCTTGGCGATGACGGCGATGTCGCGCCACGACGATTGGTGCTTCGGGATGGGCTCGAAGCGCGGCACGTCGCGCGCCAGCAGCGCCGGCAGATCGATCTCGAACACGATCGGCGCCGCCGGCAGCTCGTAGGCCTGGCGCCAGCGCGGATGCAGCTCACCGACGAAGCCCACCGGCTGCCCGTCGCGTTCGATGCGCGCCGCGCGGCCCGGATGCAACGCCGGATGTTCCGCCGGCACGAAGCTCAACGCGGCCGGCGCGAACAGGGCCTCCACGTCGCCCTTGACGTCGAAGAAGTCGACCGCGCGCTCCTTGGCGGCCCACTGCAGGCTGTCGGCGCCGCCGTAGGCCAGGCCTGCCAGACGTGCCGGCTGGTGCACGCCGGCGACGCTGAGCTCGCCATCGAGGCTGGACGGATCGCGCTTGAACACGCGCCCGATCTCGAACACCCGCACCCGCGTGGCCTTGCGCGCGAGGTTGTGGCGCAGCACGTTGACGAGGCTGCCGACGAGGCTGGAGCGCATCACCGAGAGCGGGCTGGCGATCGGGTTGAGCACGCGGATGGGGTCGGCATTGCCGGCCAATTCACGCTCCCAGCGCTCCTCGACGAAGCTGAAGTTGATCGTCTCGGTGTAGTCGAGCGCCGCAACGCGGTGCCGCAAGGCGTGGGCGCCGCGGTTCGATTCGGGCCGCACCTTGGCCGTCACCGGCGCCAGCGGCGGCGTCGACGGCAGCTTGTCGTAGCCGAGGACGCGGATCACTTCTTCGATCAGGTCCTCTTCGAGCTGGAGGTCGAAACGCCAGCTCGGCGGCGTGACCTTCAAGACGCCGGCGGACTCGGTCACCGGCAGGCCGAGGCGCTGCATCACGCCGGCGGCTTGCGCCTGGGTGACCGGCATGCCGATCACCTTGGCGGCGCGCTCGACGCGCAAGGCGACCGGCTTGCGCTCGGGCAGCGCGACGACCTGGTCGTCCATCGGGCCGGCCTCGCCGCCGCAGATCTCGATGATCAGCTGCGTGATGCGCTCGATGTGCTCGACCGTCAGCGCGGGGTCGACGCCGCGCTCGAAGCGGTAGCCGGCGTCGGTCGAGAAGTTGTAGCGGCGCGAGCGGCCGGCAACGGCCTCGGGCCACCAGAACGCGGCTTCGACGTAGACGTTCCTGGTGTCGTCCGACACCGCGGTGCGGTCGCCGCCCATGATGCCGGCGAGCGACTCGACCGCCTGGTCGTCGGCGATCACGCCGACGCTCTCGTCGACCTCGATCGTGTTGCCGTTGAGCAGCTTGAGCGATTCGCCGCGCACGCCCCAGCGCACGGTGAGGCCGCGGTCGATCTTGTCGAGGTCGAAGATGTGCGAGGGCCGTCCGAACTCGAACATCACGTAGTTGGAGATATCCACCAGTGCCGTCACCGAGCGCTGGCCGCAGCGCGCCAGTCGATCGACCATCCAGGCCGGCGTCGCGGCCTTGGTGTCGACGCCGCGGATCACCCGGCCCGAGAAGCGCCCACACAAATCGGGAGCCCGCACCGCCACGGGAAGCTTGTGGTCGTGCTTGACCGGCGCCGGCGGGAAGCTGGGCTGGCGCAGCGGCGCGCCGGTCAGCGCCGACACTTCGCGCGCGATGCCGTACACGCTCAGGCAGTGGCCGAGGTTGGGCGTGAGCTTGAGCGTGAACAGCGTGTCGTCGAGCGACAGGTGTTCGCGGATGTCCTGGCCGATCACCGCGTCGTCACGCAGCACCAGCAGGCCGGCATGGTCGTCCGACAGCTTCAGCTCGCGCGACGAGCACAGCATGCCCTGGCTCTCGACGCCGCGCAGCTGGCCGAGCTTGATGCGAAACGGCTGCCCGGCTTCCTCGCCCGGCAGTTCGGCGCCGACGAGGGCACAGGGCACCTTGATGCCAGCCTTCACGTTGGGCGCGCCGCACACGATGTTCAGCGTCTGGCCCGTGCCGGCGTTCACCTGGCACACATTGAGCCGATCGGCATTCGGATGGCGCTCGACAGCCAGCACCTCGGCCACGACCACACCACTGAAGGGCGGCGCGACGGGGCGCATTTCTTCGACCTCCATGCCGGCCATGGTGAGCAGCTCGGCCAGCTCGGCGGTGGTGAGGGGCGGGTTGCAGAACTCGCGCAACCACGACTCGGGGAATTGCATCGCTTGCTTTCCGCTTTCGGGTTTACTTGAACTGGCTGAGGAAACGCAGGTCGCCGTCGAAGAACAGGCGCAGGTCGTTGACGCCGTAGCGCAGCATCGTGAGGCGGTCCGGCCCCATGCCGAACGCGAATCCGATGTAGCGCTCGGGATCGAGTCCGAAATTGCGCACGACGTTGGGGTGCACCTGGCCGGAGCCCGCGACCTCGAGCCACTTGCCCTTCAGCGGGCCGTGGCCGAAGGCGATGTCGACTTCGGCAGAGGGCTCGGTGAACGGGAAGAACGACGGCCGAAAGCGCAGGTCGAGGTCGTCCGTCTCGAAGAAGTTGCGGAAGAAGTCGGTGAAGACGACCTTCAGGTCCTTGAAGCTGACGTTCTCGCCGAGCCACAGGCCTTCGCACTGGTGGAACATCGGCGAGTGTGTCGCGTCGCTGTCGACGCGGTAGGTGCGACCCGGCGCGATGACGCGGATCTCGGGCATCGGGTCGCGGCCGGCGTGCTTGCGGGCGTGGGCGCGTGCATAACGCACCTGCATCGGCGAGGTGTGCGGGCGCAGGTTGAGCCAGCGGCCTTCGGCGTCCTTCATGTCGACGTAGAAGGTGTCCTGCATCGAGCGCGCCGGGTGGTTCTCGGGGTTGTTGAGCGCCGTGAAGCTCATCCAGTCGGTTTCGATCTCGGGGCCGTCGGCCACGTCGAAGCCCATCGAGGCGAAGATCTGCTCGATGCGCTCCATCGTGCGCGACACCGGGTGCAGGCCGCCTACGCCGCGCTGGCGCCCGGGCAGCGTGACGTCGAGCGATTCGGCCTTGAGCTGCGCCTGCAGTTCGGCGTCCGCCAGGCCCTGGCGGCATGCGGCGAGCGCCGCCTCGACCTGCTGCTTGGCAGCGTTGATGGCCGCGCCGCGGGTCTTCTTCTCTTCCGGCGACAAGGTGCCGAGCGCCTTGAGCAATTCGGTGACGCGCCCGGACTTGCCCAGATAGCGCGCTTTCGCGTTCTCCAGTTCCGCGGGCGTCGGCGCCTTCGCGAAGTCGGCCTGCGCCTGGGCCACCAGTTGATCGAGGTCGTTCATCGGATTCGAGAAACAATAAAAAAGGCCGAACGATGCGTCGGCCTTGAAAGCTTTGCCCCCTCGGCGTTGCCGCCTCGGGGCGAGCGCGTCGCACGGCCCGAAGGCCGCGCGGGCGCGTTCATCAAGCGAGCTGGGCCTTCACCTTCTCCACGATGCTGCCAAAAGCGGCAGGATCGTTGACAGCCATGTCGGCGAGAACCTTGCGGTCGATGTCGATCGACGCCTTCTTCAAGCCGGCCATGAACTTGCTGTAGGTGATGCCCAGGCCCCGGCTCGCCGCGTTGATACGGGCGATCCAGAGCTGACGGAATACACGCTTCTTGGTGCGACGGTCACGGTAGGCGTATTGCCCGGCGCGCATGACCGCTTCCTTGGCAATACGGAACACGTTCTTGCGGCGGCCACGGTAGCCCTTGGCCAGTGCGAGAACCTTCTTGTGACGAGCGCGGGCGGTGACACCACGTTTGACGCGAGGCATATGTCTTCTCCTTCAACAGTGGGTCAGAGGCCAGCGAAGGGCAGCATCTGCGTGATGTGGCCCATGTTGGTCTCGTGCACGGCAACGGCGCCACGCAGGTGGCGCTTGTTCTTCGTGGACTTCTTGGTGAGGATGTGGCGCTTGAACGCCTGGCCGCGCTTGACGGTGCCACCCGGACGAACGCGAAAACGCTTCTTCGCGCCGCTCTTGGTCTTCATTTTGGGCATGACTGCTCCTTTTGATTTGCGCTGCAGGCGCCGGCGAGGTTCGCCGTCTTGTAGGCCTTCAGACGCTTCTGGCAGCGGCCCGGCGACCAAACCGGACCACTGAACTCTGCTTCGAAAAATCGCTTACTGCTTCCTCTTCGGGGCCAGCACCATGATCATCTGGCGCCCTTCCAGCTTGGGCATGTTCTCCACCACCGCCACGTCCGCCAACTCGTCGCGGATGCGCTCCAGGAGCCGCATGCCGATGTCCTGGTGGGTGATCTCGCGGCCGCGGTACCGCAGGGTCACCTTGCCCTTGTCGCCGTCTTCCTCGATGAAGCGGCGCAGGTTGCGCATCTTGATCTGGTAGTCGCCTTCGTCGGTGCCGGGGCGGAACTTCACTTCCTTGACTTCGATGACCTTCTGCTTGGCCTTGGCTTCCGCTGCGCGCTTTTGCTCCTGGTACTTGAACTTGCCGTAGTCCATCAAGCGGCACACCGGGGGATCGGCCTGCGCGGCGATCTCCACCAGGTCGACGTCCAGGTCGCCCGCCATGCGCAGGGCCTCCTGGATGGGAACGATGCCCAGGGGCTCGTTCTCGACGCCGTTGAGGCGGACCTCCGGTGCCATGATCTCCCGGTTGAGGCGGTGCTTGCGCTCTGCGTTGGGAGTACGGCGGTCAGCAAAAGTAGCGATGGTTCTAACCTTTCAGCGGACTCCAAGGCCGTTTGGAACCCAAGAAATAACGAAGCGCGCCCTGCCGGTCACGGCGTGAATCAGATCTTCCGGGCGATGTCGCTGGCGATCTTCGCTTGGAAGTCTGCCAGGGGCATCACACCCAGGTCCTGATTGCCTCGGGCGCGCACCGCAACGGTCCCGTTGGCCTTCTCCTTGTCGCCCACGACCAGGAGAAACGGGACCTTCTGCATCGAATGCTCGCGGATTTTATAGTTTATCTTCTCGTTGCGCAAATCGCTTTCGACTCTAAGCCCTTGTTTTTGAAGCGATTTCACAATTTCGCGAGCATAGTCCGCCTGCGCCTCGGTGATATTGAGGACTGTCAACTGCACTGGCGCCAGCCACACCGGGAGGGCGCCGGCGTGCTGTTCGATGAGGATGCCGATGAAACGCTCCAGGCTGCCGACGATCGCCCGGTGCAGCATGATGGGCCGGTGGCGCACGCCGTCCTCGCCCACGAACTCGGCGTCCAGGCGCTCGGTCATGTTCGGGTCGACCTGCATCGTGCCGCACTGCCATTGGCGCCCGAGCGCGTCCTTCAGCGTGTACTCGATCTTCGGTCCGTAGAAGGCGCCCTCGCCGGCCGCGATCTCGAACTGGCAGCCTGAACGGCGCAGGCTCTCCATCAGCGCGTGCTCGGCCCTGTCCCAGGATTCGTCCGTGCCGATGCGCGCGTCCGGGCGCGTCGCCACCTTGTAGATGATGTCCGCGAAGCCGAAGTCCTTGTAGACCTTCTGCAGCAGCGCGGTGAAAGCCGCGCACTCTTCCAGGATCTGGTCCTCGGTGCAGAAGATGTGGCCATCGTCCTGCGTGAAGCCGCGCACCCGCATGATCCCGTGCAGCCCGCCCGTGGGTTCGTTGCGGTGGCACTGGCCGAACTCGCCGTAGCGCAGGGGCAGGTCGCGGTAGCTCTTGATCCCCTGCTTGAAGATCAGGATGTGGCCGGGGCAGTTCATCGGCTTCAAGGCGTAGTCGCGCTTCTCCGACTCCGTCGTGAACATGTTCTCGCGGTACTTGCCCCAGTGGCCGGTCTTCTCCCACAGGCCCTGGTCGAGCAGTTGCGGCCCCTTGACCTCCTGGTAGCCGTTGTCGCGGTAGACACCGCGCATGTACTGCTCGACCTGCTGCCACACCGCCCAGCCCTTGGGATGCCAGAAGACCGTGCCGGGCGAATGCTCGTCGATATGGAAGAGGTCGAGCTCGCGCCCGAGCTTGCGGTGATCGCGCTTTTCCGCCTCCTCCAGCATGTGCAGGTACTGCTGCAGTTCGTCCTTGGTCGCCCAGGCCGTACCGTAGATGCGCTGGAGCATCTCGTTGCGGTGGTCGCCGCGCCAATACGCGCCGGCGACCTTCATCAGCTTGAAGTGCTTGAGCTTGCCCGTGCTCGGCACGTGCGGCCCGCGGCACAGGTCTTCGAACCGGCCTTCGCGATAGAGCGACACATCCTCGCCCGCCGGGATGCTGCCGATGATCTCCGCCTTGTACTTCTCGCCGATGCTCTTGAAGTGCTCCACCGCCTCGTCGCGCGGCAGCACGCGGCGCTCGACCTTCTCGTCCTTCTTCGCCAGCTCGCTCATCTTCGCCTCGATGGCGGCAAGGTCCTCGGGCGTGAACGGTCGCTTGTACGCGAAGTCGTAGTAGAAGCCGTTCTCGATGACCGGCCCGATCGTCACCTGCGCATCGGGAAAGAGCTCCTTCACGGCATAGGCCAGCAGGTGCGCCGTCGAATGGCGAATCACCTCGAGGCCGGCCGGGTCCTTCTCGGTCACGATCGCCAGCGGCGTGTCGCGATCGATCACGAAGCTCGTGTCGACCACCTTGCCGGCTCCGTGTCCGATGCGCCCGGCGATCGCCGCCTTGGCAAGGCCCGCGCCGATGGATTGCGCGACCTCGGCGACCGTCACCGGGCCGGGGTATTCACGCTTGGAACCATCGGGCAATTGAATCGAGACCATGAAGAAACTCCGGATGCAAAAAAACAAAGCGCGGGGGTGAGCCGCGCTTTGTGTGGGACGAGAAACGAAAAGACGTGACGAGCCGCGGCCAGCTACAGCGAGGTGCAGCGGGTGGTAGTTCGCGGTGTCATAACCGACATTGCCTTTCTCGCCCTTGTTCGTGAATGGGCCCGATTCTAAGTCATGAACGGGCGCTCACCGATAGAGTTGGTTGTTCTCCACCCGCACGCGATCGCCGATGCGCAGGTCGTTGAGCGACGCGTAGTCGAAGCTGCGCAGGCCGCCTTGGTCCAGGCGCACCGTCACGCGGTACAGGTCCTGGTAGCCCTTGTTGTTCTTCTCGATCTCGTTGCCGATGATCGCGCCGGCGACCACGCCCACGCCGGTGGCGAACGCCTTCCTGGCGCCGTGGTCGATCTGGTGGCCGAGCAGCCCGCCGAGCGCTCCGCCGACGATGGCGCCGCCCCCGCTGGTCTGGCTCTGCGCGCGCACCACGTCGATGCTCTGCACGGTGCCGTATTGCGTGCCGTAGTAGCCGCCCTGGGCCGGATAGCCGGACGCGGGTTGGCGGGTGGCGCAGCCGGCGGACAGCACGGACAGCACGATGAACACGGCCATGCCGGCACGCTTGAAGGACGATCGCATCGAGGTCTCCTGGGACAGCCCCGGCGGGGCGTTTCCCAGCTAACGCACGAGCCGCCGGCGCGTGCGACGCCGCCCGCGCGGCTTTGCATCGCAGAAACAGTCGTTACAGCGGGAGCAGCCTCAGGTCGGCCGTGCGTTCGACGAACCACAGCACGCCCACCAGCATCGCCGCCATCGAGCCGCCCCGGATCACCCAGGCGGGATAGCGCCTGGCGCCGCGCAGCGCGAACAGCAGGCTCACCGCGATGCCGATCACGACCATCTGGCCCAGTTCCAGGCCGACGTTGAACTGCAGCAAGGCCCAGGCGAACGCCCTCGGCGCCAGGTTCAGCTCCGACAGCACGCCCGCGAAGCCGAAGCCGTGGATCAGGCCGAAGGCGAAGGTGACCAGCACCCGGCGCCCGCGGAAGATCGGCCGCAGGTTGTCCAACGCCGCCAGGACGATGGTCACCGCGATGGCCGGCTCGATGAACGAAGGCGGCAGCGACACCAGCCGCGACGCCGCCAGGCCGAGGGTGATCGAGTGCGCCAGCGTGAACGCGGTGGCGATGCCCAGCACCGGCCACAGGGCCTCGCCCAGTGCACGCACGGGTCGCCAGCCTGCGGCGTCGCGCCGCATGACCGAGGGCAGCAGCAGGCAAAGCAGGAACAGCACGTGGTCGTAGCCGCCGAGGATGTGGCGCACGCCTTCGCGCAGGAACTGCGTGGGCGGGGGCGCGACGACCGCAGGCGCCGCCGTGACCGCCGCCGCCTGCGTCGGGTCGAGCACTTGCAGCACGGGCGGGCCGCCCGCCAGTTCGAGGCGCGCGATCCCGCGGTGCGTCGGGTCGACCTCGCGCAGCACGGTGTAGCGGATCGTCGGCGGCGCGGCGAGCCGGCAGTCGCTGTCCATGACGAGTGCCGCATAGGTGCCGTCGATGCGCGTTTCCAGCAAGCGCTCGCTGCGCGTCCAGCGGCAGCCGGCGACCTCGATGTGCGAGCGAAGGTATTCCTCGATCGACGGCCAGGCGGCGCGCACCTCGCGCCAGGTGAGCCGGCCGTCGCCGTCGGCGTCGAGGTCGAGCGCGACATCGAGGTCGCGCAGCGCCACGTCCACCCGCA
>DATFAY010000137.1:0-7010 GCA_035254085.1 Piscinibacter sp.
CGACCTCAGCCAGATGCGCGCCGCCGTCGCCGAGGCCGAGGCGATGCTGGCCGACGCGTCGGCCAACGCACAGCGCGCCCGCGAGCTCGCGACCACCGGTGCGCTCAGCGCGCAGCAGATCAACCAGTACCTGACCGCCGAGCGCACCGCCCGCGCCAAGCTCGATGCGCAGCGCGCCGCCGCCAAGATGGCCCAGCTGCGCCTGGCGCAGACCCGTGTGCTGGCGCCCGACAACGGCGTGATCTCGTCGCGCAGCGCGACCGTGGGCGCGGTCATGCCCGCCGGCATGGAGATGTTCCGGCTGATCCGCCAGGGCCGTCTCGAATGGCGCGCCGAGGTGCCCGCGAGCGACCTCGCGCGGGTCAAGCCCGGCATGGCGGTGACGGTGAACACGCCCGGGGGCAGCCAGATCCCGGGCAAGGTGCGCATCATCGCGCCCACGGTGGACGACAAGACGCGCAACGGCATCGTCTACGTCGATCTCGCGCCGCACGCGGGCGATGCCAAGGCCGGCATGTTCGCGCGCGGCGACTTCGCCATCGGAAGCGGCAGCGCGCTCACCCTGCCGCAAGGCGCTGTGCTGCTGCGCGAGGGCTTCAGCTACGTGATGCGGGTGGGGCCCGACGGCAAGGTGACGCAGACCAAGGTGGCGGTGGGCCGCCGCGTCGGCGAGCGCGTCGAGATCACCGCCGGGCTCGATCCGTCCACCCGCGTCGTCGCCTCGGGCGGCGGCTTCCTCGCCGACGGCGACACGGTGCGCGTGGTCGATGCCGCCGCGCCGCCCAAGAGCGTCAACACCGCCAGCGCCGGCGCGGCCGGGCTGGGCAGCACGGCCGCCACCAAGTGAGCCCGCCATGATCAACGTCTCGTCCTGGTCGATCCGCAACCCGATCCCGTCGGTCCTGCTGTTCGTCATGCTCACGCTGATGGGCCTGATGAGCTTTCGGGCGATGAAGATCCAGAACTTCCCCGACATCGACCTGCCCACGGTCATCGTCACAGCCTCGCTGCCGGGCGCCTCGCCGGCGCAGCTCGAGACCGAGGTGGCGCGCAAGATCGAGAACTCGATCGCCACGCTGCAGGGGGTCAAGCACATCTACACCACGGTGCAGGACGGCACCGCCACGATCACCACCGAGTTCCGCCTCGAGAAACCCACGCAGCAGGCGGTGGACGACGTGCGCGACGCGGTGGCGCGGGTGCGTACCGATCTGCCCGGCGACCTGCGCGACCCGGTGATCCAGAAGATGGAGCTCGCCGGCTCGCCCATCCTCACGTACACGGTCGCCTCCAAGCGCATGGACGACGAAGCGCTGTCGTGGTTCGTCGACGACCAGGTCACGCGCGCCATGCTCAGCGTCAAGGGCGTGGGCGCGGTCTCGCGCGTGGGCGGCGTCACGCGCGAGGTCGCGGTCGAGCTCGATCCGCTCAAGCTGCAGGCGCTCAACGCCACCGCGGCCGACATCTCGCGCCAGTTGCGCATGACCCAGCGCGAAGCGTCTGGCGGGCGCACCGACGTGGGTGGCGCCGAGCAGTCGGTGCGCACCATCGCCACCGTGCAGTCCGCGGCCGAGCTGGCGGCGATGCAGATCGCCCTGTCCGACGGCCGGCGCATCCGGCTCGACCAGGTCGCCACCGTGCGCGACACCGTGGCCGAGCAGCGCTCGGCCGCGCTGCTCAACGGCCGGCCGGTGGTCGGCTTCGAGATCGTGCGCAGCCGCGGCGCCGGCGAGGTGGAGGTGGCCGCGGGCGTGCGCGCCGAGCTCGATCGGCTGCGCGCGGCGCACCCGGACATCGAGGTGACCGAGGCCTTCAATTTCGTCGACCCGGTGGAGGAGAACTACCACGGCTCGATGACGCTGCTCTACGAAGGCGCCATCCTGGCGGTGATCGTGGTGTGGCTGTTCCTGCGCAACTGGCGCGCGACCATCGTCTCGGCCACGGCGCTGCCTCTGTCGGTGCTGCCCGCCTTCGCCGCGATGTCGCTGTTCGGCTTCACGATCAACATCGTGACCCTGCTGTCGCTGTCGCTGGTGGTGGGCATCCTGGTCGACGACGCGATCGTCGAGATCGAGAACATCATGCGCCACCTGCGCATGGGCAAGAGCCCGTACCAGGCGGCGATGGAAGCGGCCGACGAGATCGGCCTGGCGGTCATCGCGACCAGCTTCACCTTGATCGCGGTGTTCCTGCCGACCGCCTTCATGGCCGGCGTGCCCGGCAAGTTCTTCGTGCAGTTCGGCTGGACGGCGGCGATCGCGGTGTTCTTCTCGCTGGTGGTGGCGCGCCTGCTCACGCCGATGATGGCCGCCTACACCCTGCGCCCGCAGAAGGAGCAGGCCGAGCCCAGATGGCTGGCGATCTACATGCGCTGGGCGCGCTACGCGCTGAAGCACCGCATCAAGGTCACGCTGGCGGTGATCGGCTTCACGGCGCTGTCGTTCACGCTGGTGGGCCTGCTGCCCACCGGCTTCATCCCGCCCGACGACCTCTCGCAGACGCAGGTCAACATCACGCTGCCGCCGGGCAGCACCTTCGCGCAGACCTACGCGGTCGCCGAGCAGGCGCGCGAGGCGATCGCCAAGAACCCGCACGTGAAGATGGTCTACACCGCGATCGGCGGCGGCGCGACCGGCGCCGACCCCTTCATGCCGCGCGGCGCCGCGGAAGTGCGCAAGGCGTCGCTCACCATCAACATGACGCCGCGCAGCGAGCGCCACGGCATCAAGAAGCAGGTGATCGAGGGCCAGTTGCGCGACGCGCTGGCCAACGTGCCGGGCGCGCGCATCAACGTCGGCATGGGCGGCGCCAACGACAAGTTCATGCTGGTGCTGGCCGGCGAGGACGGCCGCGTGCTGGCCGAGCACGCCCGGCTGGTCGAGCGCGACCTGCGCAGCATCCCCGGCGTCGGCGCCGTCACCTCGACGCTGAGCCTGGTGCGCCCCGAGGTCATCGTGCGCCCCGACTCCGCGCGCGCCGCCGACCTGGGCGTCACCTCGTCGGCCATCGCCGACACGCTGCGCATCGCGCTGTCGGGCGACTACGACCAGGCGCTCGCCAAGCTCAACCTGTCGCAGCGGCAGGTGCCGGTGGTCGTGAAGCTCGCCGCCGAGGCGCGCACCGACCTGGGCCTGATCGAGCGCCTGTCGGTGCCGGGCAGCAAGGGGCCGGTGCAGCTGGGCAACGTCGCCCACTTCGAGATCGCCAGCGGCCCGGCGCAGATCGACCGCTACGACCGGCTGCGCAACATCAACTTCGAGGTCGAGCTCAACGGGCAGCCGCTGGGCGAGGTGCAGAAGCAGGCGTTCGCGCTGCCCAGCCTGGCCGCGTTGCCCTCGGGCGTCATCACGCGCAGCGTCGGCGATTCGGAAGCGATGGCCGAGCTGTTCGAGAGCTTCGCGCTGGCCATGGCCACCGGCGTGCTGTGCATCTACATCGTGCTGGTGCTGCTGTTCAAGGACTTCGTGCAGCCGGTGACGATCCTCGCCGCGCTGCTGCTGTCGATCCCGGGCGCCTTCCTGGCGCTCTTTCTCACGCGCACCGCGGTGTCGATGCCCTCGATGATCGGCATGATCATGCTGATGGGCATCGCGACCAAGAACTCCATCTTGCTGGTGGAGTACGCGATCATGGCGCGGCGCGATCGCGGCATGAGCCGCATGGACGCGCTGCTCGACGCCTGCCACAAGCGCGCGCGGCCGATCATCATGACCACCATCGCCATGGCCGCCGGCATGATGCCGATCGCGATCGGGCTGGGCACCGACCCGAGCTTCCGCTCGCCCATGGCGATCGTGGTGATCGGCGGGCTGATCACGTCCACCTTCCTCAGCCTGCTGGTGATCCCGGTGATCTTCACCTTCGTCGATGACGCGGTGCAAAAGCTGCACAAGCTGTTCAAGCGCGATCACCACCATCGCGCGGGGCCGCCGCTGCCGGCGGCGGGTTCTGGCGCGGTCGAGCACGGCGCGGCCGACAAGCACTAGCGGGGGCGCGCCGAGCCCGGGCGTGTAATCGCTACAGCGCGGCGGCACGCATTGCGGGCGCCGCGCCTTCGGCCGCGTCAGTGCGGCGCCGCGTCGGCCGAGCCGTCGGGCGCGCGTCGATGCTCGATGCGGTCTTCCAGTTCGCCGATGTAGGCCGACAGCGAGTTGCCCGTCTCCTGCACCGTGGAGCGGGTGCGCTGCTCCATCTGCTCGATGCGCGACAGCATCTGCGCCCGCATGTCGAACTGGATCTGCTCGAGCTTGCGCAGCTCGTCGTTGACGAAGTTGTGCAGCTCGGTGAAGCGCGAGGCTTCGGCCTGCTCGGCCAGCTCGCGGTGCGCCTGCAGCTCCTTGGCGTGGCGGCGCGATTCCATGAGCGCCGAGCCCTGCACATAGATGAGGTAGGCCAGGCTCATCGCGCCCAGCACGAACACCACCCCCAGCATCACCAGGCCGAGCGGGGCGCGCACGGTACCGAACACCAGCGACAGGGTGGTGGGCGTGGTGAAGGCCTCCCAGTTCAGCAGCGCGAACAGTGCCGTCAAGGCCAGCACCAGGAACAGGAACAGGGTGCGAAATCGCATGCGGGTCTCCTGGGCGTTGCGAAGCCGGCATTCGCGTTGCGCGGATTCGCCGGCATACCGTGCGCGAGCAAACGACGCGCCTGCACGCGAGGGCGGTCGATGGGAACGGGGCTTGCCCGAGCGGGGTGGCGCCATCGGGCGCGGCCTCGACCCATGACGAAGAACCCTGCCGCCGTCGGCTTTCGCATCCTGACCGTGAACACGCACAAGGGCTTCACCGCCTTCAACCGCAAGTTCATCCTGCACGAGCTGCGCGAGGCGGTGCACGCCGTGGGCGCCGACATCGTGTTCCTGCAGGAGGTCCTTGGCAGCCACGCGCTGCACGCCACGCGGGTGCCGAACTGGCCGAGCAGCTCGCACTACGAATTCCTGGCCGACACCATGTGGCACGACTTCGCGTACGGGCGCAACGCCGTCTATCCGCACGGCGACCACGGCAACGCGGTGTTGTCGAAGTTCCCGATCCTGCGCCACGAGAATCGGGACGTGTCGGTCAACGGGCACGAGGAGCGCGGCCTGCTGCACTGCGTATGCCGGCTGCCCGAGCGCGATGCCGGCAATGCCGAGCTGCACCTGGTGTGCGTGCACCTGGGCCTGCTGGAGTCGCACCGCCAGCAGCAGATCGAGCTGCTGTGCCACATGATCCGCGACGAGCTGCCGCCCGACGCGCCGCTGGTGATCGCCGGCGACTTCAACGACTGGCGCCTGCGCGGGCACGCGCAGATCGAGGGCTGCGCCGGCGTGCGCGAAGTCTTCGTGCATGCCCGCGGCCGCGCGGCCAAGACCTTTCCGGCGCGCTTTCCGCTGCTGCAGCTGGACCGCATCTACGTGCGCAATGCGGCCGTGCACCGCCCCTTCGTGCTGCCGCGCCGGCCCTGGTCGCACCTGTCGGACCACGCCCCGCTCGCCGCGGAGGTCGTTGTATGACGGGCGACGCGCGCCGCCCCGTCGCACGCCCCGAGGACTCGCCATGAAGTGGCAATGGAAAGGCGGCAACCGCGTGCGCCTGCTGGAGAACGGCGAGGCGTTCTTCCCGGCGGTGTTCGGCGCCATCGAGGCGGCGCGCCACGAAGTGATCCTGGAGACCTTCATCCTGTTCCAGGACAAGGTCGGGCTCGCCCTGCACGCCTGCCTGCTCGCGGCGGCGCGGCGCGGCGTGCAAGTCGACGTCACGGTCGACGGCTACGGCTCGCCCGAGCTCACCACGGAGTTCGTGAGCGCGCTCACCGACGCCGGCGTGCGCTTCCACGTGTTCGACCCGCGGCCGCGCCTGTTCGGGCGCCTGCGCACGAACCTGTTTCGGCGCATGCACCGCAAGATCGTCGTGATCGACGCGGCGCTTGCCTTCGTGGGGGGCATCAACTATTCGGCCGACCATCTGGCCGACTACGGGCCCGAGGCCAAGCAGGACTACGCCGTCGAACTCCAAGGACCGATCGTCGACGACATCCACCGCTTCGTGCACCGGGCGATCGCGACGGCGATTGCCGCGCGGCGGCGCTGGTGGCACCGGCCGGCGAGCCCGGCGGCGCAGCCTCGCGCGCTCGCGCGCGAGGCTGGTTCGGCCGAGGCGATCTTCGTGGTGCGCGACAACCACGAGCACCGCGACGACATCGAGCGCCACTACCGCATTGCGCTGCGCGCGGCGCGGCGCGAGGTCATCGTCGCCAATGCCTATTTCTTTCCCGGCTACCGCCTGCTCAAGGAGATGCGGCGGGCGGCGCAACGCGGCGTGCGCGTGCGCCTGGTGCTGCAGGGCCAGCCCGACATGCCGATCGTGAAGATCGCCGCGCGCATGCTGTACGACCACCTGCTGCACGGCGGGGTGCAGATCTACGAATACTGCGAGCGGCCGCTGCACGGCAAGGTCGCGCTGGCCGACGACGAATGGGCCACCGTCGGGTCGAGCAACCTCGACCCGCTCAGCCTGTCGCTCAATCTCGAGGCCAACGTGATCGTGCGCGACCGCGCCTTCAACGCCGAGCTGCGCAGCCGGCTCGAGCGGCTCATCCGCGAGCATTGCCGCCGCATCGAGGCCGAGCACGCGGGGCGGTCGTGGTGGCAGCTGGCCGCGAGCTACCTCGCGTTCCACGTGCTGCGGCGCTTCCCCGCCTGGGCGGGCTGGCTGCCGGCGCACCAGGCGCGGCTGGTGCCCGCGGGTGAACTGGCCGCCGATGCCGCCGGCGCGCCCGTCACCGTGCAGGCGCTCGCTCGCCGCAGCGGCGATCACTCGCCGCCGCAGCCCTGGGCCTGGCGGGCTGGCGCCGACCGGGTCGACGAGCAGGAAGCGGACTGCCCGGTCTCATGAGGCTGGCCGAGCGCGCCCCGTCGACGCGCGGACGACACCGCGACGATCGCCGCGACCGGCATCGCGCAGCGCCGCGATGGTGGCCGTGGCTGCGCCGCGTGCTGACCCTGCTGTTCTTCGTCGCGGTGGGCG
>DATFAY010000138.1:0-6255 GCA_035254085.1 Piscinibacter sp.
CATCCGGCAGCCGCCAATCTCTCAGGTAAAGCGGACAGAGAGGGCATCCCAACGTATGCTGAATGCGTTGGCACCACGAATGCCCTCGGAGAGAAACGATGTCCGCCACCGAAATGCTGAAGACCCCGCTGTATGCGCTGCACCTCGAGCTGGGCGCCAAGATGGTTCCCTTTGCCGGCTACGAAATGCCGGTCAACTACCCCGGCGGCATCATCGCGGAGCATCGCCATTGCCGCGAGGCGGCGGCGCTGTTCGACGTGTCGCACATGGGCCAGCTGCGCCTGGTCGGCGGCGACGCCGCGAAGGCACTGGAGACGCTGGTGCCGGTCGACGTGGTGGACCTCGCGCCCTGGAAGCAGCGCTACGCTTTCTTCACCAACGCCAACGGCGGCATCCTCGACGACCTGATGATCACGCGGCGCGACGACGACCTCTTCGTCGTCGTCAATGCCGCCTGCAAGGACGCCGACATCCGCCACCTGACGACGAACATCGGCCACCGTTGCACCGTGCAGCCGATGCCCGAGCGGGCGCTGCTGGCGCTGCAGGGGCCGAAGGCGGCGCTCGCGCTGTCGGCGTTGAACCCGGGCGTGGCCCAGTTGACCTTCATGACCGGCGGGCATTTCACGCTCGCCGGCATCGATTGCTTCGTCACGCGCTCGGGCTACACCGGCGAAGACGGCTTCGAGATCTCGGTGCCCTCGGAGCATGCCGAGGCGCTGGCGCGTTCGCTGCTCGCCCTGCCCGAGGTGAAGCCCGCCGGACTCGGCGCGCGCGACACCCTGCGCCTGGAAGCGGGCCTGTGCCTGTACGGGCACGACATCAACGAGACGACCACGCCGGTCGAGGCGGCGCTCACCTGGGCGATCCAGAAAGTGCGCCGCCCGGGCGGCGCACGGGCCGGCGGCTACCCGGGGGCGAGCGCCATCGAAGGCCAGCTCGCCACCGGGCCGGCGGTCAAGCGCATCGGCCTCGTGGGGCTGGAGCGCGTGCCCGTGCGCGAAGGGGCAAAGATCGTCGACTCGCACGGGCGCAGCCTCGGCCACGTGACCAGCGGCACGCTCGCACCGACGGTCAACCAGCCGATCGCCATGGCCTACCTCGCCGCCAACCACGCATTGCCCAATCACGAGGTTTACGCCGAGGTGCGCGGCAAGCGCGTGCCGATGCGCGTGTCGCCCACGCCGTTCGCGCCGCACCGCTACTTCCGCGGCTGACATCTTCGGCGGGCGCGTGCCGCGCGCCCGCTCCACCTGCCCGATGAAGACCCCGGGCCCACCGCGTTCCCAACGAATCACCAGGAGCCACCCATGACGACCATGTACACGCCCGACCACGAGTGGGTCAACATCGAGGACCACGAAGCCGCCACCGTCGGCATCACGCAGCATGCGCAGGACGCGCTGGGCGACGTGGTCTTCGTCGACCTGCCGGAGGTCGGCCGCAGCTTCAAGAAGGGCGAAGTGGCCGGCGTGGTCGAGTCGGTCAAGGCCGCCGCCGACGTCTACATGCCGGTGAGCGGCGAGATCGTCGAGGTCAACGAGGCGCTGCGCGCCGACCCGTCGCTGGCCAACAGCGACCCGATGGGCAACGGCTGGTTCTTCAAGGTGCACGTGGCCGACATGGCCGAGTTCGACCAGCTGATGGACGGCCCCGCCTATGACCGCCTGCTGAAGAACGGCTGAGCGCCTTCGCCCCTTCCGTCCGTCTCGTTTCGATCCTTCCTGGAAGACCCATGTTGATGTCCGCCAACCAGCCCCACGCCCGTCCCCTCGGCGAACTCGAGAACCCGTCCGAGTTCGTTGCCCGCCATGTCGGCATCGGCAACGAGGATGAACGCCGCATGCTGTCGGTGATCGGCATGGCGTCGCGCCAGGCGCTCATCGACGCGGTCGTTCCGCGCAGCATCGCGCGTGCGCGGCCCATGGCGCTGCCCGCCGCGATCGGCGAAGCGCAGGCGCTGGCGGAGCTGAAGGCGATCGCCGGCAAGAACAAGCGGCTCAAGAGCTTCATCGGCCAGGGCTACCACGGCACGCACACGCCCGCGGTCATCTTGCGCAACGTTCTCGAGAACCCCGCCTGGTACACCGCCTACACGCCCTACCAAGCCGAGATCTCGCAGGGCCGCATGGAGGCGCTGGTCAACTTCCAGACCATGGTGACAGACCTCACCGGCATGGCGATCGCCAACGCGTCGATGCTGGACGAAGCCACCTCCGCTGCCGAGGCGATGACGCTCGCGATGCGCGTGGGCAAGAGCAAGTCGACCCGGTTCTTCGTTGCTGACGACGTGCTCCCGCAGACGCTCGAAGTCGTGCGCACCCGCGCGCGCCCGCTCGGCGTGGAAGTGGTGAGCGGTCCCGCCGACCAGGCGGCCGCGGCCGGCGCGTTCGCGGTGCTGCTGCAGTACCCGGGCGTCAACGGCGTGGTGCGCGACCTGCGGCCCGTGATCGACGCGGTGCACGCCGCGGGCGGCCTGGCCATCGTCGCGGCCGACCTGCTGGCGCTGACCCTGCTCACGCCGCCTGGCGAGATGGGCGCCGACATCGCCGTCGGCACCACGCAGCGCCTGGGCATGCCGATGTGCAACGGCGGTCCCCACGCCGCCTACATGGCGACCAAGGACGAGTTCAAGCGCTCCATGCCGGGGCGCCTGGTGGGCGTGAGCGTCGACGTGCACGGCAACCCGGCCTACCGCCTGGCGCTGCAGACGCGCGAGCAGCACATCCGCCGCGAGAAGGCCACGTCCAACATCTGCACGGCACAGGTGCTGCCCGCGGTGGTGGCCAGCATGTACGCGGTCTATCACGGCCCGGCCGGCCTCACCCGCATCGCGCGGCGCATCGCGAGCTACACCGCCGTGCTGGCCGCCGGCCTCAAGCAGCTGGGCTGCAAGCTGGCGCACGAGCAGGCCTTCGACACGCTCGAGGTCATGACCGGCGATCGCACGGCGGCGTTGTTGCAGGCGGCTCGCGACGCCGGCTTCAACCTGCGCATGGCCTCGGGCGCGTCGGTCGGCATCTCGCTGGACGAGACCACGCAGCGCGGCGACATCGAGGCCCTCTGGACGCTGTTCGCGGCCAGCCGGCCGCTGCCCTCCTTCGCGCAGTTCGAGCAGGGCGTGGCCATGCTGATGCCGGCCGAGCTGGCGCGCCGAAGCGCCTTCCTCACGCACCCGGTGTTCAACACGCACCACAGCGAGACCGAGATGCTGCGCTACATCCGCAGCCTGTCGGACAAGGACCTCGCGCTGGACCGCTCGATGATCCCGCTGGGCTCGTGCACGATGAAGCTCAACGCGACCAGCGAGATGATTCCGATCACCTGGCCCGAGTTCGCCGAGGTGCACCCGTTCGCGCCGCGCGATCAGCTGGCCGGGTACGACGAGCTCGACGCGCTCCTGCGCGAGTGGCTGTGCCAGGCCACCGGCTATGCCGGCATCAGCCTGCAGCCCAACGCCGGCTCGCAGGGCGAGTACGCGGGCCTCTTGATCATCAAGGCCTACCACGAGGCGCGCGGCGAGGCGCATCGCAACATCTGCCTGATCCCCGAATCGGCGCACGGCACCAACCCGGCGAGCGCCCACATGGCGGGCCTGCAGGTGGTGGTGACCAAGTGCGATGCCGAGGGCAACGTCGACCTCGCCGACCTCGAGGCCAAGTGCGCGCAGCACGGCAAGAACCTCGCCTGCGTGATGATCACCTACCCCTCGACGTACGGCCTGTTCGACACGCACGTCAAGCAGCTGTGCGAGATCGTGCGCCGGCACGGCGGGCGGGTGTACGTCGATGGCGCCAACATGAATGCGCTGGTCGGCGTGGCGGCGCCGGGCGAGTTCGGCGGCGACGTGAGCCACCTCAACCTGCACAAGACCTTCTGCATCCCGCACGGCGGCGGCGGCCCCGGCGTGGGCCCGGTGTGCGTGGCCGAGGACCTCGTGCCCTATCTGCCGGCGCATCGCGCCGCGGGCATGGCGGGCGACCACCGCATCGGCGCGGTGTCGGCCGCCCCGCTGGGCAACGCCGGCGTGCTGCCGATCAGCTGGATGTACGTGCGCATGATGGGCGCCGAAGGTCTGCAGCAGGCCACCGAGATGGCCATCCTCAGCGCCAACTACGTGGCCGCGCGGCTGGCCGACCACTACGACATCCACTTCAGCGCCAACAACGCCGAGATCAAGGGCGGCGGCGTGGCGCACGAGTGCATCCTCGACCTGCGCCCGTTGAAGGACAGCTCCGGCGTGAGCGCCGAGGACGTGGCCAAGCGCCTCATCGATTACGGCTTCCATGCGCCGACGCTGAGCTTCCCGGTGGCTGGCACGCTGATGGTCGAGCCCACCGAGAGCGAGCCGCTGAAGGAGCTCGATCGTTTCTGCGACGCGATGGTGGCGATCCGCGACGAGATCCGCAAGGTCGAGAACAACGCCTGGCCGCGCGAGGACAACCCCTTGAAGGCGGCGCCTCACACCACCGAAGCGTTGCTCAAGCCCGACTGGCCGCACCCGTATTCGCGCGAGGAAGCGGCTTATCCGCTCAAGAGCCTGCGCCTGCAGAAGTACTGGTCGCCCGTGGGCCGTGTGGACAACGTCTACGGCGATCGCAATCTGTTCTGCTCTTGTGTACCCTTGGCCGCCTACGAGGACTGAGCAGGAACCATCCCCATGAACTCCCCCGCGCCGAAGGAGGTCGATGTCGTCATCGTCGGCGCGGGCTTCGGCGGGCTGGGCATGGCGATCCAGCTCCAGCGGCATGGGCGCGAGGATTTCATCGTCCTCGAGCAGGACGCCGGCGTGGGCGGCACCTGGCACGCCAACCGCTACCCGGGCGCGGCCTGCGACATCCCCTCGCTGCTGTATTCGTTCAGCTTCGCGCCGCAGCCGCGCTGGAGCCGCAGCTATCCCGGGCAGGCGGAAATCGAGGCCTACCTCAACGACTGCGTCGGGCGCTTCGGATTGGGCGATCGCCTGCATCTGCGCACGCGCGTCGAATCGCTCGAATGGGACGCGCACGCGCAGCGCTGGATCGTGCGGGCGCAGCAGCGCAACGGCGCTGCGCTGCAATGGAGCGCACGCGTCGTCGTCAACGCCAGCGGCGCGTTGAGCCGCCCCGCCCTGCCTGATCTCGCGGGCCTGGCCGATTTCAAGGGGCCGGTGATGCACACCGCGCGCTGGCAGGCCGAGGTGGGCCTGGCCGACAAGCGCGTCGGCGTGGTGGGCACCGGCGCCAGCGCGATCCAGCTGGTGCCGCAGCTGGTGAACAAGGCGGCGCAGGTGGTGCTCTTCCAGCGCACCCCGGCATGGATTCTTCCCAAGCGCGACCGGCCGCTGGGGCCGGCGCGGCAGTGGCTGTACGAGCACGTGCCGGGCCTGCGCCGCCTTGCGCGGGCGGCCGTGTACGGCGCCCACGAGCTGCGCGCCCCGGGCTTCACCTGGCGGCCCGGCCTGCTGAAGGCGCTGGAGCCGATCGCGCTCAAGTACTTGCGGCTCCAGGTGCGCGACCCCGCCTTGCGCGAGGCGCTGACCCCGCGCTACCGCATGGGCTGCAAGCGCATCCTGCTCGCGAGCGACTTCTACCCGGCGCTGCAGCGGCGCAACGCGCGGCTGGTCACGTCGCCGATCGCCCGCGTCGTGCCCGACGGCGTCGTCACGGCCGACGGAGAGCACCATGCGCTCGACGTGCTCGTATTGGCGACCGGTTTCCAGGCCGCGGAGGCATTGGCGCCCTTTCCCGTGCGGGGCCGCCACGGGGCCGATCTCGCCGAGGTCTGGCGCGCCGGCGCAAGGGCCTATCTGGGCACCACCGTGCCGGGCTTTCCGAACCTCTTCTTCATCGTCGGACCCAACACCGGGCTGGGGCACAACTCGATGGTGTTCATGATCGAGTCGCAGTTGCGCTACGTGATCGACGCGCTGCGGCGCATGGACCGGGCGCAGCTCGCCGCCATCGACACGCGACCGGAAGTGGCGGACGCCTTCAACGCGCGGCTGCAGGAACGCATGAAAGGCACCGTGTGGCAGCGCGGCGGCTGCGTCAGCTGGTACCAGACCCGCGACGGCCTGATCACCACGCTGTGGCCCTGGTCCAGCCTGGCCTTCTGGCGCCGCACGCGACGCTTCCGCCTCGCCGACCACGAACCGTTCACGGCCTGAGCGCCGAACCTGCGCCTCGCGGCGCGCTCCAACCATCCATCCATGGCTGTCTCCGTCTTCGACCTCTTCAAGATCGGCATCGGGCCCAGCAGCTCGCACACCGTCGG
>DATFAY010000139.1:0-15567 GCA_035254085.1 Piscinibacter sp.
GCTCCACATCACGACGTTGGCCAGCACGATGACGCCGCAGGCGGTGAGCGCGAAGCCCAGCAGCCGGCCCAGCGTCGAGGCGCCCGGCGCGCGCGGCAGCCCGTGGATGCCGAGCTTGAGCGCCTCCAGGTGCGCGATGTAGAAGAGCGCGATGTACGAGATGGTCGCGGGCAGGAAGGCGTTGCGGCAGATCTCGGCGTAGGGCACGCCCACGTACTCGGCCATCAGGAAAGCCGCGGCGCCCATGACCGGCGGCATGATCTGCCCGTCGACGCCGGCCGCCGTCTCGATCGCGCCGGCCTTGTGCGCCGGATACCCGACGCGCTTCATCAGCGGGATGGTGAAGGTGCCGCAGGTCACGACGTTGGCCACCGACGAGCCCGAGATCATGCCCATCAAACCCGAGGACACGACTGCTGCCTTGGCCGGCCCGCCGCGCAGGTGGCCGAGCAGCGCATAGGCCACCTTGATGAAGTAGCTGCCGGCGCCGGCCTTCTCCAGCAGCGCGCCGAACAGCACGAAGAGGAAGATGTAGCTCGAGGACACGCCCAGCGCGACTCCGAACACGCCTTCGGTGGACAGCCAGTAGTGCGACACCGCTTTCGACAGCGACACGCCCTTGTGCGCGACCGCGTCGGGCATGTAGGGGCCGGCGAAGGCGAAGGCCAGCATGAGCGTCGCGATGACGGTCATCGGCGGCCCGACCACGCGGCGCGTGGCTTCCAGCAGCAGCAGCACGCCGGCGGTGGCGACCACCATGTCCATGAGCGTGGGCTGGCCGGGCCGCGTGGACAGCTCGCGGTAGAAGATGAAGAGGTAGGCCGCGCAGAAGCCCGCCGCCAGCGCCAGCGCGACGTCCAGCGGCGGCACGCGCGTGCGCGCCGAGCGCTTGCCGAACGGATAGGCGAGGTAGGCGAGGAACATCGCGAGCGCCAGGTGCAGCGCGCGCATCTCCGTGTCGTTGAGCACGAAGATGCGCAGAGCGAAGGGCAGCGGCGAGGCATACCACAGCTGCAGCAGCGACCAGCCCAGGCAGGCCGCGAACAGCGCGATGCGCAGCACCCCGGTGGGCTTGCGCCCGCCGAGGTCGGCCTCCTGCACCAGCTGCTGCAGGTCGACGCGTGGCGCCGCCGCGGCGGTCTCGTTCATCGCTCGCCCCTGCAGCGCGGCGCGTTCAGGCGCCCGGGCCTCACTTGATCCAGCCCTTTTCGCGGTAGTAGCGCGCTGCCCCCTCGTGCAGCGGCGCGCTCAGGCCGTCGGCGATCATGTTCTTCGGGTCGAGGTGGGCGAACGCCGGGTGCAGCTTCTTGAATTCCTCGAAGTTCTCGAACACCGCCTTGGTGATGGTGTAGACCACGTCGGCCGGCACCTTGGACGAGGTCACCATGGTGGCCAGCACGCCGTAGGTCTTGGTCGGCTGCGGGTTGTTCGAGTACATGCCACCGGGAATGGTCGCGTAGGCGAAGTACGGGTGCTTCTTCACGAGCGCGTCGATCGCCGGGCCGGTGATGGGCACCAGCTTGGCGCCGCAGGCCGTCGTCGGGTCCTGGATGTTGGCCGACGGATGGCCCACGCCGTAGAAGAAGGCGTCGATCTTGTTGTCGCACAGCGCGGCGCCGTGCTCGTCGGCCTTGAGCTCGGCGGCGAGCCCGAAGTCGGACATCTTCATGCCCTCGGCGACCAGCAGGTCCTCCATCGCGGCGCGGGTGCCCGAGCCCGGGTTGCCCACGTTGACGCGCTTGCCCTTGAGGTCGGCGAAGCCGTTGATGCCGGCCTCCTTGCGCGCCACGAGGGTGAACGGCTCGGGGTGGACCGAGAACACCGCGCGCATGTCGGCGAACGGCTCCTTGAACGCGCCCACGCCCTTGTAGCTCTGGTACTGCACGTCGGACTGGGCCATGCCGAAGTCGAGCTCGCCGGCCTTGATGGTGTTGACGTTGTAGGCCGAGCCGCCGGTCGACTCGACCGAGCAGCGCAGGTTGGTCTTGGCGCGGTCCTTGTTGACCAGTCGGCAGATGGCGCCGCCGACGGCGTAGTACACGCCGGTGACGCCGCCGGTGCCGATGGTGACGAAGCGCTGCTCGGCCATCGCGGCGGGCGACTGCGACAGCAGTGCGGCGGCCACGGCCAGGGCGGCGGGAACGAAGGCAATGCGCATGAATGTCTCCTTGCGTGCAAGCGTTGAGGAAGCGCGCGGCCGTGCGCAACGGCCGCCGCGAATGGGCACGATCGATGTTTGTTGTTCCGCACGCTGCATCGCGCGTTGCGGCTTCGGCATGGTAAGCAACAAACGATTCGTCCGCAACACGATCAGCAACGTTTGTGCCAGTAGATACCCGAATGCAGCCCATCGATCCGGCGCGGCGGATCGCCCGGACTCGAAAGATGTCGTCGACGGGTCAGCGAGTGCGCGCGGCGTGGCGGCGCGCCGGCGCCTGCAGGTAGGCGCCCGACTCGAACAGCTGCTGTTCGGCCCGGTCGATGCGGCGAGCCACTTCCTTGCCGGCGTCGGCCACGAGCAGCTCGAGCAGCGCCTCGGCCATCGCCATCGCCGCCGCCACCGACGGAAAGAACGACGGGCTCTCTGCGGCGAAGAGCACCGCCACGTCGGCCGCCAGCGCGAGCGGCGAGGCGCTGCTGTCGGTGAGCGCGACGATGCGCGCCCCCGCCGCCTTCGCCGCCTCGATGGCGACCAGCGCTTCCCTCGAGTACGGCGCGAAGCTGATCACCACCAGCGCGTCGCCGCGCTCGATGGCGCGCAGCTGCATCTCCAGCCCCCCGCCCTGCCCGTCGACCAGGTGCACCGAGTGGCGAAAGAGGCGCTGGCCGTAGACCAGCGCATAGGCCATCGGAAAGCTCGCGCGAAACCCCGCCACGTGCACCGCGCGGGCGCGCCGCAGCAGGCGCGCGGCCTCGGGCAGCGATCGCGCGTTCTGCGCTTCGCTGGCGGCCAGGTTGCGCTGCTGGGTGGCCAGCAGTTCGCCCAGCAGGTCGGCGCTGCCGCTGCGCGCGGCCAGCGACTTGGCGCGCTCGCCATAGCCCTCGCGGTGCAGACCCATCTCGGCGGCGAACGCGGCCTTGAGCTGCGGCCAGCCGTCGTAGCCGAGCTGCTGCGCCAGGCGCACCAGCGTGGCGGGCTGCGCGCCCGCGCGCTCGGCCAGGCTGCGCATCGAGCCGATCACGACTTCATTGGGGTGATCGACGACGAAGCGCGCCGCCGCTTGCAGCTTGGGGCTCAGCGTGGAGAATCGTTCAAGGATCTGCTGTTTGGCGCCCACACCCTCCCCCTGCAACACGGATTCGCTGGATGAATCGAATGTTACAGCAGCGGGCAGGCGCCGCCACGCCACGCGCGCCGGCCGCCGCTCACCCGGCGCCGAAGAGGTCGACGTGCGCGCGCCGCAGCTCGCGCTTGAGCAGCTTGCCGCTCGGGTTCTTGGGCAGCGCGTCGACGAAGACGACCCGCTTGGGCTGCTTGAAGCGCGCCAGGTGCTCTGCGCAGTGGGCGAGCACGCGGGCCTCGTCCAGCGGCCGGCCGCTCTTGGGCACCACCACGGCCACCACCGCTTCCACCCAGGTGGGGTGCGGCACGCCGATCACCGCGACCTCGGAGACGTCGGCCAGGCGGTAGATCGCCTCTTCCACCTCGCGGCTGGCGACGTTCTCGCCGCCGGTCTTGATCATGTCCTTCTTGCGGTCGACGATGGTGATGTCGCCGTCGGCATCGATGGTCGCGAGGTCGCCGGAATGGAACCAGCCGCCCTCGAAGGCCGCGCGGGTGCGCTCGTCGTCGTGGAAGTAGCCGAGCATGAGGTGCGGCGAGCGGTGCACCACCTCGCCCACTTCGCCGGGCGCCACGTCCTGCATGCGGTCGTCCACGACGCGGGTCTCGACGTTGAGCACCGCGCGCCCGCACGATCCGGGCTTGCGCAGCTGGTCGTCGGGGCCGAGCATGGTCGCCAGCGGCGCGATCTCGGTCTGGCCGTAGAGGTTCCACAGGCGCACCTTCGGCAGCCGCGCCGCCAGCTCGCGCAGCACCTCGACCGGCATGATCGATGCGCCGTAGTAGCCCTTGCGCAGGCTGCCCAGCTCGGTGCGGTCGAACAGCGGCGAACGCAGCAGGGAGATCCACACCGTCGGCGGCGCGAAGAACGAGGTGATGCCGTGCGCCTGCATGAGCGGCAGCAGGTTGTCCGGCGTCGGCTTGGCGGTGATCACGTTGCTCGCGCCGACGTAGATCGCCGGCCCGAGGAAAACGTCGAGCTGGGCGCAGTGGTACAGCGGCAGCGCGTGCAGCAGCAGGTCGTCGGCGGCGATGGCAGCGTCGGCGATGCAGCTCACGTACTGCCAGATCACGGCGTCGTGCGTGAGCATCGCGCCCTTGGGCGACGATTCGGTGCCGCTGGTGTAGACGATCTGCGCGAGGTCGGTGCCGCGGATCGGCGCATCGGGCAGTTCGCCTTCGGTGCGCGCGAGTTCGTCGAAGCTGAGCATGCCCGCGACCGGCTCGCTCGGCTCCTCGGCCGGCAGCCACACGAAGTCGCGCACCGAGGTGTCCAGCGCCGCCGCCGCGCGCGCGAGCGGTGCCAGGCCGGCGTCGGTCGCCAGCATGCGCGCGCCCGAGTGGCGCAGCACGTAGGCCGCCTCCTCGGCGGTCAGCATGAAGTTGATCGGCACCAGCACGGCGCCCAGCCGCGCCAGCGCGAAGCGCAGGGCTGCGAAGGCATGCGAGTTGCGCGCCAGCACCGCCACGCGCTCGCCGTGCGTGATGCCGCGCGCGGCCAGCCCGCAGGCGAGCCGCGAGCACACCGCATCGAACTCGGCATAGCTCCAGCGGGTGGCGCCGCAGGCGATGGCCAGCTTGGCGGGATGGCGGGCGGCGCTGCGCCGCAGCAGGTCGCCCAGGGTCTGGCGGCGGATTCGACTGTCCATGGAGCCTCCGGTCCATCGTCATGCGCGCATCGGGCGATGCGCCGCGGCGATGATATCGGCGCCCCTGCCGCGCGGGTAGCGTCGTCGCCCGCGGCCGGTGCGAACGAGCGACCTGCCGCGCGATTCAGGCCGCGGCGCGCCCGCGCACCAGCAGCACCGGCACCGGCGCGAGGCGAGCGATCTGCTCCGCGTCGCTGCCCAGCATCAGCCGCCCGACCCCGCGGCGACCGTGCGTGCCGATCACGATCAGGTCGGCCGGCCAGGACTGCGCTTCCTCGATCACCAGGTCGGACACCCGGCCCTCGAAGCTGTTGCGCAGCCCCGTGTCGACCGCCAGCCCGGCCTGCTCGACCTGCGCGCGAGCCGCGTCGAGCACGGCCTGCCCGCCTTCGCGCAGCAAGTCGAGCAGGTCGCCCGAATAGGTGGCGAAGGTGCTGGCGCCGATCGCGAACGAGAGTTCGTCCACCACGTGCAGCAGGCGCAGACGCGCGCCCGCCGGCTGCGCGAGGGCGATCGCCTCGCGCAGCCCTTGCTGCGCGGTCGGACTGCCGTCGACGGGAACGAGGATGCGCTGGTAGCTGGACATGACGAGCCTTTCGTGTCCGCTCGATCATCGGCGTGACACTGCTGGCGATCAAGGACCTGCGCGGACTGCGCACCCGCCCGCCAGCCGCACAAGGGCTGTAACAAAACTTGTCTATACACTCCGTCGGACTGGGGTTGAGCTAAGGAGCGGGAGGACCGTCCGGCGGAGGTTGCGCCGCCGGGTGGACACGCGCGGCATGGACATCGACGAATGGCGCGAGCACTGGCAGGTGGCGGCTCAGGCAGTCGGGCTGGGCACACTGCGTTGGACGGGTGACGGCGCCACGGTGGAGCTCGACACCGCTGCAGCGGCCCAGTTCGGACTCCCCGGCGACGCGCCGCCGCAGATGCCCCACGCCCATTGGCTGGCATTGCTCGCGCGCGAGGACCGCGCGCCCGCGCGGGCCGCCGTGTCCTCGCCGCCCCCGCCGGGCGAGACGGCCGCGCTGGTGCTTCACGTACCGCTGGGCGGCGGCAAGCAGCGGGTGCTGCAGCTCGCGCTGCGCCTGGACGCCGGCGGGCGCACGCTGATCGGCGCCTGCCGCGACATCACCCACGAGCACTCGCTGGAGGACGTGCGCCGGCAGAAGCTCGCCGCCGAGCGCGCCAACCAGGCCAAGAGCGAGTTCATGTCGCAGGTGAGCCACGAACTGCGAACGCCGCTCAACGCGATCATCGGTTTCGCCGAGCTGATGGCCATCGACGCCGGCGACCCGCTCAGCCCGACCCAGCGCGAGCGCCTGCAGGTGCTGCAGCAGGCGGGCCAACGCCTGCTGGGGCTCATCGACCAGCTGCTGCAGATCGGCCGCATCGAGCAGGGCCGCATGGCGCTGCGCCGGCGCACGGTGAGCGCCATCGGCGTGGTCCAGCGCTGCATCGCCACCTTGAGCGTGCTGGCCGCGCACAAGGGCATCGACATCGAGCTGGAGGCCGAAGGCGCGGAGGACATGACCCTTCGCGCCGACCCCGACGCGCTCGAGCAGGCCGTCACCAACCTGCTGTCCAACGCGATCAAGTACAACGTGGAGAACGGCCGCGTGCGGGTGCGCCTGCGCGCCCGCGAGAGCGGCGAGATCATCGTCGACGACACCGGCAGCGGCCTCACCGACTCGCAGATGAGCCGGCTGTTCGAGCCGTTCAATCGCCTGTCGGCCGAGCGCAGCCAGGTGCCCGGCACGGGCCTCGGGCTGGTGATCACGCGCAAGCTGGTGCGCGCCATGGGCGGCGAACTCGACGTGTGGTCGCAGGTGGGGCGCGGCTCGCGCTTCCAGATGCGCCTGCCGCTGGGCCGGCGCATGCGCACGCGCGACACCCAGACGATCCCGCTGGACCTGCCCTCGCGCTGGGACGATGGCCAGAGCTATTGCGTGCTCTACATCGAGGACGACGAGGTCAACGTGGTGCTGATGCAGCAGCTGTTCTCCACCCAGCCCGACTGGCAGCTGGTGATCGCATCGACCGGCGCCGAAGGCCTGGTGGCCGCGGTGCGCTGCGCGCCGCGGGTGATCCTGCTCGACATGAACCTGCCGGACATGTCGGGCACCGAGGTGCTCAAGCGCCTGAAGAACGACCCGCGCACCGAGGACACGCCGTGCATCGCGGTCAGCGCCGACGCCTTGCCCGCCTCGGTGCGCCGCTCGCTCGGCCTGGGCTTCGACGACTATTGGACCAAGCCGCTCGAGCTGGGCACCGTGATCGGCAAGCTCAAGCGCCTGCTGCGCCAGCCGGTGACCTGAGCGACCCGCGCGCGGGCCGCGGGCGAAGGTCGCACTTGACCTGCCTCAAATCGGCGGCGAATCCCGCTACAGCCGTCGGGTCTTTCGCCGATCTGTGCGTGGCACCTCTGACAACGCCCCCCGACCATGACGGACTCTCGCCCGAGCAAGGAAGTCGCCCTCCAGGACGACGACGTGCTCATCACCCGCACCGATGCGGCCGGACGCATCACCTACGCCAACGACGCCTTCGTCAAGCTCAGCGGCTATCGGCTCGAGGAGCTGCTCGGCCAGCCGCATTCGCTGGTGCGCCATCCCGAGATGCCGCGCGCGGTGTTCGCCGACATGTGGAAGACGCTGGCGGGCGGCGCCGCATGGAGCGGCGTGCTGCAGAACCTGAGCAAGGACGGCAGCCATTGCTGGGTGCGCGCCTACCTGTCGCCGATCGTCGAGGGCGGCGCCACCGTCGGCTACATGGGGGTGCGCGTGAAGGCACTGCCTGCGGAGGTGGAGCAGGCCCGCGCGCTCCATCGCGAGCTCGACCGCGGCACCGCGATGTCGCCGGCGCAAGCACGTGAGGCGGCGGCGCATGCCCGCTACGTGCTGCGCGCCGGCGTGGCGGTGCGGCGCCACCCGGCCGCGCTCGCGCTGCACTGGCTGATGACGACCTCCGTCACGCAGCGGCTGGTCGCCTGCTGCCTGGCCCTGACGGCCGGCGCCGCGGTGGCGGCGGCCGGGACCTTGTGGGAGCTGCCGCGGATGCTGGTGGGCGCGGCGTGGGCCGTGGTGGTCATTGCGCCGTGGATCGGCGTGGCCTACCTGCAGCGGCAGATCGTCTCGCCGATGAATGCCATCAACCGACAGGCCCAGCGGGTGCTCAAGGGCGAGCTGCTCGCGCGCTTCGATGCCGAGGGCGACGTGTCGGTGCGCGTGCTGGGCGCAACGATCGCGCAGATGGCGATGCGCACCGCCGGCATGCTCAAGGACGTGGAAGATCGGGTGCGCCACCTCACCGAGATCGGCTCGGTCATGCAGCAGTCCGGCCAGAGCCTGGCGGCCAGCTCGGGGCAGCAGTCGGCGAGCCTGTCCACCGTATCGACCTCGGTCGCCCATGTCGCGGCGGGCGTGCAGCAGACGGCCACGCAGTCGGGGCGGGTGCGCGACCTGGCGCAGCGCGTGTCCGAGCTCGTCGCCAGCGGCAAGGACGCCTCGCGCGGCGTGTCCGACGCCTTCGGCACGATCCAGGCTGCCACCGGGCACATTCACACCGCGGTCGACACCATCCGCGGCATTGCGATGCAGACCCACATCCTCGCCATCAACGCCAGCATCGAGGCGGCGCGTGCGTCGTCGTCCGGCAAGGGTTTCGCGGTGATCGCAAAGGAAGTGCGCTCGCTGGCCGAGCTCGCCGCCGGCGCGGTGAGCGAGATCAGCGCGCTCAACGTGTCGACCTGCGAAAGCGTGCAGGAAGCGGCGCAGCGCGTCGAACACGTCGACCAGGCAGTGGACGCGATCGGCAGCGCCTTCACCGAGGTCGGCGACCTCGCCCAGGAAGTCGCGCGCACCACCGAGCAGCAAAGCGGCAACCTCAACGGCGTGGCCACCGCGATCGCCGAGCTCGACTCGGCGACCCGGCACAACGCGCGACTGGCCCAGACCTCGGCGGGCACCGCGCACCAGCTGCGCTCGCATGCCGAGCGGCTGCAGGAAGCCTTCGCCTGAAAAGGCCGCCGGCACGCGCCGGCGCCGGTGTCAGGCGGCGCGCTTGAAGGACGCGAGCAGCAGCGCCATCGTGATGAACAGGCTGCCGAAGCTGCGGTTGAGGATGCGCATCTGGCGCGCGGTGCGCAAAAGGCGCAGCACCTTGGACGCCATGGCGGTGTACATGCCCATCACCACCATGTCGGTGAAGCCCAGCGTGGCCCCGATCGTGAAGTACTGCGCCCCGAGCGACTGGTGCAGGTCGAGGAACTGCGGCACCACCGCCAGCAGGAACACCGTGCCCTTGGGGTTGACCGCGTTGACCATCCAGCCGCGCAGCACCAGGTCGCGCCGGCGCACCGGCGCGTGGTTGCCGTCGGCTGCGACCAGCGGTGCCGCCGGCGCGCGCCACTGCTTGATGCCCAGCCACAGCAGGTAGGCCACGCCCAGCCACTTGATGACGGTGAATGCGGCGGACGACGCCGCGATCAGCGCGCCCAGGCCCACCGACACCACCAGCACCTGCGTCCAGATGCCGGCGATCAGGCCGATGGTCGTGAAGTAGCCGCGGCGAAAACCGTGGTTGAGCCCCGAGCTCATCGCGGCGACGGCGCCGGCGCCCGGCGACAGGCTGATCGCCCATGAGGCAACGAAGAAGGCCAGCCAGGTCGAAAGGCTCATGATGACTGCTCCAAGCGGGAAGACCGGATTCTAGGCAGCGGGCACGTCGAATGCTCGCCCAGGGCCAATGGCCGAATCACGCATCGCGATCTACGGCGCCATCGCGGCGAACGTCGCGATCGCCGTCACCAAGTTCGTGGTGGCCGGACTGAGCGGCAGCGCCGCGATGCTCTCGGAGGGCATCCACTCGGCGGTGGACACCGGCAACGGCGTGCTGCTGCTGGTGGGCACCCGGCTCAGCGAACGCCCGCCCAGCGAGGAGCATCCCTTCGGCCACGGCAAGGAGCTCTACTTCTGGAGCCTGATCGTGGCCGTGCTCATCTTCGGCATCGGCGGCGGCGTGTCGTTCTACGAAGGCCTGCTGCACGTGCGCGCACCCGAGCCGATGAAGGACCCGATGTGGAGCTACGTCGTGCTCGGCGCCGCCGCCTGCTTCGAAGGCACGAGCTTCGCGATCGCGCTGCGCCAGCTCTTGAAAGAGGCGCATGGCCGGCCCTTCTGGAGATCGCTGCACGACAGCAAGGACCCGACCACCTTCACCGTGCTGGCCGAGGACTCGGCCGCCCTGCTCGGCCTGGCGGTGGCCGCCGCCGGCGTGGCCGCGAGCCACCGGCTGAACCGCCCGTGGCTCGACGGCGCCGCCTCGATGGTGATCGGCGTGCTGCTGATGGGCGTGGCGGTACTGCTGGTGCGCGAGTCGCGGGGGCTGCTGATCGGCGAAGGCATCCGGCCCGGCACCTCGGCCGCCATCCGCGAGATCGCGCTGCGCCAGCCCGCCGTGCACGCGGTGGGCCAGCCGCTGTCCATGTACATCGGGCGCGACGAGGTGCTGCTCACCCTGGACGTGCAGTTCGCCCCGGGCACGCCGGCCGAGTCCGTGGCGCGCGCCATCGCGGCCATCGAGCGCGAGGTCCGCGAGCGCTTCGCGGTGATCCGGCGCATCTACATCGAGGCGCGCGAGCGCCTGCCCGCCTACCACCAGGGATAGAAGGGCGGCATGTCGGCGCTCGCGCGGCTGGCGAATGACGGTGCGCGCTTCTCGAGGAACGAGGCCACGCCCTCCTTGCCGTCGCCCAGGCTCGCGTAGAACATGCTGAGCGACTCCACGCGGTGAGCCTCCAGCGGGTGCGCAGCCGCGGCGTTGCGCAGCATCATCTGCCGCGTGAGCGCGATGGCCACCGGCGACTTGTTCTGCACGAAGCGACGGGCCAGGCTGCGCGCCTCGTCGAGCAGCGCATCGGGCTCCACCACCTTGCGCACCAGGCGGCCGCGCAAGGCCTCGTCGGCATCGAACACCTCTGCGGCGTAGGCCCACTCGAGCGCTTGCGGCAAGCCCACCACGCGCGGCAGGAACCAGGTCGAGCAGGCCTCGGGCACGATGCCGATCTTGCCGAACACGAAGCCGAAGCGTGCACGGCTGGACGCGATGCGCGCGTCCATCGCGAGGGTCATGGTGGCGCCGATGCCGACCGCCGGGCCGTTGACGGCCGCGATCACCGGCTTCTTGCAGTCGTAGATGGCGAGCGTGACGCGCCCGCCCGTGTCGCGCACGCCTTCGGTGATCGCCGGGTCGTCCAGCCGCTCGCGCAGGTCGGCCATCGTCGGGCGCAGCGACTCGTCGAGGCCGAACACGTTGCCTTCGGCCGTGAGATCCATGCCCGCGCAGAAGGCCTTGCCCGCGCCCGTGACGACGATGGCGCGCACGGCATCGTCCTCGCTCGCGCGAGAGAAGGCGTGGATCAGCTCGTGCGCCATCGTGACGGTGAAGGCATTGAGCGCCTGCGGCCGGTCGAGCGTGAGCGTGAGGATGCCGTCCGCATCGACGGCCCATGAAAGGGTGGTGTAGTTCATCGGCATGCGCTCGGTCACGGCGCGACGGTGGCTGCCTGCAGGCCGCTGGTGCAGGCGATGAACAGCCCCGTCGGCTGCACTTGCAGCAGCCCCTGGCGCTCGAAGGTCTTGAGCACGAAATTGACGCGCTGGCGGCTGGCGCCCAGCAGGTCGGCCAGGTCCTGCTGCGACAGGTGCAGCGTGATGCGCACGCCGCCACGGCACGGCAGGCCGAAGCGGCGCGCCAGCGACAGGAGCTGCACCGCCACCCGCTGCGGCAGCGGCAGCGAGACGGCGTCGGTGAACCTGGACAGCATGTTGCTGGCGCGGCTCGCGCTCAGGCGTGCCAGCACGATGCCCAGCCGCGGCTCGCGCTGCAACAGCAATTGCAGCTCGCGCTTGTGCACAGCCAGCAGGATGGCCGGCGAGCAGGCCTGCACGTCGTGCAGCGGGCCGGGTCCATCGGTCAGCTGCTCGTCGCCGAACCAGTCCCCCGGCTGCGCGAGCGAGACGATCACCTGCTTGCCGGCCTGCGTGCGCGAGTAGACCTTGACCACGCCGCGCGCCACGCCGTACCACTCGCCGCAGCCTCCGAAGGCGCGCGCCATGGTCTTGCCCGCGCCCAGGCGGCGCACGACGCCCATGGACAGCAGCGTACGCCCGAGCTCCGCGGGCAGGCCGCTGAACCACGGCGCCCCCAGCACCGCCGCTTCCTCGTCGTGCGAAAGCGGGCGCGGCCATGGCGGCGTCGCCAGCCCGGGCCGCGCCGGCGCGCCGGGCCGCACCTGCGGTGCCCACACCTGTAGCGTCATGAAGAACCCCTTGCGGCACATCCTGCCGCGACACAGAAAACAAACCGAGCGCTCGCTCGGTTTTCGGCGCAGTCTACAATCTGCGGCCATGGGGGTCAATGGACCCGTTGCGACCTTTTCATGCAGCTCTCGCTCCCGCCTCGCTTCAGCTTCGCCGACTTCAAGCGCGCCGCGCCGATCGACCAGTCGACCGTCTGGCAGGTGCTGATGGAACGCAACGCCGAGCGGGTTCCGGTGAAGCGGCAGGCGGTCGCGCAGGAAAACCTGCGCAAGATCGTGGAGTCGACATTCCGCCTCGCCAACAAGGCGGGCTTCGGAGCCATGACGCTGCGCGAGCTCAGCCGCGAGGCAGGGCTGTCGATGGGCGGCCTGTATGGCTACATCACGAGCAAGGACGACCTCGCCTCGATGATGGAAGACATGATCCGCTTCGTCGCCGCCGAGATCCCGGCGTGGTTCGAGTCACACGGCAACGCACGCGAGCGCCTGGACGCGACGCTGCGGGCGCACGTCTTCCAGTCCGAGCTGCTGCACCCGTGGTTCTATTTCGTCTTCATGGAGTCGCGCACGCTGTCGGCGGCGCAACGGCTGGTCGCCAAGGGATCGGAGATGCGCCTGCACGACGAGCTGGCCGCGCTGATCGAGGCGACCGGCCAGGTCGAGGGCCTGCAGGCCGAGCTCATCGCCGCGCACTGCCAGGCCATGGTGCAGGACTGGCACATCAAGCGCTGGAAGTTCAAGCAGCTCAAGACCAGCGTCGATCAGTTCGCCGACAGCATCAGCGACTTCGTTCGCGCCGGGTTGACACGGCGGGCGCGCTGACCGGCTCATCCGCCTCGCTCGCCTTGCCGAGCGCCGCGAGCAGTTGCCGCGCCTCCCGCCGCGCGAGCGCGAGTTCGTGCTCGAGGTCGTCGGCGCACTGACCGAGGCGCTTGCGCCGGTCCATGGCCAGCAGGAGCTTGCGCTTGGCGGTGTGAAGGTTCAGCAGCGTTCTGAGCACGGCTGCCGTCGGTGCCATCTCGGGCGCGTGCTCGCCTGCATGGATCTGGTCTGCTGCAATCGTCATGGGTCTGTGCCCTCCCTGAAGTGACGTGGGCATTCTGCAAAGCGATGCGGCCGGTGCGGTTGATACCGCGCAAGCGCGCGACATGCGCACGGCGGGGGCCGTCCGGCACCTTCGACAACAGCCTGTTACCTCTTTCGCGCCCCAGATGGGAAATCATCCCATGTCTGCTGCGTATCCCCTGGCAGGCGGCATGACGCATCGGGCCCATGCCGCCGTTGCGGACTTGACCATCGGAGCACATCGCCATGAAGAACCTTCGCCTCCTGTTGCCTCTCGCCGTGCTGACGGCATCCGTCCTGGTCGCTTGCGGCGGGGGTGGCTCCTCCATGCCCGCGGCGACTCCGCAGAGCGTGCACCTGCGCACCTTCATCACCGACAACCTCGCCCAGGACTACGCGCAGGTCTGGGTGCAGGTGCAGAAGATCGAGGCCGTGGACGCCAGCGGCGCGCGGGTCGTTCTGTACGACGGCGCCGCGGCAGGCGCGCCCGCGACCGTGGACCTGAGCCAGCTCGCCTCGGTGGGCCAGCTTCTATCGCAGACCAGCGTGCCCGTGGCGACCTATCGGCGCATCGACGTCACGCTGGCCGACACGGTGACGCTCGTGCCGCGCGATGGCAGCCCCGCGCTGCATGCCAGCCTGGGCGGCCACGGCTCGCCGGTCACGATCCCGGTGGAGCTCGAGCTCGACACCGGCATCGCGTCGTCGCTGCTGCTCGACTTCGATCTCGCGCGCTTCGTCTACGACCCGGCGACCAACAGCGTGCTGCCGGTGGTCACGCGGCGTGCCGAAGGCGATGTCGACAAGTTCCTGCGCAACCAGGCCGAGCTGCACGCGACCGTGGTGTCGGTCGGCGCCGACAGCCTGGTGGTCGACGATCGCCACCTCGGCGCGGGCATCACCGTCCAGCTCGCAGTCGACGCGGTCATCTTCGACGAGTCGACGCATCGGGCGGTGGCGCTGTCGACGCTCGCGGCGGGCACCCGCATCGAGGCACACGGGGTGCTGCAGCCCAAGGCCCAGCCCACCGACCCGACGGTCGTGCGAACCGCGCTGGTGCGCATCGACTCGAGTGCACAGCAGGGCGACGCCACGGCCCAGGCCGAAGGCGGCGGCGTGGTGACCGCGGTGAACACCAGCGCCGCCAATGGCGTGACGACCACCCTGCTGACGGTCGAGCTGCACGACGCCGACTTCATGCCCGGCGCCGGCACGATCACCGTCGACGCGAGCCAGGCCGTGTTCTCGCACGGCACGCTGGCCGACCTCGCGGCCGGCGTGGCGATCGAGTTCCACGGCACGCGCGACGCGAGTGGCAACGTGGTGGCCAGTCGCATCGAGGTCGAGGGCGCATCGTCGCAGGACGAGCAGGAGCGGCATCCCGACAACAGCTTCGTGTCCGCCCACGGCACGGTGCAGAGCACCAGCGCCACGGGCTTCGTGCTGCAGGTGGCGGCGGGCGAAGAGCATCTGGCCGCCGGCAGCTACAGCGTCGACACGTCCGGTGCCCTCTTCACCTCCGGCCACGCAAGCTGCCTGGTCGCCGGCGAAGCGGTCGAGGTCAAGGGCTCGCTCGACGCCGCGGCGCAGCCGACGGCCGCGATCACCGCCACGGAGGTGGAGATCGAGGGCGGCTGCCCGGCGCAGTGAACGGCTGGGGTCGAGATCGAGGGCGCGGGCCGCGGCGAGAGCGCCGGCCCGCGCTGCTCTCCAGGGGCGTCCGGGCCTAATATCCCTGCGAGCTGCGCCGGTTTGTGAACGCAGCATGCTTCGGGCAGCGAAGCAGGAATCGGACTTGCTGTGTCTGCTTCGCCAGCCCCGCACGCGCAAGCCGCGCATGACTCACAGCCCTTGCGCGGTCTTGGCCCCGAGCCGCATGAACGAACCGCTTCCACTGTTGGATCAGCATGTCTTCCGGTCGCTGTTCTCCGCGTACCCGGACGCCTTGCTGCTGGTGGATTCCCGCGGCTCGATCGTGCTGGCCAACCCCGCCGCGGCCGAGTTGCTCGGTTACACCGTCGAGGAACTCGTCGGGCTGCCGGTGGACGCGCTGGTGCCGGACGCCATCCGCCCGCGCCATGCGGCCTACCGGACGGCCTACGGCGATGCGCCGCGGGCGCGCCCGATGGGCACGCAGATGGACCTGGTGGCCAAGCGCCGCGACGGCAGCGAAGTGATGGTCGAGATCGCGTTGAGCCCGCTGCATGACCAGGGGCTGCCCTACGTCGTGGCCGCGGTGCGCGGCA